>NZ_JBHYJB010000038.1:0-117494 GCF_042740175.1 Streptomyces sp. NPDC059009 | reverse complement strand
ACCCGATATCGCCCTAAGGGCTCGTCCTCAAACGCCGGACGGGCTGAGTGGTTCCAGCCCGTCCGGCGTTTGAGGACGAGGCGCGTTCAGCGCCGATAGCGGGGTCCAGGGGCGCAGCCCCAGGAAGAGCGCCCCAGGGGCGACGGAGTCGCCGTTTCGGGAAGGGGCGGGATGGGGGAAGGAAAGCCCGCCCGAACCTACTTCATCGTCAGGAACCGTTGGATCAGCGAAGCGAACAGTACCGACAGCAGTGGGAGCGAGAACCAGAAGCTGCTCTGGAGCCAGCGGACCTTGCGGACGCTCGGCGCCGCCGCGACCCGCACCACCTCCCGCGCCGTCAGCAACAGCACCAGCGCGATCGCCGCCAGCGCCCCCACCACCGACCACGGCGTCCACGTCACCTGCGGGCCGATCGGGCCCGGGTCCGCCTTCTCGGCCTTGCCGTCCGGCTGGTTCCGGAGTGAGTAGATGCTCGCGTCCTTGTTGGAGAAGACCTTCTTCAGCTCCGCCCGGTGGTCGAGGTTGCGCAGCAGCCGGGACTCCCACGACCGTGCATAGCCCACGTCCAGTTGGAGATAGACCGACTGGCTGCGGTTGACCATGAGGTACGACTGCGGGCCCGCGTCCTTGAGGGCCTTGACGAGGCTGGAGACGAGGACCGGGTCGGCGGGGGCCAGCGTCGGGACGTACTGGACCTTCTCCATGTCGCGGGTGCCCCACGGCATCGCCGGTGTCACGTTGTTGATCGTGTCGTTGCTCATCCAGAGCAGCCGTACCGTCGGGGAGTCGTGGTCGTAGATGTAGTTCATGGCCGCCACTTCGCCCGGTCTGATGCGTTCGAAGGGCTCGTTGCCCCAGCGCGCCACCAGGAAGCCGCCCATCAGGAGCAGGCCCGCCATGAGCGCGGCCAGCGGTGCGAGGCTCACGCGGTCCTTGTCCCGCTCCTCGGGGGTGATGCCCGTGCGCGGGAAGAGGGCCAGACCGGCGAGCAGCGCCGCGCCCGGGACCGCGAACATGAAGACGCGCAGGGCCATTTCGCCGCCGTACGACTGCATGCCGAAGCCCAGGAACGGGATGAACGCGAGGACGAGCAGCGAGCGTTCGCTGTACTTGTGGTCGCGCCTGCGCCACCAGCCCCAGCAGGCCAGCGCCAGCACCCCGCCCGCCAGCAGCACACGCACGTACAGCACCAGCTTGTGGCTCGAACTGCCGTCCTCCATACGGCCGGAGACGGAGGACGAGACATTGCCGCCGACGCCGCCCACCCCGCCGAACAGCTCGTCGAAGTGCCCGGACCAGTACGGCTCCGCGAAGAAGCCCACCCAGACGGCGACGAGGACCGCGAACAGCATGGGCAGGCCGCGCAGTTCGCAGCGGCCCACGATGACGAGGGCGGCCAGGACGCCCAGCATCACGAACGGGGTGAGCTGGTGGGCCGGGACCGTCGCCGCGAACACGGCGACCAGGATGAGGAGCAGCACCGCGCGCTGGCGGCGGTCCGTCGGCTCGACCTCCGCCTCGCCGGGGCGGCGCCGGCCCCAGAGCATGCGCGGGGCCCGGAACCAGACGAGCAGCACCGCCACGAAGCTCAGGTAGAGGAGGTAGGTGAAGCCCTGCGGCGAGAAGTAGTCCTGGCCCACCCAGCCGCTCAGGACGAAGATCCACAGGCCGGTCCACTTGGCGCGCCAGCTCGCCCGCAGTGAGCGCAGGAGCAGGAACATCGGCGCCAGGTAGAGGAGTTGCATCGTCAGGGGCCACCAGCGGATGACCTCCGTCAAGTCGCCGACGCCGCATGCCTTCGCGACGAACGCGGCCGCCGCGAAGAACCCGGGCCAGCTCCAGCGCGCGTCCAGGTCCGGCACCGCGGACCCGGTCCTGTCGATGTACTCCAGGAAGCCGAGGTGCTGGTACGCCGTCGCGAACCGGGGCTCGGCCTCCAGGACGGCGGGCAGCGCGTGCAGCGACACCACCGTGGCCAGCAGCGTCACCAGGAGCAGCTTCTTGTGCTGCTGCTCCGCCCACAGCAGCGCCCCGAACACCACGACGAGCAGCGCGGCCCCGAGCAGCGTCGCCTTCGGCAGCACGGAGATCAGGCCGAGCCCGCCCATGTCGTCGAGCCCCGACTCCCCGATGCTCAGCGCGGGCAGCCAGTAGAGGGCCAGTGCCGCGACGAGAAGCAGGACGAGGGCGAGGAGGCGGCGGTGCGCGCGCCGCCCCGTGTCCTCGGGGCCGAGGTCCAGGGGGCCGGAGTCCCCGGCGGTGCGCTCCGGTCGCCCGGGTGCCCGTGGTGGCACGGCCACGGATGCCGTGCCCGAGGCGGGACTCGAAGCCGTGCTGGCCGTCGTGCGAGGGCTTGCGCTCGTATGCGTACGAGGGCTCGGTGGCGGTTCCGCGGTCGGTGTGCCCCTGGACGGTGTGAAGGGTGTCCGCAGCGCCCACGTCGGCCGGTGGTCGTGGTCGTGGTTGTGGTCCTGTTCCCCGAGGGGCCTGACGCGTGTGCCGCCGCTCGGTGTCCCGGGCCAGGGGCGTACGTCCGGGCGGCGCTCCTGGTGGTCGACGTCGAGCTGCACGGCGAGGTGCAGGGTGTCGGAGTCCAGGGTCTCGCGCAGCGCCCACGCGGGGCCGTGCCGCTCGCCCTTCGCCGTCGTTTCCGTACTCGGTGCGGGGCCCTGCCCGGGTGCCTTCGCCCGTACCTCCGGCGCCGGGACGTCCGGCGTGCCCAGGTCGGCGAGGTCGCCGTCCGGGGCCGCGCCCGCGGGCACCGCCTTGGCGGGGGCGGCCGTGCGCAGGACGCGCAGCAGTTTCGGGGCGGCGATGGCGACGATCACCGCGAGGCTGGAGATCTCCGCGACCCCGGCGCCGGTGAGCCCCATCGAGGGCAGCAGGGCCAGGGTCAGCGAGAGGACCAGGACACACAACAGGCCCTGCAGCCAGGCGAGTCCGGAGGTACGGCTCTGTGCGCGCAGGACCGCGAAGTACGTCTCCATGACGACTCTCAGGAGCGCTCCCACCGCGAACCAGCGCAGCAGCGGCGTCGCCGCGTCCGCGTACGCCTGCCCGAAGACGCGCAGGATGTACGGCGCCCCGATGAAGAGCAGGCCGCACACCGGCAGCATGATCCGCGCCATCCGGCCGAGCGCCGCCCGGGTGTTGGCGGCGAGCGTCGCCGGGTCGTGCGAGCCCTCGACGGTCAGCGAGGCGCCCATGTTGATGGCGAGCAGGTTGACGGTGCCGCCGATGGTGGTGGCGATGTAGAAGTACGCGTTGTCCTGCGAGCTGACCTGCGAGGCGATGATCACCGGGACGAGGTAGACGACGGCCAGCGAGAACAGCGAGCCGGTGTAGTCGCCCGCGAGGAAGCGGCCCATCTCGCGCAGCGAGGGCGGCTGTGCCCCGCCGTCCGTGAGCCGGACGTGCCGGGGCACCAGACGCCGGAACACCAGCCAGCCGAGCGGCACCACGGACACCGCGATCGCGGCGACCCACGACACGAAGACCCCGGCCGTCGGGATCGCCGCCGCGATCGCGATCAGGAGCCCCAGCTTCACCGTGGAGAACACCGTGTTGCCGACCGGTACCCACAGCGCGCTGCGCAGCCCCGTCAGGACGCCGTCCTGGAGGGTCAGCAGCGACCAGGCCACGACGGCCGCGATGAAGCCGATCCCGTGCACCGGGCCGTGCAGGAAGCGGTACGAGGGCCCCCACCAGTCGAGCGTGAGCAGGAAGACGAGCGCGGCGAACGCGACGGCGGCCGAACTCCCCGCGTACGTACGGAAGATGAGCCGCCCCGTGTACCGCCCGGCGACCGGGATGAAGCGGGCCAGGGCGCCCGTCAGGGTCACGGCGGTGAGCCCCGCGAGGAACTTCATCGCCGCGATCGCCGCCGAGCCCTGGCCGACCGCCGAGTCCGAGTAGTAGCGGGCGGCGGCCAGCCAGAAGCCGACGCCGAGCACACCGGAGATGCCGGTGTTGAGCATGAGTGCATAGGCGTTGCGGAAGAGCTGGTTGCCGCCGCCGGCGCCGCCCGGACTCATGCGCTTCTTGCCGTCCTTGCTGTTCTTGCCGCCCCATGGCCCGCGCCCGAGCCCGGGCAGCCGCAGCCTGCGGCCGGCCGGGGGCCCGGGCTCGGTCGTGGTGGTCGCGGACTCCTGGGCGGTGGTCGTGTCAGACACGGGAGCTGTCGGCCTTTCGGCGGAGCTGTCGGGCTCTGCGGACCACGGCGTACCCCTTGGTGAGGGCACGGTCCCTGGCGAAGGTGCGGGCGATCGCGTGCCCCTCGATCAGGTGCGCGAACTCCGCGGCCCCGGTGGTGCGGCGGACCGTCACCCGGCGCAGGGCGTACGGGCCCTGCGCGCGCCGCGCCAGGCCGTTGCCGACGGCGAGCGACTGCGCGAAGCCCGCCGCCCGCACGGCGCCGCGCACCCGGCGGCTGGAGTAGCCGTAGGGGTAGGCGAACGACCGTGGCGCGGTGCCGAGTTCGGCGGCGACGATCTCCCGGCAGCGCAGCAGCTCGAACCAGAGGTCGTCCTGCGGCAGCTGGTCCAGCTCGGGGTGGGTGTGGCTGTGGCCGCCGATCTCCACGCCCTGCGCGGCCAGTTCGCGCACCTGGTCCCAGTCCAGCATCAGATCGAGGCCGCCGCCGGTGTCGTACGCGCCGCGCAGCCAGCCCGTGGAGACGAACAGGGTCGCCGCGAAGCCGTACTTGGCGAGCACCGGCAGGGCGTGCCGGTGCACTCCCTCGTAGCCGTCGTCGAAGGTGATCAGGACGGGCCGGACCGGCAGCGCGCCGCCCGAGCGCCAGGCGGCGCCCAGTTGGGCCGTGGACAGCGGCGTGAAACCGCGCTCGCACAGCGTCTCCATCTGCTCGGCGAACGCCTCCGGGGACACCGAGAGGGCCTTGGTCGACGGCGTCGGCCGCCGGGACACGGAGTGGTACATGAGGATGGGCACGGGCCCGCTCATGCCGCCTCGCCTCCCCCCAGAGCCGTCGTACCGGGCGTGGGCCCCGTCTGCTCGTGCGAGCCCGCGGCCCCGCCGTCCGCGCCCTGTTCGACGGTCGGCGGGATCCGGAATGCGGCTCCGGACCCGCGCGCGCGGACGCTCCCGACTACGTACCCCCCGGCCGCCGTCACCACTCCCGTCACGATCGCGCCCGCGCGCCCCGCGCCGCCCCTGCGGCCGAGCAGCGCGTCCCGCAGGCCGCGCGCCACCCCGGCGGGCAGCACGCGGGTCGCGTACCGGCGCTCCGACTCAAGTCCCTTGTCGGCGCCGACACTTCGGGCCACCAGGGCCTTGGAGAGGCCCTCCGCGTAGGCCCGGGTGCGGAAGTAGCCAAAGCGCTCGCGGGCCGCCGGGACCCGGTGGTGGATCACGGCGCGGTCGTCGATCAGCAGGATCGCGTCCGGTCTGGCCCGGGTGAGGCGGATGCACAGCTCCGTCTCCTCGCAGCCGAGCGGGCGCTTGTCGCCGTCGCGCCCGATGCCCGTGGCGAATCCGCCCGCCGCCTCGAAGGCGGTGCGGCGGAACGAGGCGTTGCCGCCCAGGACGTTGCGGACCCGCACCCTGCCCTCGGGCAGGCCCTTGTACGTGCAGCCCACCACCCAGTCGAACTCCGCCGGGAACCAGTCCGGGCGGCGCCGCGACTCCCACACCGGCATGGTGCGCCCGCCGACCGCCATGACCCGGGGGTCGGCGTACCCGGCGGCGAAGTGGCGCAGCCAGTCCCGCTCGGCGACGGCGTCGTCGTCGAGGAACGCGAGGATCTCGCCCGCGGCGGCCGTGATGCCGGTGTTGCGGCCCGCGGACAGGCCGCGGGGGCCCGCGTTGGCGAGCACCCGCACCCCGTCCGTCTCCTTGTACTCCCGCGTGAGGCGGTCCAGGAGAGAGGCGTTGTGATCCACCACGAGCAGCGTCTCGAGGGCCGCGAGGGACTGGGCGCGCACCGAGGAGACCGCCGCGAGGATGTCCTCCCAGCGCTCCTCGGTGTACACGCAGATGATTACCGAGATCCGGCAGCTTCCGGTCAAGACGCCTCTCCCTGACCCGCGGACACCGCCACGGCACGGGCGAGCCTGCGCCGCTCGCGACGGCCCGAGCGCTCGCTGAGGATCACCCTGAGGACGCGGATGCCGTCGCGCACGGCCCGCAGATTGCTCACGCCGTGGATGCGCAGATACTCGTGGCTCGGAATCTCCTGGACCCGCAGCCCGGCCTTGACGACGCGGATGTTCATCAGCGTCTCGACCTCGAAGCCCGTGCAGTCCAGTTCGATCTTGTCGAGGCACTGCCGCCAGAAGGCGTTGTAGCCGTAGCACAGGTCCGTGTAGCGGGCGCCGAACTTGGCGTTGACCACCGTGCACAGCGCCCAGTTGCCGAGCTTGCGGACCGGCGTCATGTCGTCCGTGCCGCCGCCGTTGGCGAAGCGGGAGCCCTTGGCGAAGTCGGCGCCCGAGACCAGGGCGGAGACATAGCTGACGATCTCGTGGCCGTCGGCCGAGCCGTCCGCGTCGACCATCACGATGATGTCGCCGGTGCAGGCGTTGAAGCCCGTGATCAGGGCGTCCCCCTTGCCCTTGCCGAGCTGGCGCACGACCTTCACGTCCGGCCACAGCTCGCGCGCGACCGCCACCGTGTCATCGGTCGAATTGCCGTCCACCAGGACGACTTCATGGATCCACTCGGGCAGCGTCTTGAAGACGTACGGGAGGTTCTCCGCCTCGTTCATGGCCGGTATCACGACGCTCACCGGCGGTGCTATCGCGAGGTGCGAGGAGACCGGCCGGTACGTCCGCGTGCTCGCGGTGCCTGCTGACGGCTCGATCAAGGGATCTTGCCCCGGCTCGACCGGGCGCACAAAAGAAGTCATTGAGTCTGTCCCTCTCGTCCGGTGGACCGCCCGCCCCCGGGCGGTCCGGATGTCTGTCCGGTTCGAAAGAGGGGGTTCTCACTCAGCCATCACGAAATTGATCTCCACGACGGAATTGATCTCCGAATGGGAGTTCCGAGCAGGCCAATTGAGCTGGCTTGGCTGGCGTGAGCCCCATGGAAGCGGACCCCGCCGACCGCGGCACGCGACCCGGCACAGGCGCATCGCCGGGCACGGCACCCCCCTACCGCGCCCCGCCCCGGATCCCTCGTGGTCTTGAGCCCTCCCCCTAGACCGTTGCCGATGGACCGATGCGGGTGGATGTACGACGGTATTGATGATTGAGACCGTATGGCAAGACCTGGAACGTGGTCCCGCTTTTTTGTTGATTTGGCCATTCTTCCCTGTTGTGTGCGGACTGCGCTATTCCCGGTTTCTTGAACGGATCCTTCCCAGCCGTTTAAGCAGCCGGTCGGCCGGATCAAAGAATTCCGGCCGGGCCAGCACGGTGTTGCGCAGCGCCCGGACCGGGGCGCGCCGCGCCCTGTGCCCGATCGCCACCGGGTGACGCAGCGCCACCCACCCCTCGGACACGGCGAGTTCGCGCGTCTTCAGGGAGTCCTTGTATTCCTTCACGCCCCGGCCGAGGTCCAGGTAGGCGATGCCGTCGGCGGCGGCCGCCTCGGCCATGCGCAGATGCAGGATCAGACCGGGGGAGTACTTCGAGAACGCCGGGTCGTACGCCGGGAACCAGCACGCGAGGATCCGCTCGGAGCGGAGGCCGAAGTGCGCGGCGACCGGCACGTCACCGGCGTAGAGGACGGAGAGGACGCCCGCGAACGGGGCGGTCCTGGTGTGGAAGAGCCGCTGCACGAGGCGGGTGATCCACTCGTGTGCGAAGCGGTCGCTGCGGCCGGTGCGCCGGTACTGCGCGGACTTCCACGCCATCAGCGTGCGCAGCCGCTCCGGGTCCCGCTCGTCGTGCACATAGCGCACCTCGCCGTGGTCGCGGCCGAGCTTGCGCTGCTTGGCGAGCGTCGTGCGGGTGAACTTCGGTGACTGCTCCCGCAGTTGGGCCAGATACGCCTCGTACCCCTGGTCGAGGTCCATGACGGGGGACGGGTAGCTGCCGGAGGCGCCGGCCGCGAACGGGGCCTGGCCCTCCACGAGGTGGTCGAACTCCCACACCGCGAGCCCGCAGGCCCGCAGGAGCTCCCGGGCGTCCCAGGTGAAGCCGGGCCGGTGCACCAGGCCCTGGCAGTCGGACACGCCCAGGCCGATGGCCCGGCCCACGCCGGTGGTGGATCTCTGGAACGGGAAGAACGCCGCGGGTTCCCCGTCCTCGCGCAGCACCGCGATCCGCACGCCCCGCCGCACCTGCCCCATCGCGAGCGTGAACTCAGGGGAGAGGAACGGATTCGCCAGCTCCGGAAGGCCGTTCAGATGGGCCTTCGACTGGAGCGCCGTCCAGGAGAGACGGTCGGCTTCGGTGAGTTCGCCGGGGCGGTGCACGGTGATGTCCACGTCAGGATGTCCGCCTTCTCGCCGTACGGCGACGCAGCCGCCGCATGAGTGTCAGCAGGTGGATGAGCGCGGAGAGCAGGCCGACGATGACGACGCCGCCGCGCACCGACCACGTGTGCAGCGCGAGCAGTGCCTGCGCGGTCAGCAGATCGACCGCGACGGCGCCGGACACGGCGGCCACGGCACGGCCCCAGGGGTCAAGTCCCTCCAGGCAGGCGCCGATCGCGGCGCCGGGAGCGGCGAGCAGGAAGAAGAGCACGAAGGGGGCGCGCAGGGGCGAGGTGATGTCCGTGAGCGCGAGCATCGCGCCGACCGCTCCGACGGCGACGGCCACGCCCGCGAGCAGCGGCAGCACATCTTGGTGACGGCCCTGGCCGCGGCCCTGTCTGCCGCTCTCCCCGGTGTCTGATGACAACGACTTGATCCCTAACGTCTGCATTGGCGACTTTGCCCCCCGAAGCGCCGGATGCCGGGCTTCAATGTCGCGCAGTCCCCGGGGACCCGTCAAGACGGGGAAGTCGGCCGCCTGCGACCGCGGCCGAGGTGCCTCGGGCGGGGAAGAGTCATGACAGGACGTTCCTCAACTCACCTCAGCCGCCCGGCAGTTGTCACCCGAAATTGTTGGCATGGACACTACCGGCGAGGTAAGGGGCGTGCTACCACGGTTGAGGCAGAAATCCTGCTAAGGGAGGTTCCATGAGATTGTCCCGAATTACGGCATACGCTTCCTCACTCCTCCTCTCCGTCGCCTTCGCCCTGACCGGGGCCGCGGCGGCACACGCAGCCGACGAGAGTGGCCAACAGGCCGCCGCCACCGGGTATGTGGCACTCGGCGACTCCTACTCCTCCGGTGTCGGGTCCGGCAGCTACGACAGCGGAAGTGGCAACTGCAAGCGCAGCACGAAGGCGTACCCCGCCCTGTGGGCGGCGGCGCACTCACCCGCGAGCTTCTCCTTCACGGCCTGCTCGGGTGCACGTACGGGTGATGTGGTGGCGAACCAGCTCGGGCCACTGGGCTCCGGTACCGGGCTTGTCTCCATCTCCGTCGGCGGCAACGACGCGGGCTTCGCGGACGTCATGCAGGACTGCGTCCTCGGCTCCGACAGCAGCTGCCTCGCCCGCATCGACGAGGCCAAGAGGTACGTCGACTCGACGCTCCCCGGCAATCTCGACAAGACGTACACCGCCATCCACGACAAGGCCCCCTCGGCCCATGTCGTCGTCCTCGGCTACCCCCGCTTCTACAAGATCGGCGGCAGCTGTTCCGTCGGGCTCTCGGACAAGAAGCGCACCGCGATCAACGGCGCCGCGGACTACCTCAACGCCGCGACGGCCAAGCGCGCGGCCGACCACGGCTTCACCTTCTCCTCCGTGACCGACGAGTTCACCGGCCACGAGATCTGCTCCGGCAACTCCTGGCTGCACAGCCTGGAGTGGACCAACATCAGTGAGTCCTACCACCCCACGGCCGCCGGACAGTCCGGTGGCTATCTGCCCGCGTTCACCTCGGCCGCCTAGCCGCTCGGCTGCGTGACGTCGTAAGGAGAGGTGGAGGCCCCGCCCGTCGGGGTCTCCGTCTCACATGTGACCGCATAGGAGACGGAGTTGGACGTCGCCTGCACGGGCGAGCGGACCTCGACGCTGATCGAGTTCTCGTACGTCCCGCCGCCCTCGTCGTAGTTCAGCTCGACATGATTGACCTGCTTCGTCTTCCCGCCGCCCGACGGGAAGGAGAGGCTCTTCCAGCCCGGGTCGCTGGGCTCGCCCGAGGCGGTGACCCAGCGGTACTCGACGGTGGTGGGCACGCGGCCCACCGTGAACGTCGCGGTGAAGGCGGGTGCTTGACCGGCGACGGGCGGGCAGGCACCCGAGTACTGGGTGTGCGCGCCCGAGACGTGGACCTTCACGGACTGGGGCGGCTTGGTGGTGGAACCCCCGCTCCCCCCACTGCCACCGCTGCCGCTGTTTCCCCCGCTTCCACCATTGCCGCCGCTCCCACTCCCGCTGTCGCCGCCCGAACCGCCGTTCGTGGACCCGCCGTTGCCCCCGGTGGACCCGCCGCTGTTGTTCCCGCCGCTCTTGCCGCCGGAGCCGCCGCCGCTGCCGCCCGTGTCCCCGCCCGTGCTGCCCCCGCTGCTGCCGCCCCCGCCGTTGTCCTTGTCGACCAGGGCGTACGTGATGCCGCCCAGGGCCAGCACGAGGGCGACGAGGCCGACGACGAGGGCCACAACAGAGCGACGGGAGCGGCCGGTTGTGGTGGTGGTCGTGGTGCCGGAGGAGGGGAGCGGGGTGCCGGACGGGGCCGTGGCCCCCATGGGGGTCGCCGGAGTGGCCGACTCCGGGGCGGGCCGGAACGGCGCGGTGACCGTCGGCTGGTAGGAGGCCGGGGGCGGCTCCGCGCGCGGGGAGCCGCCCGCGGCCACCAGGCGCAGATCGCGCTCGGCGTCCGACGCTGAGCTGCGCTCGGCCGGGTCCTTGCGGAGCAGCCCCTCGACGACCGAGGTGAGCGGGCCCGCGTGGCGCGGCGGGGGCAGCTCCTCGTCGACGACCGCGCGCAGCGTGCTCAGCGGGGTGTCCTGCCGGAACGGCGAGTTGCCCTCCACCGCCGCGTACAGGAGCACCCCCAGGGACCACAGGTCGGAGGCGGGCCCCGGCCGCTGTCCCAACGCCCGCTCCGGGGCGAGGAATTCGGGCGAGCCGACGACCTCGCCCGTCATCGTCAGGGCCGAGCTGCCCTCGACCATGGCGATGCCGAAGTCGGTGAGGACGACGCGGCCGTCGTTGGCGAGCAGGACGTTGCCCGGCTTCACGTCGCGGTGCAGGACCCCCGCCTCGTGGGCGGCGCGCAGAGCGGCGAGGACCTCGGCGCCGATGTGCGCGGCGCGCTGCGGGGGCATCGGCCCCTCGGCCTCGAGGACTTCGGAGAGCGAGAGCCCGCGGACGAGCTCCATCACGATCCAGGGGCGGCCGTCCTCGCTCGCCACGTCGTAGACGGTCACCACATTGCGGTGCGGGATACGGGCGGCGGCCCACGCCTCGCGCTCCAGGCGGGCGTAGAGCCGGTCCACGTCGGGGGCCGGGAGCCCGGCGGGGGCGCGCACCTCCTTGACGGCGACCTCGCGCCCCAGTACGTCGTCGCGCGCCCGCCACACCGTGCCCATGCCGCCCTCGCCGAGCGGGGACGTGAGGCGGTAGCGCCCTGCGATCACACGCTCGTCGTCGCTCACGGGCGCCCCCTCGGAAGCCGTGCCCAGCTGGGGCCCGCCGTGCGGATCAGGCCCTAGGCGATTCTCGACAAAATTACCTCAACCGAGCGCCGTTGCCGCCCCCTTGAGCGCCAATCCACACCCAAGGGCGAGGACGACGCAGGCGGAGCCCAGGGGCACGAATCGGTGTGCGACTCGGCGCACACCACCGAGGCCGCGCCGCCCCGCCGTCCGCCGCCCGGCGAGCGCGCCCACGCGGACGACGAGGAACCCGGCCGCGGTGAGCGTGACGGCGAGCCCCATCCCGTACGCGAGGACGAGCAGCACCCCGAACCACGCCTCGCCGAGCGCGGCGGCGCCGACGAGCACGACGACGGCGGAGGGGCTGGGCACGAGCCCTCCGGCGAAGCCGAGGAAGAGGGCGCCGCGGATGGTGGGCGGCGTGTGGTGGTCGTGCTGGTGCTGGTGCTGGTGCTGGTGCAGGTGGTCGTGGGTGTGGCCGTGCTCGTGCGCGTGGCCGTGACTGCGGTGACCGCGGTGGCCGTGACTGTGGCCGTGACTGCTGTTCCTTCTGCGCCAGGCGCGGCGCAGCAGCATCGCCCCCGCGCCCGCGACGAGCACGCCACTGGTGACGCCGAGCCAGGCGATCACCGAGGGCGCGGCCGCGGAGCCGCCGGCGATGAGGAGCCCGAGGGCGACCACGCCCAGCGTGTGGGTCACGGTCACCGAGGCGGCGAGCGGCAGCACGTCGCGGAACGAGGCGCGCCCACGGGCGGCGGCGGCCGCGGCCATCAGCGTCTTGCCGTGTCCCGGCGCGAGCGCGTGCAGCGCGCCGAGCACCAGGGCGGTGCCGAGGGCGAGCGCGGCGAACGCGGGCGTGAGGTCGCGGCGGGCGACGAGCGAGGTGAGGGCCTGCGTCCAGCGGTCCGCGCCCCGGGGGAGCGCGGAGGTCACGGGAGGCGCCGCGGGCCGCTCCTCGGCGAGGGCGGGGCCGCCGGGCACGGCGCGCAGGACGGCGGCGGTGGCGGTGGGCGGGGAGGAGAGCAGCGGCTTCGGGTACCGGGTGAGGCGCCGTGAGACGGACTCGGCGGGCGCGTCGGCGCCCTTGAGCGTCATGCGGTCGCCGCGCGCGGTGATCTCCCGCCAGCCGGGCCCCGGCCGGCCCGCGGCCCGGAACCGGACCTCGGCCCTGCCCTGGTGGGTGAGCGGGGCGCGCAGCGCGCACTCCACCCGGACGGTGTCGAGCCCGGCCTGCCCGGGCAGCACGCGCGCGCGTGCCGACACGACGCCGAGCCGCACAGCGTCGCCTCCGACGCTGACCCGGCTGTCACGGGCCGCGTCCCGGCACCGCTCCCGTCCCCACCCGCTCAACCCCATCGCCTCGATACGGGACTTCGCCTGGGTGGCCGGGACCTCCGCGAGATCCTCCACGTGGTCGACCCGCACCTGGTCCGGGGCGACGACGAGCCCGTCGTACCGGTTCACGGTGAAGTTCCCGAGGGGGTGGGCGGAAGCCGCGGGCCCGGGGAGGGCGAGGAGCGCGGCGGCGGCCGCGAGGACGGCGAGGCAGCGCAGGGCGACGCGACGCGGGGCGATGCGGCGCGGGCGCCGGGGCCCACGGGCCCGGCCACCCGGCGAAGGGTGTGCCGGGGCGCCGGCCGGGACCGGTGGGTGTGGCTCCTGCACCGCGAGCGGCGGCGGGTCGTGCCGGGGGGTGGTCTCTGGCGGCGGGTCCTGCCCGAAGGCCGGTCCCGGCAGCGTGCCCTGCAGGCGGGCTGGGCCTGGTGGCGCGTCTTGCCGGAGGGCCGGTCCCGGCAGCGCGTCTTGCCGGAAGGCCGAACCCGCCAGCGGGTCCTGCCCGAGGCCCGGGCCCGGGAGTGCATCCCCGTGCCCTCGGCGCCCGGCTCGCAGCAGGCCCGGTGCCCCCGCGTGTCCTCGTCGCCCCGTCCGTCCGAGCCTCATGACGCGCTCCCCCCGTCCCCCAGATCCCGCAGCGCCGCGCGCGCGGCACGCGAACCCGTGGGCGAGAACGCCGGGTTGAGGTCCAGCGCCGTCCTCAGGGAGCGACGGGCCGCGCTCTTCTCGCCCGCGCCGCGCTCGATCATGCCGCGGTGGTACCAGAACGACGCCTCCTTGAAGCCCGTCGCCGTGGCCCGACGGGCGTGTCCCAGGGCCTGGTCGTCGCGCCCCGACGCGTGCAGCGCCCAGGCCAGGGCGTCCGCGGTGTGGACCGTGTGGCGGCGGGACCACTCGGCGCGGGCCGCGCGCAGGGCGGCCTTCCTGTCGCCGTGGTCGGTGGCGGCGAGGGCCGTGTCCAGGTCGGCGTTGACGCCGCCCGCGCGGGCCAGCCGCAGCCAGGTGTTCACGAGGCCGTACTGGGTCCGTGCCTGCCGCATGTCGCCCTTCGCTTCGTAGAGTTCGCCGAGTTCCACCAGCGGGCCGGGCAGCGGATAGCGGGCCACGACCTCGCGCAGGTCGCGGAGCGCCCCGGCCGTGTCGCCGCGTCCCGCACGCGCGCGTGCCCGGCACTCCAGCGCCGGGAGGTGGGCCGCCTGGGCCCGGAGCGCGTGGCCGCAGTGCCGCTGGGCCGTCTCGTACGCGCCCTGGCGCCACGCCAGTTGGCCGAGCGCCGTCGCCACGTACGCCACGTCGCCCGGCGCCGTCGCCGAGGCCAGCGCGCGGTCGAGGACGCGACGGGCGGTCGCCGTGTCGCCGCGCAGCTCCGCCACGTACGCGTACCGGGTGAACACCGGGATGCCGGGCCGCCGTTGGTCGGCGAGGTCCGCCGCGCGGGCCGCCTCCCGGTAGCGGCCGAGTTCCACGAGGGCGTCCACGCGCGAGGACAGCGCCCGCTCGCCGTACGGGTTCACGGCGAGGGCGCGGTCCGCGTGGCGCAGGGCGCCCTTGAAGTCGTGCCGGGCGGCGGCGAGTGCGGCGCGGCCCGCGAGCGCCGCGTCGTTGCCGGGGCGCACGGACAGGGACCGGTCCAGGGCGCGGGCGGCCGCCCGGTAGCGGGACGGGTCGCCGTGGGTGCGGGCCTGCTCGACATAGGCCGTGCCGAGCGTCGCCCAGGACGCGAAGTCCCGTGGCTGGGCGCGCAGATGGGCCTGGAGGGCCGGGATGCCGCGGTCGAGGTCGCCGGAGCGCAGCTCGCCCGGCGGCGGGGCCGGGGCGGCCACCATCGGTGACCGCCCCGCCTCGTGCGTACCGCCGAGCACGACCGCGCCCCCGGTCAGGGCGAGCGCCAGGGCCGCGGCGGCCACCGCGGTCCGCCCGAGGGAGCGCCGCATCAGCTGGTCTCCCTGCGCCGGGTCCGCCACCACACCAGGGCGAGTCCCACCAGGAGCACCCCGGCGGCGCCCGCCGCGGCGGACGCGATCAGGACGGTGTCCGTCGAGTCGTCGGAGCCGGAGGGGCTCTGCGGCACCGCACCGCCGTTGAGGGCGTCCCGGTTCGAGCCGCTCTGGCCCCCCTTCGCCAGCGGGCCGCGCGAGCCCGACGTGGGCAGCGCCACGTACGGGAAGGTGGTGCCGAAGGGCTGGTCGTTCACGTTCACCGCGTCGCCCAAGTCGTTCTTGGAACCGACGAGTTCACCCGCGACGGCCTGCAGTTCGATGTCCACGACGTCGTCCGCGAGCCGCCGCCCGTTCGGGAAGCCCGCGTTGTCGCCGTCGAGCACCCCGAGCCGCTTGGGCGAACTCGTGGGCTTGATCGACGTGTTGAGGCGCAGGGCCTCCGCGGGGCGGACGTTCGGCGGCTGGTTGAGGCCCTTGACGCCGGTCAGGAAGACCGAGACCAGGTCCTTGCGGGGCTCGGCCGGTGCCTTGATCTTGTAGATCTTCTGCAGGAGCTGGGCCAGCTCGGGCTTCTGCACGTACTTCAGGAACTGGGCGTCGTTCCACGGCGCGGACGCGTTGAACTTGTCCTTGTCCTTGAGCGGCACCACGACCTCGTTGACGAGCGGGCTGCCGAGCCGCGACACCTGCGTCCAGTCGCCCTTGGCGTTCTTGCGCTGTGTCGTCGACCAGACCCCGACGACCGGCTGGTCCGCGGACTGCCGTAGCTGGGCGGTCGGCACCTGCAGGGCCACCGTGTTCACGTTGTAGCCCTTGAGCGTGTCCCGGCCGACCTCCGAGAGATCACCCCCGTACAGCAGGTCGAAGACCCGCAGGTCCAGGAAGAACGGGTCGTCGGCCTGGCCCACGTACGACGTGCCGCCGCCGTCGACCGTGCGCACCGCCTGGTCGCGCAGCTTCTTGTAGTCGGGCATCGACGCCTTGCCGACGTTCGACGGCGCGACGGGCAGGTTGTCGGCCATCTTCTTGGTGGAGACGACCTTCTGGTCCTTCAGGCGCAGCAGGTCGATGTCGTACGTCTGCGTCACGTTCAGGTCGGGGTCGTCGAGGCTCGTCACCGGGCCCGTGTTGGACAGGAAGGTGTCGCCGCTCTTGCGCTGGGTCTCGAAGGTCCAGCGGTAGAGCAGGTCGCCCTGCCCGTCCCCGTCGCTGTCGATGTGCACGTCGTACTGGGCGTCCTCGGGGAACAGGTAGAAGTTCGGGCCGCCCGCGGGCTCCTCGAAGGGGATCCAGTTGGCCACGAGCGTCGTGGTGTCCGGCTTGTCGGGGCTGACGAACGCGTACACGTCCGTGTTGTCGTACTGGGGCTGCCCCGAGATCAGCGGGGCCTCCCGGTGGCTGGAGGCGCCCGCCGCCCCTGGCTGGAGCGCACTGACTCCGGCGGCTGCGAGCCCCCCGGCTGCCAGCGCGCCACAGATGAGCGCGGCGAGGCCCCGTCGGCCCGCCGAGCTCCTGGCGATTGCTGTCATCGCGTCCGTCGCTTTCTCTGAGTGGATCCGTGGTCGCGGCCGCGCGCGCTCGCGGCGACCGCCTGACGGAAGCCATTCGGCGCGGCCGCTCCGGCGGTTTGGTGTTCCGCGTACGTATTTCTCAGGTCTCTCCGGACCCTCCGCCGGGCTTCCCCCTGCCGCGCGCCGCCCCCACAATGAGCCCGAGCCAGGCCCCCCATGGAGACGTATGGAGAGATACGGAAGGGGGAACGGTGGACGCCGATGAGCTGCTGCCCCTGGTCGCCCGCGGTGACCAGAAGGCGTTCGAAGAGCTGTACGGCCTGGTGGCCGGTCCGGTGTACGGACTCGTGCGCAGGGTGCTGCGCGACTCCGCCCAGTCGGAGGAGGTCGTGCAGGAGGTCCTGCTCGAACTGTGGCGCTCCGCCGCCCGCTTCGACCCCGCGCGCGGCAGCGCCCAGTCGTGGATCCTCACGCTGGCCCACCGCAGAGCCGTCGACCGCGTGCGCAGCGTGCGCGCCGCGGGGGAGCGCGAGCAGCGGGTGGCCCGGCGGGCCGACATGCCCGCCTTCGACCAGGTCGCCGAGGAGGTGGAGGAGGCCATGGAGCGCGAGTGGGTGCGCCGTTGCATGGAGCGGCTGACCGCCCTCCAGCACCAGGCCGTGACGCTCGCCTACTACGACGGCTACACGTACCGGGAGGTGGCCCGGCGCCTGTCCGTGCCGCTCGGCACCGTCAAGACCCGGATGCGGGAGGGGCTGCGCCGGCTGCGCGACTGCCTGGGGGAGGCGGCGTGAAGTGGCCCTGGGGCGGGGGAGCGCCCCACCTGGACGACGCCGCACGGCGGGACGCGGCGGCCCGGCGGGGTGTGCACTCGCTCGCCGTGCCGTACGCCCTGGACGCGCTCACCCCGCGGGAACTGCGCCGCTTCGAGCGTCATCTGCCGCGCTGCGCGACCTGCCCGGAGGAGGTGCGGGAGCTCGCGGGCGACACGGTGCGCCTGGCGCGCGCGGCCGCCGCCGCGCCGCCCCCGGAACTGCGTGAGCGGGTCCTCGCCTCCGTGCGCCTGACGGAACAGGAGCCCGCGCGGGCCCGCACTCCGGTGCCGCCCACCCGTGCGCGGACCCGCGCCGTGCTCGTGCCGCTCGCCGCGACCGGCGCGGCCCTGATCCTCGCCGCCGGCGTCCTCCTCGGCGTCCGGCTCGCCCGCGCCGACCACCGCCTCGACCAGGAGCGGACCACCGCACGTGAGATCGCCCACGTCCTGGCCGCGCCCGACGCCACGGCGACCGGGGAACGGGACGCGAAGGGGCGCGGCATGAACGTGGTCGCCTCCCCGTCCCAGGGGCAGGCCGTGGTGAGCGTCACGGGACTCGGTGACGCACCGCACGGCCGCGTCCACCAACTCTGGGAGATGCGGGAGGGGTCGGCGCCGCGCTCCCAGGGCCTGCTGGCGGGCGCCACGCCCGTCGTCGCCGAGCGCCTCGGCCCCGCGTCGAGCTCACTCGCCGTCACCACCGAGCCCGCCGGGGGCTCGAAGAGGCCCACTACTGCCCCTCTTGTCCAACTCGCCCTGGAATCAGTCGGATTCGGAGAGTAATCGTCAACCTCCTTATGAAGGAGGTGAATCAGTCGACCGGGATACACGAGTGTCAGGGTGGGGCGATAGGGTTAACCTGCCCTGGGCCGGGTGCCCTCGTACGGGTGGGGAGTGACATGGAACAGATAACGGTGCGCAGCAGGGCGAGGGTCCCTGCGATCACGTGCGGGAGCGGTGCGACCAGTTCGCGCCTCGACCGCCATCTCTCGGTGCTGGGCGGCCCCGCCGTCCCGCAGCGTGAGTCCCACGAGGCGACGCTGCTGATGCGTGAGCTCACCTCGCGGGACGTGGCGCACGACCGCGGTGGTCGGCGGGCCCGAGTGCGTCGGGTCTCCCTCTTCGCTCCCCTGCGGAGGCTGCGCCGCTCCCTCTTCGGGAGCCGCTAGTTCCGGGCGCGGGCGCCTTCCTGCCGGCCTGAACCGGCCAGGGCGTCCGTCCCCGTTCCCCCCTGAAACCGACCTTCCCGCAAGGGAGTTGGCCCCGCGTTACGCGCGTAGCTCACCGGCTCGCCACGCGCGCGGCGTCACCGACCCCCGCCGCCGTACCGGCGGACGGCCAGTGGCACGCACAGCGCGAGGAGCACCGCGCACCAGGCGAGCGAACCGGCCACCGGGTGCGCCACCGGCCACGCCGCGTCGTGCGGCACCGGGGCGTTGCCGAACAGGTCCCGCGCCGCCGTGGCGACGGCACTGATCGGATTCCACTCGGCGACCGTCCGCACCCACCCCGGCATCCCGTCCGTAGGGATGTACGCGTTCGACAGCAGCGGCAGCATGAACGTGGCGCTGCCCAACTGCCCCGCCGCCTCCTCGCTCTCCGAGGCGAGCCCCAGCAGGATGCCCAGCCAGGTCGTGGCGAAGCGGAGCAGGAGCAGCAGCCCGAAGGCCCCCAGGGCGCCCCCGACCCCGCCGTCGATCCGCCAGCCCATCGCCAGGCCCACGAGCGCCAGCGGGATCAGCCCGACCGCGGTGGTCAGCAGATCGGCGGCCGCCTGTCCGAGAGGCACCGCGGAGCGGCTCATCGGCAGGGTGCGGAAGCGGTCCATGACGCCGCGGTGCGAGTCCTGGGCGGCCGTGAACATCCCGGTCATGATGCCGTTCGCGGCCGTCGCGACGAGCATGCCCGGCACCAGGTAGGCCCGGTAGTCGGAGCCCGGCATGGCGAGGGCGCCGCCGAAGACGTACCCGAAGAACAGCAGGAACACGATCGGCATCGTCTGCGTCATGACCAGGATCGCCGGGGCGTGCCGGACGCGCTGGAGGTGGCGGCCGAGGACGGCCGAGGCGTCGTACAGGATCGCGGTGCTCATGCGGCGGCCTCCGTGGGGCTCGGGGTGACGGTGAGGCGCAGGAACACCTCGTCGAGGGTGGGCGGGCGCAGACTCGCGTCGGCCAGCGGCACGCCGGACGCGTCGAGTTCGCGGACCAGGCGGGGCAGCGTCAGCTGCGGGTCGAGGCAGACGGCGCCGGCGGTCCGCCGCTCCGGGTCGACGTCGGGCCGGGCCCCGGTGAGCCGGTCGAGGACCATGGCCGCCGCGTGCAGCGCGCGCTCCCCGGCGTCCTCGGTGACGACGACCTCCGCGTAGCTGCCGATCTGCGCCTTGAGTTCGGCGGGCGTGCCGTGGTGGGCGGCGCGGCCGTGGTCGATGAGGACGACGTCGTCGGCGAGCCGGTCGGCCTCCTCCAGGTACTGCGTGGTCAGGAGCACGGTGCTGCCCTCGCGGGCCAGCTCGCGCACCGCCTCCCAGATGCCGTTCCTGCTGTGCGGGTCGAGGCCGGTGGTCGGTTCGTCGAGGAAGAGGACGGCGGGCCGGGTGATGAGGCTGGAGGCGAGGTCGAGGCGGCGCCGCATGCCGCCGGAGTAGGTGCGCGCGGGACGGTCGGCGGCGCCGGTGAGGTCGAACCGCTCCAGGAGCTCGTCGGCCCGCCCGCGCGGCGCCCGCAGCAGCCGCCCGAACAGGTGCAGGTTCTCGCGGCCCGTGAGGTCGCCGTCGACCGACGCGTACTGGCCCGTGACGCCGATGTTGCGGCGCACGGCCTGCGGCTGCGTGGCGACGTCGTGCCCGGCGACGCGCGCCGTCCCGCCGTCCGGCTTCAGCAGGGTCGTCAGCAGGCGTACCGCCGTCGTCTTGCCCGCGCCGTTCTGCCCGAGCAGCCCGCACACGGTGCCCTCGGGCACGGCGAGATCGAACCCGCGCAGGGCGTGCACGGCCTTGTCGCCGGAGCCGAAGCGCTTCTCCAGACCTTCACTAAGTACAGCGTACGTAGAAGTCATGGCCCCACCGTAACGCACTACGTACGGTGTACGTAACTAGGATGGTGCGCGAGGTGATGATCCATGGCGGGCCGAGCGGCCGAACCGGAAGTGATCTGGGCGCGCCCCGAGCGCACGGGCCGTGGCCCGAGACCCGCGCACAGCAGGGCCGACATCGCGGCCGCGGCCGTGCGCGTCGCCGACGCGGAGGGCGTCGACGCGGTCTCGATGCGCAAGGTCGCGGGCGCGCTCGGCATGGGCACGATGTCGCTGTACAACTACGTGCCGCGCAAGGAAGACCTGTACGAGCTGATGGTCGACGAGGTCAGCGCGGAGTACGTGTACGAGGAGCCCTCCGGGGACTGGCGCGCCGACGTGCTCGGCCTCGCCCGGCAGGCGCGGGCCCTGATGCACCGGCACCCGTGGCTGCCCCGCCTGATGTCCCCGGCCTACGGCTTCAGCCCCAACGCGCTGCGCTACCTGGAGCACTGTCTGGCCTGCCTGGACCCGCTGGAGCTGCCCTACGGCGCGAAGCTGGAGCTCATCGCCTCCGTGACCAGTGTGGTGACGACGTACGTCGCCAACGAGCTGGCCACCGCGGAGCGGACCCGCTCGCTGCCGTGGAGCGAGGAGCAGGAACACGCGGTGCGCAGCGCCTACTTGGGGGCGCAGGTGGCCAGCGGGCGGTATCCGCGGCTCGCGGCGGCGTTCCAGGAGGACGCCGGGCCGATCGACCTGGAGGCGGTCTTCGAGCGGGCGCTGGGGCGGACGCTGGATTCGTTCGTGCCTTGAGAGCGCCCTTGGTGAGCCCCCTTGCTGAACGCCCTTGATGAACGCCCTTGACCTCAAGCGGACTTGAGGTCGGAGGATCATCGGCATGAACACCGAAACCGCCACGGCCGCGGACATCAAGGCCATCGAAGACGTCGTCGCCACCGTCGAGCGCACCCAGCGCGCCAAGGACGCCGAGGGGTTCCTTGGGCTCTTCCACCCCGACGCTCTGTGGACGACGGCCCACGGCAAGGTGTTGATCGGCTTCGACGCCGTCGCCGAGTTCACCCGCGCCGTGCTGCACGCCGCGAACTGGGACGGGGAGGTCACGTACGACGTGGCGCACATCGAGTTCCTCCGCCCCGACGTGGCCGCCGTGAAGGTCCGCCAGGTCTACCACTCGATCGAGGGCGACTCGGAGGGTGCGCCGCTCTACGTCATGACCAAGCAGGACGACGGGCGGTGGCTGCTGCACGCCTGCCAGAACACCGGGGTCGGGGCGGAGTAGCGGGCCCGGTACCGAAGGGCTCAGATCAGGGCGAACTGGCCGCCGGGGCCCTCCTCGTGGTGGTCGAGCACGGAGGCGGGGCGCCGGGCCGCGGCGGGCACGGGCAGCACGCCCGCCCGGCGCAGCTCTTCGGCGGGCAGCCGTGAGTCCTCCAGTGCCTTGCCCAACTCCTCGCGGTCCGGATCCAGTTCCGCGACGAGGGCCAGCACCGTGATGAGCTCCAGGAGCGCCGACGTCCACTCCTGGGGCCACGCCTTCGGGCGGATCGCCTCCAGGGTGCCGGGCTCGGCCGCCTCGGTCCGGCGCGTGAACCACAGCTCCAGGACCCGCACCCCGCTCACCTCGAAGTCCCAGGCGGCGCGGGGCACCGGGGAGATCCTGCCCTCCTCGCCCACGTACAGGGCCTCCTCGTCCGGGTCGTAGCGCAGCTCGGTGGGGCGTGCGGGCAGCGGGGCGCGGACGTAGGGGCGGCGGCCGCCGGGGAGCTTGGGGCGCTCGCCGTCGCCGCGCACGTGCAGCCGCAGCAGCGACCGTCCCAACTCGAGCCCGCGTGACCACAGTTCGGCGTCCCCGGGGAGCGGGACGAGGCACCCGGCGGCCGACCCGCGGCCCGCCGCGAGCGTCCAGGCCAGCAGGTCCACCGCGCCCACCGCCACGCCGTACGTGGCGGACAGGTGTGCCAACAGGCCCGGGGCGACGTTGGGTTCGTGGCCGCCGGGGCGGCGGAACAGCGGGCGGACGCGGCCGGGGCGGCCCGCGGGGGACCGGCCGTCGGGCAGGACGCCGGAGGCCAGCAGGGCGGGACCGGCGGCCCCGGGCACGTGTCCCTGCTCGGTGAGGAAGAGCTGTGCCGCGTCGGCGACCCGCCACAACTCGGGGCGGGCCACGTCGATGAGGCGGTGGTCCGGTATCAGGAACTGTTCGTCGAAGGGGCCGTGCGCGATCCGCACCGGCTCGGGGCAGGGGCCCGACGCCTCGGCGAGCGGGCCGGTGCCGGCGGCGTGGCCCGGGAGCTGGGCGACCGCCGTGTGCGGGGTGCGGGCGCGGGTGGGGCGCAGGAGCGCGGCGCGGCCGTCCGCGTCGGCCCGTACGAACGCGTCCCAACGGGCCTTCAGGGATGCGGTGTCCGGCGCCATCGGCCACCCCCGGCCCGGCCGCAGCGGTGCGACCGACCACGGCATGAGGTCCGCCAGCGGCGGCGCTTCGTCGTGCGTCACGGTCGGCATCGTACGACGTGGGCCTCAGGTGGCGTCGAGCGTGACCGTGAACGAGAAGCGGTCGCCGCGGTAGTGGATGAGGGCCACGTCCAGGGCGCGGCCCTCCTCGTCGTAGGTGATGCCCGTGTAGTGCAGGATCGGGCTCAGCAGCGGCACGTCGAGGAGCCGGGCGGTCTCCGGGTCCGCGAGGCGGGCCTCGACGGTGTCGGTGATGCGGCTGATGCGGACGCCCACGACGTCGCGCAGGACCTTGGTCATCGGCCAGCGCACCAGGTCGTCCAGGTCGATGCGGTCGGCGAGGTCGGGGCGTATGTGGTTGCGGGCGTGGTTGGTCGGCTCGCCGGTCTCCGCGTCGCGGCGCAGCCGGTGGTACGAGGCCACCTCCGGGACGTCCGGGAAGTGCTCGGCGATGTCGGCGGGCACCGGGGTGCGGCCGTGGTCGAGCAGCTCGGTCTTCATGCCCGACTGCTGGGCCACGATCGCGTCGACCGAGCCCAGCAGGCGGACCGGGGTGCCCCGCCGGGCGCCCGGTTCGATGAAGGTGCCACGCCGCCGGTGTCTGCTGATCAGGCCCTCGTCCTCCAGCTCCTTGAGGGCCTGGCGCATGGTGAGCACGCTCACCCCGTAGTGCCCCGCCAGCTGCTCCTCGGTGGGCAGGCGCAGCGGGGCGTCCGCCGCGCGGCCCAGGATGGACGCGCGCAGCGACTGCGACACCTGGTACCACAGCGGCAGCTTGCGGTTCAGGACGATCGAGTCCGGGGCGAAAGCGGTCACGACTGCTCCGAGTTGCTCTGTCTCGCCACCTGAAAGCGGCCTGATTCCGGCCGGTTGGGGCCAGAGTGTGGCCTGTTACGGCCGGAAATGACGCTGGAGACCTTCCCACACATCGTCGTACCCACGCTGCAGATGGTCCGCTCCGGCCGCCTGCTCGGTGGCGGTGACCGGCCAGCGCGTCTCGAACATGAAGGCAAGGCCGTCGTCGATCTTCTGCGGCCGCAGCTCGGCGGCGCTCGCCTTCTCGAAGGTGTCCCGGTCCGGGCCGTGCGCCGACATCATGTTGTGCAGCGAGCCGCCGCCCGGCACGAAGCCCTCCGCCTTCGCGTCGTAGGCGCCCTCGATCAGGCCCATGTACTCGCTCATCACGTTCCGGTGGAAGTACGGCGGCCGGAAGGTGTCCTCGCCCACCAGCCAGCGCGGCGCGAACACGACGAAGTCGACGCCCGCGAGGCCCGGGGTGTCGGAGGGCGAGGTGAGCACCGTGAAGATCGACGGGTCCGGGTGGTCGTACGAGATGCTGCCGATGACGTTGAAGCGGCGCAGGTCGTACACGTACGGGACGTGGTTGCCGTGCCAGGCGACGACATCGAGCGGCGAGTGGTCGTAGGTCGCCCGCCAGAGGTTGCCGCAGAACTTGTTGACCACCTCGACGGGGCCCTCGGTCTCCTCGTACGCGGCCACCGGCGCCTTGAAGTCCCGTGCGTTGGCCAGGCCGTTGGCGCCGATCGGGCCGAGGTCGGGGAGCTGGAACGGGGCGCCGTAGTTCTCGCACACGTACCCGCGCGCGCTCTCGTCCAGGAGCTCCACGCGGAAGCGGACGCCGCGCGGGATCAGCGCCACCTGGCTCGGCTCGACGGCGAGCAGGCCCAGTTCGGTGCGGAGCAGCAGGCCGCCGCGCTCGGGCACGATGAGCAGCTCGCCGTCCGCGTCGCTGAACACCCGGTCCGTCATGGGGGAGTTGGCGTGGTAGAGGTGCACGGCCATGCCGGTGCGCTGCGTCGCGTCGCCGTTGCCGCCGAGCGTCCACAGGCCCGCCAGCCAGTCCGTGCCGGGCGCGGGCTCCGGGAGCGGGTTCCAGCGCAGCCGGTTGGGGTCGGGCACGGACTCGGTGAAGGGGGCCGTGCGGATCGCGCCGTTGTCGGTCCGCTCGAACTTCGGGTGGGCCGCGGAGGGGCGGATCCGGTACAGCCACGAGCGGCGGTTGTACGCCCGGGGCTCGGTGAAGGCGCTGCCGCTCAGCTGCTCCGCGTACAGGCCGAGGGGCGCGCGCTGGGGGGAGTTGCGGCCGTGCGGCAGGGCGCCGGGAACGGCCTCCGAGCCGTGCTCGTTGCCGAATCCGGAGAGGTATTCCAGGGCTGCCGCGGTCTTCCGGCTCTGATCGGTGCTCACTGTCTGATCCCCGCTCATGGTCGCTCCTCGGCTGCCTCGTCCAGGATTCTGTTTGATTCCTATGTCTCACCGTAGGATTCGCGGATTCCGTCCGCAAGAGGGATCACAAGAATGTGAACGGTGCTCTACTCTCCGGGTGATGCCCCACCGCGACGACGCCCAGAGCTCCACGACCCACCCCGCCCCGGACGCGCTGCCCGCCGCCGCCCTGCGCCGCGCCCCGATCCAGCAGCGCAGCGCCGACCGGCTCGCCCGGATCCTCGACGCCTGCGCCGCCCTCCTGGACGAGGTCGGCTACGAGGGCCTGAGCACCCGGGCCGTGGCCCAGCGCGCCGACGTGCCCATCGGCTCCGTCTACCGCTTCTTCGGCAACAAGCGCGCGATGGCGGACGCGCTCGCGCACCGCAACCTCGACCGGTACGCGCAGCGGATCACCGCGCGCATGGCCGACGTACCGGCCGGCGACTGGCGCGGCGCCGTGGACGCCGCCTTCGACGAGTACCTCGCCATGAAGCGGACCGTGCCCGGCTTCGGCCTGGTCGACTTCGGCATCCCCTCGGTCCCCGAGGACATGCCCGACGCCAACTCGCACGTCGCCGACCGCCTCGCCGCCCTGCTCGGCGGCCACCTCGGCCGCCCCGTGGACGCGACGCTGCGCCGCACCCTCCTCGTCGGCGTGGAGGCCGTCGACGCCGTCCTCCAACTGGCCTTCCGCACCGACGAGTCGGGCCGCCCCGACCTGATCGAGGAGGCCAGGGCGCTGCTGCACGCGTATCTCGCGCGCACGCTCGGATAGCCGCACCGCCCGACCCCTGGGACAGGCACATACCGGCCAGTATGCTGAGCGCCCACGCGTGCCGAAGCCGTCGCCCCGGGAGGGCCCATGCCCCGCACCGCCCTGCGCATCTGCCCACTCTGCGAGGCCACCTGCGGCCTCACCCTCACCGTCGAGGGCTCCCGGGTGACCGGCGCGCGCGGGGACGCGGACGATGTGTTCAGCCGGGGCTTCATCTGCCCCAAGGGCGCCTCGTTCGGGGCGGCCGACGCCGACCCGGACCGGCTGCGCACGCCGCTCGTGCGCCGGGACGGGCGACTCCAAGAGGCAAGCTGGGACGAGGCGTTCGACGCCGTCGCCGCCGGGCTGCGCCCCCTCATCGAGCGGCACGGCCCGAACGCGGTCGGCGTGGTCCTCGGCAACCCGAACGTGCACACCATGGCGGGCGGCCTCTACGTCCCGCTGCTGCTGCGCGCCCTCGGCAGCCGCAGCGTGTTCACGGCCAGCACCGTCGACCAGATGCCCAAGCACGTCTCCAGCGGGCTCCTCTTCGGCGACGCCTTCGCCATCCCCGTACCGGACCTCGACCGCACCGGCCACCTCCTGCTCATCGGCGCCAACCCCCTGGACTCCAACGGCAGTCTGTGCACCGCCCCCGACTTCCCCGGCAGGCTCAAGGCCCTGCGCGCCCGCGGCGGCACCCTCACCGTCGTCGACCCGCGCCGCACCCGCACCGCGAAGCTCGCCGACACCCACCTCGCGATCCGCCCCGGCACCGACGCCCTGCTGCTCGCCGCCATGGCCCAGGTCCTGTTCGCGGACGGGCTCACCCGGCTCGGCGCCCTCGCGGACCGGGTGACGGGCCTCGACGAACTCCGCGCGGCCGTACGCCACTTCACCCCCGAAGCCGTCGCCGCCGCCTGCGACGTGCCGGCCGACACCATCCGCACCCTCGCCCACGACCTGGCAGCCGCCCCTACGGCGGCGGTGTACGGCCGCGTCGGTTCCAGCACCGTCACCTTCGGCACCCTCACCAGCTGGCTCGTCGACGTCCTGAACATCCTCACCGGCAACCTCGACCGGCCGGGCGGCGCCCTCTTCCCGCTCGCCGCCACCGCCCCCGCACCCCGAACTCCCGGACCCGGCAAGGGCTTCGCCCTCGGCCGCTGGGCCAGCCGGGTCAGCGGCCACCCGGAGGCCAAGGGCGAACTGCCGCTCGCCGCGCTCGCCGAGGAGATCGACACCCCGGGTGCAGAGCCTGCGGACGGTCCTGGCCCGATCCGCGGCCTCGTCGCCGTCGCCGCCAACCCGGTCCTCTCCGCCCCCGACGGCAACCGCCTCGATGCGGCCCTGGAGTCCCTCGGCTTCATGGTCGCCGTCGACCCCTATCTGAACGAGACCTCGCGCCACGCCCACGTCGTGCTGCCCCCGCCGCCGCCCGCCCAGAGCGCCCACCACGACTTCGCCTTCAACGCCCTCGCCGTGCGCAACCAGGTCCGCTACACCCGCGCCGCCGTCCCCCTGGAGGAGGGGCGCATGCCGGAGACGGAGATCCTCGCCCGGCTCGTCCTCGCCGCCAGCGGCATGCACGGCGCCGACCCCGCCGCCGTCGACGCCATGGTGATCGACGGCGCCCTCGGCAAGGCCGTCGCCGCCCCGCACTCCCCGCTGCACGGCCGCGACCCCAAGGAACTCGCCGCCCGGCTCACCGGCGAGAGCGGGCCCGAGCGGCGCCTCGACCTGATGCTGCGCCTCGGCCCGTACGGGGACGGCTTCGGCGCACGGGCGGACGGGCTCAGCCTGGAGCGGCTCCTCGCCCACCCCCACGGGATCGACCTCGGCCCGCTGCAGCCGCGCCTCGGCGAGGTCCTCAGGACCCGCAGCGGCCGCGTCGAGCTCCTTCCGCCCGAGCTCACCGACGACCTGCGGCGCCTCGCGCGCGCGGTCGACGAGGTGCCCGCGGCCCTCGTCCTGGTCGGCCGCCGCCATCTGCGGTCCAACAACAGCTGGATGCACAACATCCCCGAGCTGATCGGCGGCACCAACCGCTGCACCGTGCACGTCCACCCCGACGACGCCGCCCGCCTCGGGCTCGCGCACGGGCGCCGCGCGCGTGTGAAGGCCGCGGGCGGCGAGATCGACGTCCCCGTGGAGGTGACCGACGCCGTCCGCCCCGGCGTGGTGAGCCTGCCGCACGGCTGGGGCCACGACCGGCCCGGCACCCGCCTCGGCGTCGCCGCCGCCGACCCCGGGGCCAATGTCAACCAGCTGCTCGACGGCACGCTCCTCGACCCGCTCTCCGGGACGGCGGTGCTCAACGGCTTCCCGGTGGAGCTCACGGCCGTCGCGCCCTGAGGCTTCAGCTCAGCGGGGCGCACCTCGCCGTACGCCGTTGACCAGGAGTTTTGCGCTTATTGCTCGCACGTCAACATCTTGTTAACGCCGATGAACGGGCCCTAACGTCTCGCTGACCGCCACCCCCGGGCGGCAGTTCAAGGGCGAACGATAGGAACCCCCTCATGCTGACGATCCTCGGATTCGTCATGATCGCCACCTTCCTGGTGCTGATCATGATGAAGAAGGTGTCGCCGATCGCGGCGCTCGTGCTCATCCCCGCTCTCTTCTGCGTCCTGGTGGGCAAGGGAGCCAAGCTCGGCGACTACGTCATCGCGGGCATCGGCGATCTCGCGCCGACCGCCGCGATGCTGATGTTCGCGATCGTCTACTTCGGCGTGATGATCGACGTCGGCCTCTTCGACCCGATCGTGCGCGGCATCCTGCGCTTCGCGAAGGCCGACCCGGTCCGGATCGTCGTCGGCACCGCGGTCCTCGCCGCGATCGTCTCCCTCGACGGCGACGGCTCCACCACCTTCATGATCACGGTCTCGGCGATGTACCCCCTGTACAAGCGCCTCAAGATGAGCCTCATCGTGATGACCGGTGTGGCCGCCACCGCCAACGGCGTCATGAACACCCTTCCCTGGGGCGGCCCCACGGCCCGCGCCGCCACCGCGCTCAAGCTCGACGCCAGCGACATCTTCGTGCCGATGATCCCGGCGCTCGCCGTCGGCCTGGTCGGCGTCTTCGCCCTCGCGTACGTCCTCGGCCGCCGCGAGCGCAAGCGCCTCGGCTACCTCTCCATCGACGAGGTCCTGGAGACTCCCGCCACCGAGACCGTGGCCTCCGGCGAGAAGGTCCTCGTCGGCGCGGGCAGCGGCGACGGCCGTACGAACGAGGCCACCGGCCGTACGAACAAGGCCACAGCAGGCGCCGGTCCGGGCGCCGACGCGGACGCCGAGGACGACGACGAGGGCTTCCAGGGCCTCGACCCGGACCGCGCCACGCTGCGCCCCAGGCTCTACTGGTTCAACGCCCTCCTCACGGTCTCCCTGCTCACCGCGATGATCATGGAGTGGCTGCCCATCCCGGTCCTCTTCATCCTCGGCGCGGCCCTGGCCCTCACGGTCAACTTCCCGCAGATGAAGGAGCAGAAGGAGCGCATCGCCGCGCACGCCGACAACGTCCTGAACGTCTCCGGCATGGTCTTCGCCGCCGCCGTCTTCACCGGCGTCCTCCAGGGCACCGGCATGGTCGACCACATGGCCAAGTGGCTCGTCGACGTCGTGCCGAACTCGATGGGCCCGCACATGGCCATCGTCACCGGCGTCCTGTCCATCCCGCTCACGTACTTCATGTCGAACGACGGCTTCTACTTCGGCGTCCTGCCGGTCCTCGCCGAGGCGGGCCAGGCGCACGGCGTCTCCTCTCTGGAGATCGCCCGGGCCTCCCTCGTCGGCCAGCCGCTGCACATGTCCAGCCCGCTGGTGCCCGCCGTCTACGTCCTCGTCGGCATGGCGAAGGTCGAGTTCGGCGACCACACCAAGTTCACCGTGAAGTGGGCCGCGCTCACCTCGCTCGTGATCCTCTGCGCGGGCCTGCTCTTCGGGATCATCTGATCCCCATGGCAACTCCCGCTCCAGCAGGGCCCGGTGGCAGGGGCTGGCTGCTCCGCCTCGTCATCGCCTTCAGCTTCGCGCAGGGGGCGGTGTCGATGGCGCGGCCCGCCGTCTCCTACCGGGCCCTCGCCCTGGGCGCCGACGAGCGGGCGGTCGGCGTCATCGCGGGCGTCTACGCGCTGCTGCCCCTGTTCGCCGCCGTCCCCCTCGGCCGCCGCACCGACCACGGCAGGTGCGCGCCCCTGCTGCCCGTCGGCGTGGTCCTGATCTTTGGCGGCTGCGCCCTCAGCGGCACCGCGGACTCCCTCGCCGCGATGGCCGCGTGGAGCGGGGTGATGGGCCTCGGCCACCTCTGCTTCGTGATCGGCGCCCAGTCGATCGTGGCCCGCCAGTCCGCCCCCGCCGAACAGGACCGCAACTTCGGCCACTTCACCATCGGCGCCTCGCTCGGCCAGCTCGTCGGACCGATCGCGGCGGGTGCCCTCATCGGCGGCGACATGGCGCGTACCAGCGCCCTCGCCCTGCTCGTGTCGGCGGCCGTCGCCGCGGTCTCCTTCACCTCGCTGTGGCGCATCGAACGCCGTACGGAGGGCGGGGCGCGCCGCCCCGAGGGCGGCAAGGTCCCGGTCCACCGCATCCTGCGCGCCCGGGGGGTGCCCGCGGGCATCTTCATCAGCCTCGCGGTGCTCTCGGCCACCGACATCCTCACCGCGTACCTGCCGGTGGTCGGCGAGCACCGGGGCATCGCGCCGTCCGTGATCGGGCTGCTCCTGAGCCTGCGCGCGGGGGCGACCATCGCGTGCCGCCTCGTGATGACGCCGCTGATCAACCTGCTGGGCCGGGGCGCGCTGATCGTCGTGACCTGCGCGCTCGCCGCTCTCCTCTGCGCCGGGATCGCGCTTCCCGTGCCGGTGTGGGCACTGGGGCTGATGCTGGTCCTGCTGGGCTTCTGCCTGGGCGTCGGCCAGCCCCTGTCGATGACGACGGTGGTGCAGGCGGCCCCGCCCGAGGCCCGCTCCACCGCCCTCGCCCTGCGCCTGACCGGCAACCGCCTCGGCCAGGTCGCCGCCCCCGCGTCGGCGGGCCTGATCGCGGGGGTCGCGGGGGTGGCGGCGCCGTTCGTGATGCTGGGCGGGCTGCTGCTCGTGGCGGCGGGGCTGGGTGTGCGGGGGCGGAGCCGGGCGGAGACTCCCTCAGGCGCGGAGGCTCCCGGAGGCGGCGACCACCCCCGGGAGCCCACCGACTCAACCAGCCCTCAGCGCAAGGGTGTTGGCAAGGGCGTCACTTGACGATGTTGAGCAGCTTGTTCGGCGAGCCGGTGCCCGGGCTCTTCACGACGCCCGAGCTGGCACCGTTCTTCAGGGCCGTGGCGACCTGCGCCGGCGTGGCCGACTTGTGGCCCGCCAGGTAGACCGCGGCGGCTCCCGCCACGTGCGGAGTGGCCATCGACGTACCGGAGATGGTGTTGGTGGCCGTGTCGCTGGTGTTCCAGCCCGCCGTGATGTTCGCGCCGGGAGCGAAGACGTCCAGGACCGAACCGTAGTTGGACCAGCTCGTCCTGGCGTCGGTGTTGTCGGTGGCGCCGACCGTGAGGGCGGGACCGACCCGGGCGGGGGAGAAGCTCTTGGCGTCGGTGCCCTCGTTGCCCGCCGCCACCGCGTAGGTGACGCCGTCGGCGATGGAGTTCTTCACCGCGTTGTCGAGCGCGGTGGAGGCGGAGCCGCCGAGCGACAGGTTGGCCACGGCCGGGGCGCCCGCCGCGTGGTTCTTGGTCACCCAGTCGATGCCCGCGACGACCCCGGCGGTGGTGCCGGAGCCGTTGTTGTCCAGGACGCGCACGGCCACGACCTTCGCCTTCTTGGCGACGCCGTAGGTCTTGCCCGCGATGGTCGTGGCGACGTGCGTGCCGTGGCCGTTGCCGTCCTGGGCGGTGGTGTCGCCGTCCACGGAGTCATAGCCGTTGACGGCGTGGCCGCTGATCTCCTTGTGGGTGATGCGCACCCCCGTGTCGATGACGTACGCGGTCACGCCCGAGCCCGCGCTGTCCGGGTAGGTGTAGGTCTTGTTCAGCGGCAGCTTCGGCTGGTCGATGCGGTCCAGGCCCCAGGGGGCGTTGGACTGCGTCGCGTCGACGTGCACGCGCTGGTTCTGCTCGACGGAGGCGACGGCCGGGTCGGCGGCGAGTCTCTGTGCCTCCTTCGAACTCAGCTGGGCGGCATAGCCGTTGAGAGCCGCCGTGAAGGTCCTGGTGACCTTCCCGCCGTGCCCGGCTATCAGATCCTTGCCCTGGCTCGAGGCGGCCTTGATGCCTTGCGACTTCTTGAGCGTGACGATGTAGCTGCCCGGTACGGCGTCGGCGGACCCGGCGCCGACCACGGTGCCTGTCGCCGGGGCGGCCTGGGCGGGCAGGGCGGTCAGGGCGCCGGCGAGGGCGGCGGTGGAGACCGCCGCGGCGATCAGGGCCTTCTTGCTGCGGAGCACGGCCATGGAGAGGGATCCTCCTCAGAGATGGGGGGGGAGCGGTGAGTGTCGCTCCCGTCGCGATCAGTAGCGTGGCCGGGCCGGGGGGCAGAGATCAAGAGAGTCGATGTATTGACATGCGTACGACATGAAGCAGCAACTCTCCCGGCACGAAAGGGAGTTGGCCGAAGCGTGCCGGTGACCTTGCCCCGGAGGGATGGCGGGGGTGCGGGAGGGAAGGTCATCGGCGGAGAAGGGCCCTGGTGCCAGAAAACTATCGGCGCTAGTTTGGGCGGCGGACGACTATCGAGAGGACAGTGATGAAGGCTCACGACGGGATGTACATCGGCGGCGCCTGGCGGCCCGCGGCGGGCACGGACACGATCGCGGTCGTGAACCCCGTCGACGAGCAGGTCATCGGCCATGTGCCGGCGGGCACGGCCGCCGATGTCGACGAGGCCGTGCGCGCCGCCCGCGCGGCGCTGCCCGGCTGGGCCGCGACCCCGCCCGCGGAGCGCGCCGCGATCCTCGGCGCCCTGCGCGACCACCTCGTCGCCCGCAAGGACGAGATCGCCGAGACCGTCACCGCCGAGCTGGGCGCGCCGCTGCCGTTCTCGCAGCTGGTGCACGCGGGCGTGCCGATCCTGGTCGCCGGTTCGTACGCGGAGCTCGCCGCCTCGTACTCCTTCGAGGAGAAGGTCGGCAACTCCACGGTGTACGCGGAGCCGGTGGGCGTCGTCGGCGCCATCACGCCCTGGAACTACCCGCTGCACCAGATCGTCGCCAAGGTCGCGCCGGCCCTCGCCGCGGGCTGCACCATCGTCCTCAAGCCCGCCGAGGACACCCCGCTGACCGCGCAGCTCTTCGCCGAGGTCGCGCACGAGGCGGGCGTGCCCGCCGGGGTGTTCAACCTCGTCACGGGCCTCGGGCCGGTGGCCGGGCAGGCCGTGGCCGAGCACCCGGGCGTCGACCTGGTCTCCTTCACCGGCTCGACGGCGGTCGGCCGGCAGATCGGCGCGGTCGCGGGCGCGGCCGTCAAGCGCGTCGCCCTGGAGCTCGGCGGCAAGTCCGCGAACGTGATCCTGCCCAGCGCCGACCTGGCCAAGGCGGTGAACGTCGGCGTGGCCAACGTGATGTCCAACTCCGGCCAGACGTGCAGCGCCTGGACCCGCATGCTGGTCCACGCCGACCAGTACGACGAGGCGGTGGAGCTCGCCGCGGCGGCCGCCGCCAAGTACGGCGACCGCATCGGCCCCGTCGTCAACGCCAAGCAGCACACGCGCGTGCGCGGCTACATCGACCAGGGCACCGCCGAGGGCGCCCGCGTCGTCGCGGGCGGCTCCGCATCCCCGCGCGAGCAGGGCTACTTCGTCTCGCCGACCGTCTTCGCCGACGTCCGGCCCGAGATGACCATCGCGCAGGAGGAGATCTTCGGCCCGGTCGTCTCGCTCATCAAGTACGAGGACGAGGCCGACGCCCTGCGCATCGCCAACGGCACGGTGTACGGGCTCGCGGGCGCGGTCTGGGCGGCCGACGAGGCGGAGGCGGTGGCGTTCGCCCGCCGGATGGACACCGGCCAGGTCGACATCAACGGCGGCGGCTTCAACCCCGTGGCCCCGTTCGGGGGTTACAAGCAGTCGGGCGTCGGCCGCGAGCTGGGCGCGCACGGCCTGGCGGAGTACCTCCAGACGAAGTCCCTCCAGTTCTGAGCCCCCTGTCCCCGACAGGCTTCCCGACACGCTTCCTGACACGACAGAAGGAGTACGAGAACGTGGTCCGCGCCGCAGTCCTGCCCGCCGTCGGCTCTCCCTTGGAGATCACCGAGATCGACCTGCCCGATCCGGGCCCGGGCCAGGCGCGGGTCCGTCTCGCCGCCGCCGGGGTCTGCCACTCCGACCTGTCCCTGACCAACGGCACCATGCGGGTCCCGGTCCCCGCCGTCCTCGGCCACGAGGGCGCGGGCACGGTCGTCTCGGTCGGCGAGGGCGTCACGGCGATGGCCCCCGGCGACCCGGTCGTCCTCAACTGGGCCCCGTCATGCGGCAGTTGCCCTGCCTGTGCACGCGGCGAGGTATGGCTCTGCGGCAACGCCCTCACCGGCGCGGCGAACGTCTACGCCCGCCGCGCCACGGACGGCACGGACCTCCACCCGGGCCTGAACGTCGCCGCGTTCGCCGAGGAGACGGTCGTCGCCGCCAACTGCGTCCTGCCGCTGCCCGAGGGCGTCCCGCTCACCGACGCGGCCCTCCTCGGCTGCGCGGTCCTCACCGGCTACGGCGCCGTGCACCACGCGGCGCGCGTACGGGCGGGCGAGACGGTCGCGGTGTACGGGGTCGGCGGCGTCGGCCTCGCCACGCTCCAGGCGGCCCGGATCGCGGGCGCCGAGCGGATCGTGGCGGTCGACGTCTCCCCGGCGAAGGAGGACCTGGCCCGCTCGGCGGGCGCCACGGACTACGTGGTGGCCTCCGACACGACGGCCAAGGAGATCCGCAAGCTGACGGGCGGCGAGGGCGTGGACGTCGCCGTCGAGTGCGTGGGCCGCGCGGTCACCATCCGCACGGCGTGGGAGTCGACCCGCCGCGGCGGCCGCACGACGGTGGTCGGCATCGGCGGCAAGGACCAGCAGGTCACGTTCAACGCCCTGGAGATCTTCCACTGGGGCCGCACCCTGTCGGGCTGCGTCTACGGCAACTCCGACCCGTCGGCGGACCTGCCGGTGCTCGCGGAGCACGTGCGGGCGGGCCGGCTGGACCTGGGCGCGCTGGTGACGGACCGGATCGAACTGGAGGACATCCCGGGGGCGTTCGCGAACATGGAGGCGGGGAAGGGGGGACGGGCGCTGGTGGTCTTCTAGGTCCGGCCCCTCGGGGCGTCGGTATGCAGCCCGTCCGGCGTTTGAGGACGAGGCCGTTCAGGCCGACGGGGGTCCAGGGGCGCAGCCCCGGGAAGGGCGCCTCAGGCCGCGGGCGCCCCACGTCACGGGTGCGACAGCCGCTTGAACGACCGCGCCCCCGCCAGAAACGCCAGCGTGGTCAGCACGAACGGCCACGTAAAGGCATGTCCCCCCGCGGGAGCGAAGAGCGCCCCCACCGCAGGCGTGACCACCGCAGCGGTCCCGGCGCCCAGCACCGCGTACGCGAGACCGGGCGCCGACACCGGCAGGAACACCCCGCACAACGCCACCGCGACCAGCACCGAGTTGTATCCCATCGACCCGTCGGCGATCTGCTCCGCGGGCGCGCCGAGGGCCCACGCGGAGCAGATCCCGACGGCGCTCCCCAGGCACGCCACGGCCCCCGCCCGGCGGCTCGCCACGAAGAGCCCGGCGAGCAGGATCGCGCCGACGTACCACTGCGGCATGAAGAAGATCTGCGCGAAGCCCGCGAAGAACCCCCGGGCCAGATCGGTGAGTTGGAGATGCGTGGGCCCCGTCGCCGGCCCGCTGAGCGCGGCGGACCCGGCGCCCCCGTGCCAGACCCGCTCGAACCCCGGCGCCCCGACCGTGAGCACGCTCGCGAGCAGACAATAGGGGAGGGTCAGCGAGGGCAGCCCCCAGGCCCCGAGGAGATGGCCCACGGCGGCCGTCACGACCGTCACGACGGCGCAGCCCACCAGCGCGAGCAGGGCCGTCGAGGGATGTCCGGCGCCGAGGAACACCGCGCAGCACAGCGCGGTGAGGCAGGAGTTGAACCCTTCGAGGCCCGGGCCCACCCGGTCGTCCGGCGCCCCGAGCAGCCGCGCCGTCGCGGTGCCGACGGCCGCCCCGCCGAGCGCGTAGAGCCCGTACCGCCATCCGGCCGCGAAGAGCGCGACGCAGAACACCGCGCCCGCCGCGGCGCTCGGCTGCAGGACGACCTGCGCCTGGCCGCGCAGGACCTGGGCGCCAAAGGCCGTGCCTCCGGCGTCGGTTGAGCACCGCACGGCCCACCCCCGTGTTGCATCCATGTTTCCCCGCAAGGTGGATGCATCGTACATCTACGTGAGCACGCGCACCTGCTCGAACTGCACCGCGAGGCCGTCGAGCAGCGCGGTGAGCCCCGTCTCGAAGGCGCGCTCGTCGATCAACTCCTGGCGCTCGGCGAGCAGATGGGCCTGGCCCAGGTGGGGGTAGTCGGCGGGATCGTATGCCGTCTCGTCGTCCACGAAGCCCCCGGCGAAGGAGCCCAGCGCGGAGCCCATGATGAAGTACCGCATCAGCGCGCCGATGGAGGTGGCCTGCGCGGCGGGCCAGCCCGCGTCGACCATCGCCCCGAACATCGCGTCCGCGAGCCGGAGTCCGGCCGGGCGGCGCCCCGGGCCCTGCGCGAGGACCGGGACGATGTGGGGGTGCCGGGTGAGGGCGTCGCGGTAGGAGACCGCCCAGTCGTGCAGCGCGGTGCGCCAGTCGCGCCCGTCGCCGGGCTCGAACATCGACAGGTCGACCTGGGCGCTCACCGAGTCCGCCACCGCCTCCAGGATCTGGTCCTTGGTGCGGAAGTGGTTGTAGAGGGACGGCCCGCTCACGCCGAGTTCGGCGGCGAGGCGGCGCGTGGAGACGGCCGCGAGCCCCTCCGTGTCCACGAGGGCGCGCGCCGCGTCCACGATCCGGTCTCGGCTGAGGAGGGGCTTGCGCGGTCGGGCCATGCGGCACATAGTAGGGCTGCCGCCTGAAACTAGCAGTGCTAATTTAACTCTCGACGGACGGCGTCCGACGCTGCCGACGAGCCACGATCCGTGAAGGGGTGCCCACGATGAACCTGGAGCTCAGCGAGGAGCAGACCGCCGTCCGCCGGCTCGCCAAGGACTTCGTGGACCGCGAGATCGCCCCGCACGTCATCGAGTGGGACCGCGCCGAGAGCGTCGACCGGTCGATCGTGAAGAAGCTCGGCGAGGTCGGCTTCCTCGGCCTCACCATCGACGAGGAGTACGGCGGCTCGGGCGGCGACCACCTCGCGTACTGCCTGGTCACGGAGGAGCTCGGCCGCGGCGACTCCTCGGTGCGCGGCATCGTCTCCGTCTCGCTCGGCCTGGTCGCCAAGACCATCGCCTCCTGGGGCAGCGAGGAGCAGAAGCGCCGGTGGCTGCCCGGGCTCACCGCGGGCGAGCTGGTCGGCTGCTTCGGGCTCACCGAGCCGGGCACCGGCTCCGACGCGGGCAACCTGGCGACGCGGGCCGTGCGCGACGGCGACGACTACGTCATCAACGGCACCAAGATGTTCATCACGAACGGCACCTGGGCCGACGTCGTGCTGCTCTTCGCCCGCTCCACCGACGCCCCCGGCCACCGGGGCGTCTCCGCCTTCCTCGTGCCGGCCGACACCCCGGGCCTGACCCGGCGCACCATCCACGGCAAGCTCGGCCTGCGCGGCCAGGCCACCGCCGAGCTGGTCCTGGAGGACGTCCGGGTGCCCGCGAGCGCGATGCTGGCGCCCGAGGGCAAGGGCTTCTCCGTGGCCATGTCCGCGCTCGCCAAGGGGCGGATGTCGGTGGCGGCGGGCTGCGTCGGCATCGCCCGGGCCGCGCTCGACGCCGCCGTGACGTACGCGACGCAGCGCGAGCAGTTCGGCAGGAGCATCGCCCACCACCAGCTCGTCCAGGAGCTGCTCAGCGACATCTCCGTGGACCTGGACGCGGCCCGCCTGCTCACCTGGCGCGTGGCCGACCTCATCGACCGCGGGCTGCCCTTCCAGACCGAGTCCTCTAAGGCCAAGCTCTTCGCCTCGGAGGCCGCGGTGCGCGCCGCCAACAACGCCCTCCAGGTCTTCGGCGGCTACGGCTACATCGACGAGTACCCGGTCGGCAAGCTGCTGCGCGACGCCCGCGTGATGACCCTGTACGAGGGCACGAGCCAGATCCAGAAGCTCGTCATCGGCCGCGCCCTGACGGGGGTCTCCGCCTTCTGAGTACCTGACTGAGTACGGGAGTTGAGTACCTGCGCGGATGAATCCGGCCGCCCTCGGGGCCATGCTCTCCGTCGTGACCACCACGACTGAGACGCCCGTCAAGCAGCAGACCACCACCGCGTACTACGGCCAGGCCATCGCCTCGTTCGCCATCGCGCTCGCCGCGGTGGCGATCGGCATCTACCAGCTGGACGTCAGCGCGTGGATCCGTGCCTTCCTCGCCATCGCCGTCCTCTACCTGACGACCTCGGCGTTCACGCTCGCCAAGGTGGTCCGCGACCGGCAGGAGGCCGACCAGATCGTCAGCCGGGTCGACCAGGCCCGCCTGGAGAAGATCCTCGCCGACCACGACCCCTTCAAGACCCCCTGACCCGTTCCCTCCGGCATCCCCTAAGCGCTTGCTCAGCTTCCGTGTATGGTGTCTGTCCCGATGGCGGCAGAAGGAGCAGGGCACATGGAAGCAGCGCCGGAGGAGACCCACGGCGACGACCAGCCGTGGGCCGAGGTCACCCCGGACGCGGCCCGGCGGCTGCTGGTCGCCGCCGTCGAGGCGTTCGCCGAGCGCGGCTACCACGCGACGACGACCCGGGACATCGCGGGCCGCGCGGGGATGAGCCCGGCCGCCCTCTACATCCACTACAAGACGAAGGAAGAGCTGCTCCACCGCATCAGCAGGATCGGCCACGACAAGGCCCTCGACATCCTGCGGACCGCGGCGGACGCGCCGGGCAGCGCGGCCGAGCGCCTCGCGGCCGCCGTGCGCTCCTTCGTCGGCTGGCACGCCGCCCACCACACCACCGCACGCGTGGTCCAGTACGAGCTCGACGCCCTCGGCGAGGAGCACCGCACGGAGATCGTGGCGCTGCGCCGCCAGTCGGACGCCGCGGTGCGCGACATCATCAACGACGGCGTGCGGGCAGGGGAGTTCGACGTCCCGAACGTCCCCGGCACGACCCTCGCCGTGCTCTCCCTCTGCATCGACGTGGCCCGCTGGTTCAACACCGCGGGCCGCCGGACGCCCGACGAGGTCGGCGCGCTCTACGCCGACCTCGTGCTGCGGATGGTGGGGGCTCAGAAGTAGTAGCGGGAGACGGACTCCGCCACACACGCGGGCTTGTCGCCGCCCTCGCGCTCGACGGTCACGGTCGCCGTCACCTGGACTCCGCCGTCCTTCGTCGCCGTCACGTCCGTGAGCACGGCGCTCGCGCGCAGCCGTGAGCCGACCGGTACGGGGGAGGGGAAACGGACCTTGTTCGTGCCGTAGTTGATGCCCATCTTCATGCCCTCGACCCGCATCACCTGCGGCACCAGGGAGGGCAGCAGGGACAGCGTCAGATAGCCGTGCGCGATGGTCGTGCCGAAGGGCCCCGCGGCCGCCTTCTCCGCGTCGACGTGGATCCACTGGTGGTCGCCCGTGGCGTCCGCGAACAGGTCGATCCGCTTCTGGTCGACCTCCAGCCAGTCGCTGTGCCCGAGCTGCTCGCCGACCCCGGCGCGCAGCTCCTCGGGCGACGCGAAGATCTTCGGCTCTGCCATGTTTCCCGGCCTCCTCAACGTATGCGACGTACGCGTACTAAGCGCTTGCTCAGCATGCGGGGTGGCCCGACCCATGTCAACGGAGCAGCCATTAGGGTTCGAGGGGTGCCCCAGATCCCAGAGAAGATCCACGAACTCACCGTCGGCCAGCTGTCGGCGCGCAGCGGCGCCGCCGTCTCCGCCCTGCACTTCTACGAGTCCAAGGGCCTGATCAGCAGCCGCCGCACCTCGGGCAACCAGCGCCGCTTCCACCGCGACACGCTGCGCCGGGTCGCCTTCGTGCGGGCCGCCCAGCGCGTGGGCATCCCGCTCGCCACGATCCGCGAGGCGCTCGACGAGCTCCCCGAGGAGCGCACCCCCACCCGCGAGGACTGGGCGCGCCTCTCGGAGCTGTGGCGCACGGAACTCGACGAGCGGATCAAGCAGTTGGGCCGCCTGCGCGACCATCTGACCGACTGCATCGGCTGCGGCTGCCTCTCCCTGGAGACCTGTGTGCTGTCGAACCCGGACGACGTGTTCGGCGAGCAGCTGACGGGTTCGCGCCTGCTCGGCGAGCGCCGGACGGCCACGTAGCCGCCGTCCGCCGTCCGGCGCCCGGCCGCGCGGGGGCCGAGTGGAGCCGCCTCACTCGTACTCGGTCCCGCCCCTCCGCGTCAGATAGGCGGGACTGACGGCCTTCGCGATGGCCCGCCCACCGGTCACCGAGCTGTACCGCTCCACGCCCGGCCGGATCACGACCCCTTCCCGCACATGCAGGGCATCCCCGGACACGGTCTCCCGCCCGGAGGCGACCTCCAGCACGTGCCCGGCGTCGTACGGACCCTCGTACAGCCGTGGTACGAGGGGCAGTTCACCCTCCAGCAGCGACTGCGCGTCGAGCCAGTGCACCGTGCCGTCGATCTCCGCGCTGACGTCGAACACGGCATAGCCGAGGGTGTCCCTGCGCCCGTCGGCCCCGTAGGTCAGGTCCTGCACGCCCGCCCCGTACACCTCGCCGAAGACGCCGACCCGGCGGGCGCCGAGTCGGTCGGCGAGCCGGGCCGCGGCGGCGGCGACGCCGTGCCCGGTGACCGCGCGCCAGTACAGATTGCGCGCATCCTCCTTCAGGGCGAGCCGCCTGGCGCCGAACCCCTTCGAGGAGACCTGCACACGCCCGTCGTCCGCGAAGTAGGTGAGCAGACAGGCGGACCCGTGCAGCTTCTCGGTGAGCACGACGGGCTCACCGTCCTCGAAGATCTTCGGGTACCGCTGGATGTTCTCGATGTCCACCCAGGGCAGCAGATCGGGGGCGGCCTCGACGTCCCCGTCCATCATGGGCGGCACGGGCGGCACCCACTTGGTGATGCCCAGGAGTTCGGCGAAGTCGGTGTCCGCGGCGGCCGCGGCGGTCAGATCCACGTCGGCGAGTGCGCGGGGGCGGCAGACGATGCCCTGCGAGAGCTCGCCGCGCAGCCGTACGGCCTTCACCCGGTCGCGGTTGCCGCCGGCGAGCCGTCCCGTGAGTCCGAGCTCCTCGATCAACTCCGCGGGCAGGACGGCCTGTTCGGGAATGTAGACGGCGCTCTCGCCGGTGCGGTAGGTCCCCTTGGCGACGACGGCCCGGTAGAGGCCGACCTGGGCCAGTTCGAGGGCGTCGGCGTTGGGGTGCTCGTGGACGGTCAGCACTTCGGCGGTGACGCGCAGCGTCGACATGGTTCCGGCTCCTGGTTCACGTGGCGTGTTTCATCACGACCACTGTCCCGGCCGGGAATCGAGGTGGCCACCGAAAATGTGTCTGGTAGCGTCGCGCTCTTCGGCCGCTTCCGCCGCCGGAGTCACGTCAGGATCCGCCGTGCTCGGTGCCTCCCTCGCCCGCCTCCGCTCCGTCTTCGCCGGTCTCACCGCGGTCCCGCACGAGCGCGGCTGCACCTACTGCTACGGCGAGGAGGACATCGCCCTGCTCCGGGTCCCCGAAGTCGCCCTGCCCGAGGACCTGTTGGTCCAGTTCTTCCACGAGGTGCCCGACCACTTCGACGACCACGCGGCCGTGCTGTGCAGGCTGCTCCCGCAGTTCGCCGAGTTCCTCGTGGCCGGACGGTTCGAGGGGCTCGGGTACGGGGCCAACGGGCTGGGGCGGGTGGGCTGGCCGGACTGGCCGCCCCAGCAGGCCGACGCGATACGGGGGTTCATCGACGCCTGGTGGGCGGCGTTCCTGGCGGACGACGCGTCCCCGTACGACATCGCCGACGTGTTCGCGGTCTGCGCCGACATGGGCGGCACCATCACGCCCCTGCTGGAGTGCTGGGCGCGGCAGCCGGTGGGCGAGCGGGCCGACAGGCTGCTCCTGCGGGCGGCCGACATGTGGATGCAGGATCTGCTCGGTGATGTGCCGGGCCTGACCATTCCCTGGTGGTACTGGCCGGATCCGGACGCCCCGGAGTTCTCCTTCCGGCCCGAGCCCGTCGCCGAGCTGCAGGCATGGCTGGCCGCGCACGGGCCGGACCGGTTGCGGGCCGTGGGCGCGGACGAGGGGCTGTGCACCCGGGTGCGGCTGCTCGGGCTGCCCTATGAGGAGCGGTGGGCCGACCCGTACTGGGAGAGCCCCGCGGCCACCAACTGAGCGTTGGAAGAGGCGGGTTGCCCGTCCGGCAGGAGCAGGGTGTCCTCCAGGCCGATCCGGGTGCGCAGGTCGAGGCGGGCGGCGAGGTCGAGCACCGGCCAGGCGCTGCCGTCCTGGCCGTGCAGCAGGAGGGGGCGGCCCTCGGTCGGGCCGATCGCGGCGAGCAGGGCGCGGGCGGAGACCGTCGCCGTCTCGGGGTCGGGGTCCATCACCTCCGCGAGGACCCGCAACACCCGCCCCCGCAACGGCGATCGCGCGAAGAGCTCCGCCCCGTCCGTCCCCGACCACAGCCCCGCCTCCACCCCGACGCCCCGCTCCAGGAGCGCCCGGGCCACGGCTTCCGCGCCCGGCTCGTGCCAGTTGACCGACGCGTGGTCGGGCAGGACGGTCCAGGAACGCACCCGCGCCACCCGCTCCTCGGGGTCCGCCTCGGCCCACGCGCCCGTCGTGACCCCGACCGGCACCGTGGTCACCGCCCGTACCGCTTGGAGCGTCTCCGCAACCGCATGCGGCGCCAAGGTGTCTTGACCACAAGGGGACTTGGGGTGAACGTGCACATCACACGCACCGGCCTCGACCGCCTCGGCCACGGACCGCCCGAGATCACCGGGCGACAGGGGCACCGCCGCACCGTCCTCGGCACCGCGGGGGCCGTTCGCACAGAGCTGGATCCATCGCACCATGCGTACAGGAGAACACAGGGAACCCAACACCCGTCAGGGACTCAGGGGGACGCCGATGTCACTCGCCATCTGCTCACTGAAGTGGGAAGCCGCACGCACCGGACGACAGAAGATCACGTACGACAGCGACGGGTACCACCTGGTCCGCTTCCCGTACGACGCGGCCGAGGAGTCGTACGACCCGTGGAAGATGCACGACCCGGCGCGCGGCGGCACGTCGCCGTCGAAGTTCCCGGACGCCCGCTCCGGTCTGATCTGGCCCAGCCACGACGGGTGGGGCACCCTGACGGCGCTGGTCTTCTGGGAGGCGGACGGCAGGCCCACCGAGTACCGGTCGCGGTTCGTGCGCGACCCGCTGTCGCACTCCACCGGCTACGACTCGACGGCCACCACCGACATCGCGCCCACCCGGGGCGGCCAGTACCGCTCGTACACGTGGCAGATGTTCGTGCATCCGCAGACGCCGGTCGGGCTCAAGATCTCGGCGCGCGGCGCGGGCGATGTGAGGATCGCCGCGCCGCTCATGCTGGCCGAGTTCAAACTGGCCATCCACACCGACGTCGCCACCCCATGACGCCGGAACACTCCTGAACACCGGAACCTTCCTGGACGCCGGAACAGTCCTGCACCATCAGGGCGTCCTGACGCTCACGCCGAGACCAGCGGGCGCATCGGGCGCGCCCGCGCCCGGCTGACGGCCGCCTCGGTGAGCACCGGGTCCGGCACCACGATGCCGCAGTGCGTGCACACCGGGCCCTCGCTCGGCTCGTGCGCGAGCCCGTGCCGCCACACCAGGGAGCTGCTCGCGCAGACGGGGCAGGCCGTGCCCGGCTCCCGTTCCAGTGCCGTGATCAGGCGGCGCAGCACTTCGGCGAGGGGCTCGGCCGGGTGGACACCGGGGTCGTCGCACCAGGCGACCCCGAAACCTCCCCAGGTACAGCGGTGCCAGTCGTCGAAACTGCCCGGCCGCCGCAGGCCGTCGTGCTTCTCCTTGCGGCGCCGCTCCGCGAAGCTCTCCTCGTACGAGAGCCAGACCGCGCGCGCCGCCTCCAACTCGTCGAGCGCGGCCACGAGCCGCCTCGGATCAGGCGACCGGTCCTCGGGGTCGAACCCCGCGCGGGAGCTCAGATGGTCCCAGGTCGCCCGGTGGCCGTAGGGAGCGAACCGCTCGAGGCACTTGCGCAGCGAGTACCGCCGCAGCGCCAGGTCGCTCTGTGCGTCGCGCACCTGTCTCGCGAGACTCCGGAATCCGGCCATCGCCCTGCACCTCCGTCAACGAACTCAGACGTTGCCGAGTAGACGTATCGACACGCCAATCGGCTCCCGATCCGGCGTCGGATTTCGTGAGAGTTCCATGAGAACTCCGAGACGGTGCCCGTCACCTGCGACGTTGTGGTGATTCGGAAAAGGCGACGCATGTTCATCTTTCGGCTTCGTCAACTCGCAAGTAACCTCCGCCGCACCGTCCTTCCACAGGATCCGCAGGAGCAGTCACAGGAGCAGTCATGCGACGACGCATCGTCAAGCTCAGAACCCTCACCGCGGCCGCGGCACTCACCCTCGGGGCCTCCCTTCTGACGCCCCAGTCCGGGGCGGGCGCGGCGGAACCGGAGCCGTCGGCGAACTCCGACTACTGCGTCGGCCAGTGCGCCGACATCCTGCCGCCGGGCGCCAACGGCAGCGCGACCCTCGCCGAGATCCTCGCCCACAAGGTCTTCGGCACCCAGCCCGGCCACGCCGACGACCAGGTCGGCCCCTATGACGCGCTCTCCTCCGGCTATCCCTCCCTCACCGACGCCAAACTCACCGAGTTCTTCAACGACGCGTCCTTCGGCGTCCCCGAGGGCCAGGCCGCCTCCGTCACCAGGCCCCGCGACGACGTGACGATCACCCGCGACAAGAAGTACGGGATCCCGCACATCAAGGGCACGACGCGCTATGGCACCGAGTTCGGGGCGGGCTTCGCCGCCGGGCAGGACCGGATGTGGCTCATCGACCTGTTCCGGCACATCGGGCGCGGCGAGCTCACCTCCTTCGCGGGCGGCGCCCTCGCCAACCAGGGCCTGGAGCAGGAGTTCTGGCCGCAGGCCCCGTACACCGAGGAGGATCTGCAACGGCAGATCGACTCCATCAAGTCGACCTCCGGCGAGCGCGGCAGGCAGGCCATGGAGGACGCCCAGGCGTACGTGGACGGGCTCAACGCCTACCGCGTCCAGTCGAAGAACGGCCGCTACTTCCCCGGCGAATACGTCCTCACCGGCAAGATCGACGCCGTCACCAACGCCGGCGAGATCCAGCCCTTCAAGGTCACCGACATGATCGCCCTGGCCTCCGTCGTCGGCGGCCTGTTCGGCAACGGCGGCGGGGGAGAGGTCGACAACGCCCTCTCGCTGCTCTCCGCCCAGCAGAAGTACGGCGTCGAGAAGGGCACCGAGGTCTGGGAGTCCTTCCGCGAGCGCAACGACCCCGAGGCCGTGCAGACCGTCCACGACGGCTCCAGCTTCCCGTACGCGGGCAAGCCCGAGAAGGCGCGCGGCGCGGCCCTGCCCGACCCCGGTTCCGTCGAACGCGAACAGCTCGTCTACGACCGGGAGGGCGGCGCGAAGACGCCCGCGAAGAAGGACCCGGTCAAGGCGCCCGCGAAGCTCAAGCCGCTGCAGGGCATGTACGACAAGGGCGTGCTGCCCGGCGACCTGTTCCGCCAGGACGGCGCCAAGAAGGGCATGTCCAACGCCCTGCTCGTCTCCGGCAAGCACACGGCGAGCGGCCACCCCGTCGCCGTCTTCGGCCCGCAGACCGGCTACTTCGCGCCCCAGCTGCTGATGCAGCAGGAGCTCCAGGGGCCCGGGATCAGCGCGCGCGGCGTCTCCTTCGCGGGCGTCGGCATGTACGTCCAGCTCGGCCGCGGCCAGGACTACGCCTGGTCGGCCACCTCCGCCGGGCAGGACATCACCGACACCTACGCCCTCGAGCTGTGCGAACCGGGCGGCGGCACCCCCACGAAGCAGTCGACGAGCTATCTGTACCGGGGCAGTTGCACCCCGATGGAGAAGCTGGAGCGCAAGAACGCGTGGAAGCCGACGCTCGCCGACTCCACCGCAGCGGGCTCGTACCGGATGCAGGTCCACCGCACCAAGTACGGCATCGTGACGCACCGCGCGACCGTCGGCGGCAAGCCCGTCGCCTATGTCTCGCTGCGCTCCACCTACCGCCACGAGGCCGACTCGATCATCGGCTTCCAGATGTTCAACGACCCCTCGTACGTGCAGGACGCCGCGTCGTTCCAGAAGGCCGCCCAGCACATCAGCTACGCCTTCAACTGGTTCTACGCCGACTCCCGTGACATCGCCTACTACAACAGCGGCGCCAATCCGCGGCGGGCCGCCGACGTCGACCCGACCTTCCCGGTCCAGGGCCAACAGGCGTACGAATGGCAGGACTTCGACCCGAAGGACAACACGTCGGCGCAGACCCCGCCCGCCGAGCACCCGCAGTCGGTCGGCCAGGACTACTACATCTCCTGGAACAACAAGCAGGCGAACGACTACAGCACCTCCGGCTTCGGCCTCGGCTCCGTGCACCGCGGCGACCTCCTCGACGGCCGCGTCAAGAAGCTCACCCGGGAGGGCGGCGTCACCCGGGCCTCGCTGACCCGGGCCATGGCGGAGGCCGCGATCACCGACCTGCGCGGCGAACAGGTCCTGCCCGAGCTCCTGAAGGTGCTGCGCAGCAAGCCCGTCGGCGACCCGCAACTGGACCGGGCCGTCCAGCAGTTGGAGGCATGGCAGAAGGCGGGAGCGCCGCGCAACCAGACGGCCGCCGGGTCCAGGACCTACGCCCACGCCGACGCCGTGCGCATCATGGACGCCTGGTGGCCGCTGCTGATCGAGGCCGAGTTCAAGCCGGGCCTCGGCAAGGAGCTGTACGACGCGTTCGGCTCCCGGCTGCCCGTCGACGAGTCGCCCGCGGCCGCCCACGGGCCCACCGGCGCGCACGCCGGATCGGCCTTCCAGAACGGCTGGTGGAGCTACGCCGACAAGGACCTGCGGACCGTCCTCGGCGAGCCCGTCAAGGGCAAGCTTGCCGACGTCTACTGCGGCGGCGGCAAGCTCGACGCCTGCCGCGACGGGCTGCTCGCCACGCTCGGCCGGGCCGCCGCCGAGCCCGCCACCGAGGTCTACCCCGGCGACGACAGCTGCAAGGCCGGCGACCAGTGGTGCGCGGACACGGTGATCCACCGCGCCCTCGGCGGCATCACGCACCGCGCGATCCAGTGGCAGAACCGGCCGACTTACCAGCAGGTGGTGGAGTTCCCGCAGCACCGGTAGGCACCCCACAGGGGCGCGGGGAACCGCGCGACCAGCCGCACACAGCCCGCAGGTTCAGGCAAGGGGGATCCGCCCGCCGGCAAACACGGTGCGAGCCAATTCGACATGGCAGATGTCGCTGTGGGCTCCGGCGGGCGGGCCGCCCCTGCGCACCACCGACGAGACGTCCACGCTCACGCACCCCTCGCCCGGCACCGGATCGCCCAGCGTGATCCGGCGCGCCCCGTCGACCGCGCGGATCCCGTCGTAGCCGATGGCGCCCCACCGCTCCCACAGGCCGAGGAAGCTGCTGGAGTCCCCGGCGAGCTTCGACGCCAGCGGATAGAACTTGCCGAGGGCGTCGTCGTGGCGCGAGTGGCAGGAGACCAGCGGCCCGTCGATGCGGCCCTGCATGCCGTGCAGCGCGCCGTGCCGGGAGGGGGCGTGCGGCAGCCGTGCCGTGAACGCGTAGTGGGAGAAGGCCCCTTCGAGCAGCGTCACCGACTTCACACAGCGGCAGTCGGCGGGCATCCCGCGCAGCGCGTACGACACCAGGCGGCCGCCGAAGCTGTGCCCGATCAGATGGACCCGCAGGGCCGTCGACTCGCGGGCGAGCAGCCCGATCGCCGGGCCGAGCCCCAACTCGCCGACGGCGCCCGCCCGTCGCTTCATCCCGTAGTAACTGGCCTGCCGCAGCAGCTCCCGCGCCCCGTGCCACAGCCGCTTTCGGACCCCGCCGAGGAAGTTCGGCACACCGGCGTCGACCAGTGAGGCGGTGAGCATCTCGCAGACCTCGACGACGTCGTCGGTGAGCATCGCGGGGTCGCCCGGGTCGGTGTCGTCCGCGAAGTGCGCGGCGGTGCTCGCCTCGTGCACGGCGATCAGGTCGCGCACCAGCCGCCCGTACTCGTCGAAGCGGGACCGCACCTCGGAGCGCTCCGCCAACAGCTCGCCGATGCGCCGCAGTTCGGCCGAGCGGCCCGGGAAGGTGCGGTCGAGGAGGGCGCGCGTCGGCTCGTCCAGGACGGGGCCGCGGTTGTCGCCGGGCGGGGCGGCGGGGGCGGCCGGGGCGGCGGTGGCCGAGTCGGGGAAGTCCGGGATCGGCTCGTCGGGGAAGCGGACCGCGGGCCACAGCACGCCCACGTACCCGAGGCGGACACCGCTGCCCGCAAGCCCCTGACAGGGCTCGAAGAAGCGCCGGTACAACGAGCGGGCGAGCTTCTGGTCGTTGTTCCAGCCGTGCGCGAGGACCAGCAGATCGGTCACGCGCTCTTGGGTGACGCCGCTCAGGAGCCGGTCGCGCTCCGCGTTGTCGGCGTCTCCGTCGGCGTCGAAGGTCAGTTCCCAGTAGGGGTCCACGACCGCATGGTGCTACGCGCCGGGGCCGGTGCCCACCCCCCTGGGGCACCGGCCCCGCCGGTCAGCCGAGCTTCTGCTGCTTCGCGTACCGGTTCACCGGTGGCAGCCAGCTCAGGACGATGGCCGCGAGCGCCGTGAACACGGCCACGCGGCTGCACCACATCACCGAATCGGGCTCATAGTCGCCCAGAATGAGGAAATGCGGGATCAGCGCCACCACCGCGAAAATGGTGATGAGGACGCGCGACCAGGTCGCCGCCGCTTTCCGGGCGAGCAGCCCGAATATCAGCAGGCAAACAGCGGTGAATATGGCGAAACCGCCGCGGGCCGACAGCGTTCCGGCGCGGTCGCTGACCAGTTCGTCCCACATCGGCCCGGTGAGGGCCTTGAGGTCGGCGGCGGTCGTCCCCGAGGGCAGCCCGACGACGTCCGGGTGGTCCTGGATGACGTCCTTGATGTTGTCCTCGGCCATGCCGTTGCCGCCGGCGAAGACCATGACGGCGCCGATCGTGGCGGACACCGCCGAGAGCACCGAGGTCGCGACGAGGGCGGTGAGGGTGCCGGGCCGCCGGGCCGCGCGGCCCCTGGGGCGGGCGTCGGCGGGCGCGGGAGGAGCGGCCTGGTAGTGGCTCACGAGCGTGACTCTCCTTGCAGAGAAGTTGGGGTGATCGGGATTGGCTCGACCATTCCACGGGTACCTCGAACGCATCCAGCATTTTCTGGAAGAAATCCCCAGATAATTTGGGGTGTTCCCGGGATCACTTTCTCTCCGCCTTCTGCAAGTCTGCCGCCCGCGCGACGGCGGCTATGCTGCATTGCCGTAAAAGACAAAGGAGTCGGAGAGCGAGTCGCCCCGCATGGCCTTAACAGGTCCGCAGCAGTACCCCACGGAGCTGCTGGACACCACGATGGATCAGCTGCGCACCCTGCTGGCGGTGCACGAGACGGGCACCGCCCTGGCCGCCGCCCGGCTGCTCGGCCGTGAGCAGTCCAGCGTGCAGAAGCAACTGGACACGATGAACCGCACGTTCGGCGCGCTCTGCGGCGAGGCCCTCGTCCTCAAGCGGGGGCGCGGCAAGGACGTCCTGTTCACCGCCACCGGCGAGGCCCTCGTCGAGCTGGCCCGGCGCACCCTGGAGAACTGGACCGACGGCATCCACGACGCCCGCCGAAGGCTGGGCCGCACCCTCTCGGTCGGCTCCACCCGCTACACCCTCGGCTTCCTGCTCGACGCGGTGGAGCGCGTCAGCGAGGCATACGAACGCCGGGGCGTCGACCTGAAGGTCACCCATGTCCGCACCGGCGACCTCTTCGCCCGCCTGCGCGCCAAGGAACTCGACCTGGTCTGCGGCTCGATCGTCGTGGTGGAGGGCGAGGAGGAGGCGGAGCTCGCGCCGTTCGACGTCATCGAGTGGCGCCGCAGCGGGCTCTCCCTGCTCACGAACCTGCCCCAGGAGGAGCTGCCGGGACCCGCGGTCGGCGCGAGCGAGCTGAAGGGCATGCCCCTGGTGGTGTCGGCGGGCGGCCTCATCGGCAACTTCCTGACGTCCTGGTACGGCCCCGACTTCCGCCAGGACCTCACCATCGCCGCCGAGATAGAGGCCGCCCACTACGGCTTCGAGCTGCTGCGCTCGGGGGTGGTGAGCGGGGCGATGCTGGTGACCCAGGGCATCGGGGAGGCCGCCGAGAGCGGCAGCCTCCCGGAGGCGGGGGGCCTTCGGCGGCTCGACATCGTCGGGGACGTCGGGCCGCGCACGGAGGTCCTCGTCGGGGTGTTCGCCCGCCGCGGGGACCGCGACTCCTGCGACCCCGGACACCCGCTGAACCTGCTGTGGGACGCCCTGAAGAAGGAGAACGAGCGCTGGTGGCTGCGGAGTTGAGGCACCGCCCCGCTACGTCAGCTCCCGCTCCCGCGTCTCCGGCAGCGCGAGGACGCACAGCAGCGAGACGACCGCCATCCCGCTCACGTACCAGCCCACCGACGACGAGCCGAACGCCGACTGCAGCCGGGTCGCCACCAGCGGAGCCACCGCGCCGCCGAGCACCCCGCCCAGGTTGTAGGCGAGCGAGGCGCCCGAGTAGCGCACCCGCGCGGCGAACAGCTCCGGCAGATACGCGCCCATCGGCCCGTACACCACGCCCATGCAGAACAGCGCCCCGCCCACCGCGAGGGCCATCAGGACGGGCTGTTCGGTGTCGAGCAGCGGGAAGAGGACGAGGCCCCACACCACCGCGAGCGCCGCGCCCGCGACGATGAGGCGCCGCCGCCCCACGCCGTCCGAACGGGTCGCCGCCAGCCAGGTCCCCGCCGCGAGGAAGAGGCAGGCCACGAGGGAGACGCCGAGCATGGTGTCCCGGGAGACGCCGAGCGGCCCCGTCGCGTAGGCGAGGCAGTACGTGGTGGCGGTGTAGAACAAGCCGTACGCGACGACCATCCCGCCCGCGCCGAGCAGGAGTTCACGCGGGAAGCGGCGGATGACGTCGAGCGTCGGGACCTTGCTGGCCTCCTGCGCGTCCATCACCTTCGTGAAGACCGGTGTCTCACTGATCTTCAGCCGCACGAAGAGCCCGACCGCGACAAGGACGAACGACAGCAGGAACGGAACGCGCCAGCCCCACGACCTGAACGCCTCGTCGGACAGGCTCTCCGACAGCAGCCAGAACACCCCGGTCGCCGCGAAGAACCCCACGGACGGGCCGAGTTGGGGGAAGGCCGCGTACAGGCCGCGCTTCCTGCTCGGGGCGTGCTCCACCGCGAGCAGCGCCGCCCCGCCCCACTCGCCGCCGAGCCCGATGCCCTGCACGAACCGGAGCAGGATCAGCAGCAGCGGCGCCCAGACGCCCCACGTCCCGTAGCCCGGCAGGAGACCGACGAACGCCGTGGACAGGCCCATCATCAGCAGCGAGGCCACCAGGACCGACTTGCGGCCCACCCGGTCCCCGAAGTGTCCGAAGACCACCGACCCGAGGGGCCGGGCGGCGAACGCCACCGCGTACGTCGAGAAGGACGCGAGCGTGGCGTTGGCCGAGCCGAGCGTCGGGAAGAAGGCGTCGTTGAGGACGAGCGCCGCCGCGGTTCCGTAGATGTAGAAGTCGTAGAACTCGATGGCCGTCCCGATGAACGAGGCCACCGCGACGCGGCGCAGGCTCTCCGGGCTCGCCGACTCCTCGGCGCCTGCGGCCGCTTCGGCCTCTTCGACTGTCTTCGCTGGTGTCGCATCCGTTTGCACGTGCGGAACTCTCACGGTGGATGTACATGCCAGTCAATACTTGATACGGCCAGTCTCGGTCACTGAGACTGGCGGTGGGCCGCCGTGACCCGGTGCAGATGGATCAGGACGTCGTGCGAGGGCGCGAGCCCGATCTTGTACGGGCCGTCCGGCCAGCCCGAGCCGATGCTGCGCGTCGTACGGGCCTTGCTGAGCCAGGCGCGCGCGGAGTTGGGCAGGGTGCGGGTGTCCACGAAGTAGTCGTCGTGGCGGACCTTGTCGAGCGTGTACTCGTTCATGCCGCGCGTGGCCGCCCCGACCGTGAACCGCCGCCATGTCTCGCTGCCGGTGGGCTGCGCCATGAACGAGCCCCGGTCGAAGGTGAACCCCATGCTGACGTACCGCGTGCCGAGCGCGTCCCGCAGGAAGGCGCCCTGCATCCTCGGATAGCGCGGATCGTAACTCTCGTACGCCACATGGGCGTTGTGCGCCGACAGGAGCACCTTGGTCCCGCTGTGCCGCTGCCACCACGCGGTGTTCCGGGCCATCGCGCGGTCCCGGTAGAGCATGGCGTCCCGCCGGCCCGCGTCGGTGTCGAGAGGGAAGGCGTACATGTCGCCGGTCTGCACGATCGACCGGGCATGCTGCAGCACGAGGCCGAACTCCCGGCCTCCGCCTGCCGGTCGGCGGCCCTCCAGCAGCTCGAGCGCCGTGCGGGCCCTCCCGGCCAGCTCCTTGCGCTCGGCGATCGGCAGCGCCATGTACGTGTCGCCGTCCGTGAGCCGCCGCAGCGGCGCGTACAGCCCGCTGATCCGCGGGAGCAGATCCGGCTCATGGGTGCGCACATAGTCGGTGACCCCGTCGAACAACTCCGCGCCCTGCTCGGGGTAGTTGAGGTCGTCACCCACGAACCGCACCTGCCGCCCGGGGTGCCGGTCGTTGTACGCACGCATCCAGGTGAGCAGCTCCACGTACTCCTCGGTGTCCCAGGGCGTCTTCGCCAGCTCCTGGTGGACCAGCGCGCGCACGTCCCCCTTGCCGCCCCGCACGTATGCGTCGAAGCGCAGCCCCGTCGTCCAGCTCACCTCCTGTGCGAAGGTCGTGAAGCCCTTCTTCTCCACGAGGTACCGGAACACCCGGTCCTTCATCGTGAAGAACTCGTGCGAGCCGTGCGTAGCCTCCCCGAGGCCCACCACCGTGGCGTCGCCCACCATCCGGCCGAGCGGCCGCAGGTCCCGGTCGGAGCCGCCGGGTCCGGTGGCGCGCAGGGGGTGGGCCGCGCGCTCGACGGCGGGCACCGGGTCCGTGCCGCGCGGTGCGGCCCGGGCCGGGTGCGGGGCGACGAGCGCGCCCGCGCCCGCCGCCGCGACCAGAAGCAGCGGGAGGCCCCGCCGAGCCGTCCGTACCATGTCTGACTCTCCTCAACTCGCCGATGGAATCCGCGAGATGAGCTTCCCGGTCCGGACGGCCCCCGCACCAACCAGCAGGCTCCCCGATCCCCGGTGGGGCCTGCCCCCCTGCGGGCCTACCGGTCAGGTGTAGCTCAGATACCGCCGCCGCACCGCGCGGAACGCCGCGAGCTCGTCCGCCCACGCACCCACCACCGCGTCGGTGTCCGCGCCCGCGTCGATCATCGTGCGCACCCGTGCCGAGCCCGTGAGCCTGTCGATCCAGTGGTCCGGCCGCCAGGCGAAGCCGCTCCAGACCCGCTTGGCCGTGACGAGCAGCGCGACGCCGGTGCGCACCGGGTCGTACGCGGCCCGGTCGTGCACATGGAGCTGCACGCCGCCGATGGTCTTCCCCTGGAACTTGGAGAACGTCGGCGCGAAGTACGCCTCCCTGAAGTGCACGCCCGGCAGGGCGAGTCGCTCCAGGGCGGCCGCCCACTTCCGGTCGATGCCCTCCGCCCCGAGCAGTTCGAAGGGCCGGGTCGTGCCGCGCCCCTCCGAGAGGTTGGTGCCCTCGAAGAGGCAGGTGCCGGAGTAGACGAGCGCGGTGTCCGGGGTCGGCATGTTCGGGCTCGGCGGCACCCAGGGCAGCCCCGAGGCGTCGTGGAAGTCGGTGCGCCGCCACCCGGACATGCGCACCGTCGCCAGCTCCACCGGCCGCTTCAGGAACTCGCCGTTGAAGAGCCGGGCCAGCTCCGTGACCGTCATCCCGTGCGCCTGCGCGATGGGCCTGCGCCCCACGAACGACGCGAACTCCTCGTGCAGGACCGGCCCTTGGGCCGCGCGCCCGGTCACCGGGTTGGGCCGGTCGAGCACCACGAAGCGCTTGCCTGCGAGCGCGGCGGCCTCCATGCAGTCGTACAGCGTCCAGATGTACGTGTAGAAGCGGGCGCCGACGTCCTGGATGTCGAAGACGACGGTGTCGGCGCCGGACGCCGTGAAGATCTCCGCGAGTTCCTTGCCGCTCTTCTGGTACGTGTCGTAGACGGGCAGCCCGGTCGCCGGGTCGTCGTACTTCCCCTCGGAGCCGCCCGCCTGCGCGGTGCCCCGGAAGCCGTGCTCGGGCCCGAACACCGCGACCAGGCGCACCCGTTCGTCGGCGTGCAGCACGTCGACGATGTGGCGCAGGTCGCGGGTGACGCCCGTCGGGTTGGTGACGACGCCGACGCGGGCGCCGTGCAGGGGTGCGTAGCCGTCGGCGGCGAGCCGCTCGAATCCGGTGCGCAGGGGGCGCTTGCCCCCGGGGGCGGGGGCCAGCGCCGAGGCCGTGGTGGCGGCGAGCAGGCCGCGTCGGGACAGGATCATGGGGTGACCTCCGGGAACGCGGTAGGTGGCCGGGCCACGCACGGTAGTGCGCGACCCCCTTTCGTACCGGCATACCGACTGGTTAGTCTGCCGTCGAGTCACCGAGCCGCAGGCCGAAGGAGACCGAACGTGGAGAGCACGGAGAGCCAGGACAGCTTCCGGGGCAGCTTCCAGGGCAAGGGAGTTGTCGTCACGGGCGCCGGAGGCGGGATCGGGGCCGCCCTGGCCCGCCGCTTCGCCGCCGCCGGGGCGCGGGTCGTGGTGAACGACCTGGACGCCGGGCGGGCCGAGGCGGTCGCCGGGGAGATCGGCGGGACCGCGCTGCCGGGTGACGCGTCCGCGGTCGTGGCCGACGCGGTGGCCGCCCTCGACGGGCGGGTCGACGTGTACTGCGCCAACGCGGGCCTCGCCTCGGGCGGCACGGAGGCGGCCGACGAGAGTGTGTGGGCCGCCGCGTGGGACGTGAACGTGATGGCCCATGTCCGGGCGGCGCACGCGCTGCTCCCGGCCTGGCTGGAGCGCGGCGAGGGCCGCTTCGTGTCGACGGTGTCGGCGGCCGGGCTGCTGTCCATGGTGGGCGCGGCCCCCTACAGCGTGACCAAGCACGGCGCGTACGCCTTCGCCGAGTGGCTCTCGCTCACCTACCGGCACCGCGGGCTCAAGGTCCACGCGATCTGCCCGCAGGGGGTGCGCACGGACATGCTCACCGCCGCCGGGTCCGCGGGCGAACTGGTCCTCGCGCCCACCGCGATCGAGCCGTCCGCCGTCGCCGACGCCCTCTTCGCGGGCATGGCCGAGGAGCGCTTCCTGATCCTGCCGCACCCCGAGGTCGCCGCGTACTACCGGGCCCGGGCCGCGAAGCCGGACGACTGGCTGACCAACATGAACCACATCCAGCAGAAGTGGGAGGCGGCCGAGCGGTGACCGACGAGACCCTGCCTCCGACCCCCGCCGCGTCCGGGTACGCGGCCAAGCCCTGGCTCGACCGCCTCAACGACGCCCAGCGCGCCCCCGTCACCCCCGCCCCCTCCCTGGTCCACGCCTTCGCGGGCGCCGTCGCCGCGGCGCCCGAGCGGACCGCGCTCGCCTACTTCGACGGGCGGCTCAGCTACCGCGAGACCGACGCCCTGTCCGACTCGGTCGCAGGACACCTGGCGGCACGCGGGGTGGCCCGCGGCGACCGGGTCGCGATCCTCCTGCAGAACACCCCGCACTTCGTCATCGCGCTGCTCGGCGCCTGGAAAGCGGGCGCGACCGTGGTGCCCGTGAACCCGATGTACAAGGCGGGCGAGGTCGGGCACGTCCTGGCCGACGCCGAGGTGGCCGCCCTGATCTGCGCGGACCGGGCCTGGGAGGCGTATCTGCGCGAGGCGGCCGCCCCCAGCCCCGTACGCGTCGTCCTGACGGCCTGTCAGCTCGACCTGCAGAGCCGCGACGACCGGCGGGTCCTCGACTTCGAACGGCTGCCGCAGGCGGCCGACGCCGACGACCTGGTGGCCGTCGCCCGCGCCGGACACAAGGCCCCGGCCGACCGTGAACTCGGGCCGGACGACGTCGCGTTGATCAGCTACACCTCCGGCACCAGCGGCACCCCCAAGGGCGCCATGAACACCCACGGCAACATCGCCTACAACGCGGAGCGCCAGCGCACCGGCTCCGGCATACCCGAGGGCGCCTGCTACTTCGCGATGGCGCCGCTGTTCCACATCACCGGGATGGTCGCCCAGGTCGCGGGCTGCATCGCCAACGCGGGCACCCTCGCGCTCGCCTACCGCTTCGAGGCCGGGGTGGTCCTCGACGCCTTCGCCGAGCACCGGCCCGCCTACACCGTGGGCCCCTCCACCGCCTTCATGGCCCTGGCCGCGCACCCCGCCGCGACCCGCGACCACTTCGGCTCGTTCGTGATGATCTCCTCGGGCGGCGCCCCGCTGCCGCCCGCCCTGGTGGAGCGGTTCCGCGCCGCCTTCGGCCCCTACCTCCACAACGGCTACGGCCTCACCGAGTGCACCGCCCCCTGCGCCTCGGTGCCGCCGGGGCAGGAGGCGCCCGTCGACCCGGTCTCCGGGACCCTCGCGGTGGGCGTGCCGGGCCCCGAGACCGTCGTGCGCATCCTGGACGACCTCGGGCGTGAGGTGCCCTTCGGCGAACAGGGCGAGATCGTGGTGCGCGGGCCGCAGGTCGTGCCCGGCTACTGGCGGCGTCCCGACGCCACCGCCGAGGCGTTTCCCGGAGGTGAACTGCGCACCGGGGACATCGGGTTCATGGACACGGCGGGCTGGCTCTACGTCGTCGACCGCAAGAAGGACATGATCAACGCGTCCGGCTTCAAGGTCTGGCCGCGCGAGGTCGAGGACGTCCTCTACACTCACCCCGCCGTGCGCGAGGCCGCCGTCGTCGGCGTCCCCGACGCGTACCGGGGCGAGAGCGTCAAGGCGTACGTGAGTCTGCGGCCCGGCGCCGCGGCGGGCCCGGACGAGCTGGCCGTGTACTGCAAGGAGCGGCTCGCGGCGTACAAATATCCGCGGATCGTCGAGATCCTGCCGGAGCTGCCGAAGACGACGAGTGGGAAGATCCTCCGGCGGGAACTCCGTTCCCATGCGCACAAGACCACGTGAGCAACCGGATCACGTGTGCACAGAGTGACAGAAAGGCAGGTGGCGGCCGTGTCCACACCGACGTCCGCACCGGCGGAGGGCTCCGGCGGCGAGGGCACCCCGGTCCCGCAGCGGCTCCTGGCCGCCGCCACCCGGCTCTTCGCCGACCAGGGGTACGACCGCACCTCGGTGCAGGAGATCGTGGAGGCGGCCGGCGTCACCAAGGGGGCGCTGTACCACTACTTCGGCTCCAAGGACGATCTGCTGCACGAGGTGTACGCGCGGCTGCTCCGGCTCCAGCAGGAGCGGCTCGACGCGTACGCCGACGCGGACGCGCCGGTCGAGCGGCGGCTGCGCGACGCCGCCGCCGACGTCGTCGTGACCACCATCGAGAACCTCGACGACGCGTCCATCTTCTTCCGCTCCATGCACCAGCTGAGCCCGGAGAAGAACAAGCAGGTCCGCGCCGAACGCCGCCGCTACCACGAGCGCTTCCGCGCCCTGGTCGAGGAGGGCCAGGAGGCGGGCGTCTTCTCCACCGCGACCCCCGCCGACCTGGTGGTGGACTACCACTTCGGCTCGATCCACCATCTGTCGACCTGGTACCGCCCCGACGGGCCGCTCACCCCGCAGCAGCTCGCCGACCACCTGGCCGACCTGCTGCTGCGGGCGCTGCGCCCGTAACGGCGGGCCCGGTCGGCGCGGTCGGCGCGGTCAGCCGAGGGGGAGCGCCTTGCGGCCCCACGTCTCGTTGGTGACGACGGCGAACGAGGTGTACCAGGCGGCGGCCGCGCAGAGCAGGCCGAGCCAGCCGCCGATGTGGCCGAGCGCGGTGGACTGCGCCAGGTCGCCGAGGGCCAGGAACAGGAACGTCAGCGACAGCGACACGAAGACGACCCTGTGCGCGAGGTCGAGCTTCATCGCGGCCACGGTCATGTACAGGGTGAAGACGAACCAGGCGATCAGGAAGAGCCCGGTCGCCAGGTGTGCGTCGGCCGCGGGCAGCCCCGGCACGACGAACTTCACGTAACCCGCGAAGGCCATCCAGAACGCGCCGTAGGAGATGAACGCGGTCGTGGCGAAGGTGTTGCCGCGGCGGAACTCGAAGAGGCCCGCGACGAACTGCGCGAGACCGCCGTAGAACAGCGCGAGCGGCAGCACGACGGCGCTCAGCGCGGCATTCGTGACCAGGCCGGAGTTGAACATGCTGAGCACGAAGGTGGTCAGCGCGAAGGCGGCGAGCCCGAGCGGGCCGGGGTTGGCGAGCTTCGGCGCCGGTGCGGCCGGGGCGGCCGGAGCGGGGGCCACGGCTTCGGCGGCGGGAACGGGTGCTTCAAGCAGTGCGCTGGACATGGCAGAGGGGGATCTTTCACTCGACGACCTGCCAACGTTACGCAGGGCGCCCGGCCGCCCCCGCACGGCGAAGGGCCCGAATCCCCGGACTTGAGTCGCCGGGGCGCCGGGCCCAAAGTCCCACCGGTCAGAGGCACTGCTTCAGCCGGTCAGAGGTACTGCTTCAGCTCCCGCCGCGCCAGCGACCGCTGGTGCACCTCGTCCGGACCGTCCGCCAGGCGCAGCGTCCGCGCCGCCGCCCAGAGCTCGGCCAGCGGGAAGTCCTGGCTCACCCCGCCCGCGCCGTGCAGCTGGACCGCCTTGTCGAGGATGCCGACGACCGTGCGCGGCGTCGCGATCTTGATGGCCTGGATCTCCGTGTGCGCGCCCCGGTTGCCGACCGTGTCCATCAGCCAGGCCGTCTTCAGGACGAGGAGGCGCAGCTGCTCCACCGCGACCCGCGCGTCCGCGATCCACTCCCGCACCACGCCCTGCGCGGCCAGCGGCTTGCCGAACGCGGTGCGGGACACGGCCCGTCGGCACATCAGCTCGATGGCGCGCTCCGCCATGCCGATGAGGCGCATGCAGTGGTGGATGCGGCCGGGGCCGAGCCGGGCCTGCGCGATGGCGAAGCCGCCGTTCTCCTCGCCGATCAGGTTCTCCACCGGCACCCGCACCCGGTCGAGGACGACCTCGGCGTGCCCGCCGTGGTAGTGGTCCTCGTACCCGAACACCTGCATGGCGCGCCGGACTTCGAGCCCCGGGGTGTCGCGCGGGACGAGCACCATGGACTGCTGGCGGCGCGGATCGGGGGAGTCCGGGGCGGTCTTGCCCATCACGATGAAGATCGTGCAGTCGGGGTTCATCGCACCGGAGATGTACCACTTCCGCCCGGTGATGACGTATTCATCACCGTCCCGCTCGATATGCGTGGTGATGTTCGTGGCGTCCGAGGAGGCCACGTCCGGCTCGGTCATCGCGAAGGCCGAGCGGATCTCCCCGGCGAGCAGCGGCTGAAGCCACCGCTTCTTCTGCTCCGCGGTGCCGAACTGCGCGAGCACCTCCATGTTGCCGGTGTCGGGCGCCGCGCAGTTGAGGGCCGTCGGTGCCAACTGCGGGCTGTGGCCGGTGAGTTCGGCCAGCGGGGCGTACTGGAGGTTGGTGAGCCCCGCGCCGTGCTCGGCATCGGGAAGGAACAGATTCCACAGGCCGAGCCCGCGCGCCCGCGCCTTCAACTCCTCGACCACGGGCGGCGTGTCCCACGGCGAGGCGAGCTGTGCGCGCTGCTCGTGCGCGACGGCCTCGGCCGGGTGCACATACTCGTCCATGAAGGACCGGAGCGTGGCCCGCAGCTCCTCGGTGCGCGCGTCGTACGCGAAGTCCATGGCGGCTCAGCCTTCCTGAAGGGTCGTCAGACCGTGCTCGATGAAGACCGGGACCAGCTCCCCGATCCGGTCGAAGCCCGCGCCGACGGTCTGCCCGAGCGTGTAGCGGTAGTGGATGCCCTCCAGGATCACGGCGAGCTTGAACCAGGCGAAGGCCGTGTACCAGGAGACGGCGGACACATCGCGCCCCGACCGCGCCGCGTACCGCTCGATCAGCTCGGCCGGATCCGGGTGCCCGGCGGCCGAAGCCGTCGTGGAGATGGGGGAGTCGGGCAGGTCCAGCTTCGCGCTGTACATCACCAGGAGGCCCAGATCGGTGAGCGGGTCGCCGAGCGTGGACATCTCCCAGTCGAGCACCGCCCTGATCCGGTCGGTGCCCGTCGCCGGGTCCGGGCCGATCAGGACGTTGTCCAGGCGGTAGTCGCCGTGCACGACGGTGGCCGCGGGGGAGGAGGGCAGGCTGCGCCCGAGCGCCGCGTGCAGCTCCTCGATGCCGGGCAGCTCCCGGCCCCGGGAGGCGGCGAGCTGCTTGCCCCAGCGGCGCAGCTGCCGGTCGAGGAAGCCCTCGGGCCGCCCGAAGTCCCCGAGCCCGACGGCCTCCGGGTCGACGGCGTGCAGATCGACGAGGGTGTCGACCAGGCCGAGCACCGCGCCCCGGGTCCGCTCCGGGCCGAGCGGCGCGAGCTCCTCGGCGGTGCGGTACGGGGTGCCGTCCACGAACTCCATGACATAGAAGGGCGCCCCGAGCGCCCCGTTGTCCTCGGCGGCCTCGCACAGCAGCACCGGCTTCGGCACCGGTACGTCCGTCGGATGCAGCGCGCTGATCACCCGGTGCTCGCGCTTCATGTCGTGCGCGGTGGCCAGGACGTGGCCGAGCGGGGGCCGCCGCAGCACCCAGCGGCCGGTGCCGTCGGTCAGTGCGTACGTGAGGTTCGACCGGCCGCCCTCGATGAGCCGGGCGGTGAGCGGGCCGGTCACCAGACCTGGCCGTGCGCGGTCGATCGTGCCGCGCAGCTGGTCGAGGTCGAGCCCGGGCGCCTTGCCTGCACTCATCTTCGCTCCTGATCGGGAGAGGCGGTGCCGTCACGACAGAGGCGAGGTCGTACGGCGTACGGACCCTCATGATGCCGACCAGTCGGTATGCCGTCCAGAGCGGGCCGGAAACGTGATCAGTATCGCGCCCCCGGCCCGCCCGGCCGGAGCGGGGCCGAGCGATGGCTCAGTGGTCGTCCCAGTGTCCGTCGTGCGCGGCGTGCCGGTGCCCGTCGTGGACGTAGTCGACGTGATCGCCGTGGGCCACGGCCGCGTGGCCGCAGCCCTCGCCGTGCGTGTGGTCGTGCGCGTCGTGCCGGACGTGGCCGCTCGGCTCGCACTCGTCCCAGTGGTCGGTGTGCAGCCGGTGCATGTGGCCGTCGTGGGCGTAGTCGACGTGGTCGCCGTGCGGGACCTCCGGGTGTCCGCAGGCGGGGCCGTGGATGTGCTCGTGGACCGGATGTTCGTGGTGCAGTGCGGTCATGACATGCTCACTTCCAGACGGGCGGGAAGGGGTGGAATGACCCTCCCAGGCTAGCCCTGAATGCACCTTTATCTCCCTCATGCAACCCTTGTTGATATTTGCACCACTTACTCCGAGATTCCTCAAAGAAGGCCAGCCCATGAAGGCGATCAGCTACCGCCGGTACGGCGGACCCGACGTCCTCGAGTACGGCGAGGTGCGCGACCCCAAGGTCGGGCCGGACAGCGTCCTGGTGAAGGTCAGGGCCGCGGCCGTCAACCCCGTCGACTGGAAGTGCCGCGAGGGCTACCTCGACGGCATCCTGGACCCCGTCTTCCCCGTGATCCCCGGCTGGGACGTCGCGGGCGTCGTCGTCCAACCGGGCGCCGCCGTCACGGAGTTTGCCGTTGGCGACGAGGTCATCGGATACGTGCGCGAGGACTTCCTCAGCCGCGGCACCTTCGCCGAGTACGTCGCGGCGCCCGTGCGCACCCTCGCCCGCAAGCCGCGCAACCTCAGCTTCGAGGAGGCCGCGGGGCTGCCGCTTGCCGGGCTCACCGCGTACCAGGTGATCGAGGACGCGCTGCAGGTCACCGAGGGCGACGTGGTCCTGGTGCACGCGGCGGCGGGCGGCGTCGGCTCCCTCGCGGTCCAGCTGGCCCGGCACAAGGGCGCCCGCGTCATCGGCACGGCGAGCGAGCGCAACCACGACTACCTGCGGGAGCTGGGCGCCGAACCGGTCGCGTACGGGGACGGGCTGGTCGGGCGGGTGCACGAGCTGGTGCCCGAGGGCGTGGACGCGGCCTTCGACACCGTGGGCGGCGACACCCTCAAGGCGTCCGCCGAACTCCTCGCGCCCGGCGGCCGGCTGGCGTCCATCGCCGACGGCTCCGTGATCGGGCTCGGCGGCCGCTACTGCTTCGTCCGCCCCGACGCGGCCGACCTGCGCCGCCTCTCGGAGCTCGCGGAGGCGGACGTGGTCACGGTGCACGTCTCCGACACGTTCCCGCTGGAGCGCGCGGCCGAGGCCCACCGGCTGAACGCGGAGGGCCGCACCCGCGGCAAGATCGTGGTCACGGTGGACTGGGAGGCGGAGCGGGAGACGGACGAGGCGGAGTGACGGCGCCGGGCCCGGTCGCGTCGGCACGGAGCAGTCCGTCCCAGTTCAGCGCCCCGCCCCCACCGCACGCCCCGCCCGCACCGCACAAGCCGCACGGACCACACGAGCCGCGCCGACCACACGACCTGCACGGACGGCCAGCCGGGGTGGCGCGGGCCAGCCGGCCCGGCGCCGGCCGCCCGTGCGGGGCGGGTCACTCAGGTCGCGGGGCGGGTCACGGCTCCGGTCTCAGAACACCAGCGCCGCCGCGCACACCGCGAGCGCGACCGCGCTCAGCGCGGCCGCCGTCGCCGTTCGGGGCGCGAGCGCCGGGGGCCGGCAGGCGGAGAGGGCGACCATGCGGCGGTGGGCAAGCCGCAGAAAGCCCAGCCACAGCAGCAGACAGAGAGCGCAGCCGAGGACGCCGACGACGGACACCCCGCCGCTCAGCAGGGTCTTCACGGCGAGCACGGCCGCGACGGTCCCGGACAGGGTCGTGCGCCGCCACGCGAGCCGGGTCCGCTCGGGCTGGAGCCCCGGGTCCCGGTCCTGGGCCACGGGGTCCGCCCCGCTCACCCCTCCCACCCGAAGAGCACCACCACGACCATGGCCACCGCCACGACGGCGACGGTCAGGCCGAGCAGGGCCGGGAAGCGCGAGGCGGGCAGGTCCTCGCCGCGCCGCATGGCCCGCTCGCAGCGCACCCAGTGGTGGACGGCGCGCAGGGAGCACAGCACGCCCGCCGCGAGCAGCGCGAGCGCGAGCCCGACGCGCCACCCCCAGCGCAGGTCGGGCAGGAACTGATCGACCGCGAAACCCCCGCCGATCAGCGCCATGGCCGTGCGCAGCCAGGCGAGGAAGGTGCGTTCGTTGGCGAGCGAGAAGCGGTAGTCGGGGGTGGCGCCCTCGTCGCGGATCCGCGCGGGCGCGAACCACAGCCGGAGGGTGTCTGCGAAGTTGCTCACCACCGCACCCTACGGAATCCGCCCGTCACGCCATCAGGCCGACCGGAACGCCCGCAGCCGCCGGTACGCGTCGAGCCCGTCCGGCACCCACTCCCACGTGCCGAGCCGCCGCTCCAGCTCCTCGTCCGTCAGGAACGCGTGCCAGGCGACCTCCTCCACCTGCGGCCGCACCGGCAGCTCGCAGCGCACCTCGTACAGATACGAGAACCAGGTCTTCCCGGCGCCGTCGTCGTAGAGGAACTTGAACAGCGGCGTGGGGAGCGGCAGTCCGTGCACCCCCAGCTCCTCCTCGGCCTCCCGCAGCGCCGCACGGTCATAGGACTCACCCGCCCCGACCACACCCCCCACGAACATGTCGTACATCGAGGGGAAGACCAGCTTGGTGGCCGTGCGGCGGTGCACGAAGACACGCCCCTCGGCGTCCCGCGCCTGGATGAAGACACAGCGGTGCCGCAGGCCCCGCGCGTACGCCTCGCCGCGCGGGACCTCGTCGACGACGTTGTCGTCCTCGTCGACGACGGTGATGACTTCGAGTGCGGGATCGAGTGCGGGATCGAGTGCGGGATCGAGTGCGGGATCGAGTGCGGGATCAAGCGGTACGTCAGACATGCCGCCCATCCAACCTCACTGCCCCATGACGTACTTCACCGTGGGCCCGGCGGTCCAGCCGCCGTCGACGGCGAGCTCGGCGCCGGTCACGTACGAGGCGGCGTCCGAGAGCAGGAAGACCACGGCGCCCGCGATCTCCTCCGGCTCGCCGACCCGGCCCATCGGGGTGTTGGGGTACTTGCCCTCGCCCTGCTCGATGCCGACCTGGGCGGTCATCGGGGTGTACGTCATGCCCGGGTGGACGGAGTTGACGCGGATCCGGGCCGTGCCCAGCTCCACCGCCCCGATCTTGGTGAGCCCGCGCACGCCCCACTTGGAGGCCCCGTACCCGGCGGTGAGCCCGAGCCCCATCAGCCCGGCGGCGGACGAGATGTTGACGATGGAGCCGCCCCCGGCCTCCTTCATGGCCGGGATGACGCTCTTCATCCCGGCGAAGACCCCGGTGAGGTTGATGTCGAGGACCTTGCGGAAGTGCTCGACGGACTCCGACTCGAGGAACTGGCCGGTGGATATCCCGGCGTTGTTCACGAGCCCGTGGACCGCGCCGAACTCGGCGACGGCGAACGCGGTGACGCGCTGCCACTCCTCCTCGGAGGTCACGTCGTGCCGCACGAACCGCGCCCGCTCGCCGAGCGCGGCGGCGGTGGCCTTCCCCTCCTCCTCGAGGACATCGGTGAGGACGACGTTCGCTCCGGCCTCGACGGCCTGCCGCGCGGCCTCGGCGCCGAGCCCGCGGGCGGCACCGGTGACGATGACGGTCCTGCCGGTCAGGTCATGTGTGTTCACTGCTCGCTCCTGATGGTGGGTTCCGGGGCCCCGAGCAGGGCCGCGGTGGTCTGGACGAGATCGGCGAGAAAGAGCTCCTCGCCGGTGAGGGGTGCGGCGCCGTCCAGGTACTGGCGGGCCCGGTCGCTCAGGGCGGCGCCGACGAGGGTGAGCGCGAGGTCGATCCGTTCGAGCCGCACGGCTTCGGGCAGGCCGAGCCGGGTGAGGCACTCCTCGACGCACTCGATGAGCCGCCAGTAGACGGTGCCTTCGAGGGTGGGGTGCGGGGTCCTGGTCCGGACGCCGCTCTCGTGGCTGAGCTGCGCGGAGACGAGGAGGCAGCGGCGGCCGCGGAGGGTGCGGAGCTCGGTGGCCTCGGTGGCGACGAGGGCGCCGAGCAGCGCGTGCAGATCGCCCTCGTCGGCGCCGCCGAGCGCGTCGGCGAGCACCTGCTCCGTCCGCTCCTGGCGCCCCGCCATCACGGCGTCGAGCAGCCCCTGGCGGGAGCCGAAGTGGTACTGGACGGCGGACGGATTGCTCTGCCCCGCGAGCCGCACGACGTCCCGGAGCTGGGCTCCGTGAACCCCCTGCGCGGCGAAGAGCTCTTCGCCGGCCCGGATCAGCTTCTCGCGGGTGGCGGGACCGGATGTACGGGGCATGAGTCCATAGTAATGCCCGCCATTAGTATTGCGGCCGCCACCAGCCCGTCCGGCGATTGAGGACGAGGCCGTTCAGGCGGATCGGGGGCGAGGGGCGCAGCCCCAGGACGGGTGCCCCACCACAAGGGCAGGCGTCAGAGCTAAGGCCGCCCTGCCCCCACCGGCACCCGACCCCCCTGCCGGGAGGCATCCGGCATCGCGGGATGCAGCCCCAACAGCACCACCCCCACCACCACCCCCGCCAACCCCACGACCTCCCACGCCAACGCCCCCGCGTCGGTCCGCAGCCGGTCCCCGAGGAACCCCACCCCACAAGCGATCCCCGCCAACGGCTGCGCGGCGGTGAGCGCGGGCAGCGACATCCGCAGCGGCCCCGTCTCGAAAGCGCTCTGCACCAGCACGAGCCCGGTCACACCGAGGGCGAGCACCCCGTACGGCTGCCACCCCGTGAGGAGCGTGACCCAGCCGCCGTCCGAGAGCCGCTGCCCGCTGACCCGGGTGAGGGCGTCCTGCAGCCCGTACAGCAGCCCCGCCGCCACCGCGAGCAGCACCGGCGCCGCGCTCAGCCGGGACTTCTTCGCGTACGCCGTGAGCAGCAGCGCACCGCCCGCCATCACCCCGACGATCACCCAGTGCCGTACCGGATCGGAGACGGCCGTGCCGCCCTTCGGCTCGCCCGCGACGATGAACGCGGTGACCCCGCCCGCGAGCAGCGCGAGCCCCGCCCAGCCCTGCCGGCCGAGCGGCTGTTTCGTCTGGCGCCGCGACAGGACGAGGGCGAACAGCAGGTTCGTCGCGAGCAGCGGCTCGACCAGCGACACCTCGCCCTGCCCGAGCGCGATCGCGCCGAGCACCATCCCGGCCACCATCAGCCCGATCCCGCCGAGCCAGCGCGGCACCCGCACCAGGTCGAGCAGCAGCCGCGGCGAGAGGAAGTCGCCCAGCGGGGCCCGCTCGGCGGCGTTCTGCTGGAGCACGAATCCGACGCCCAGACAGCAGGCCGCGCCGACGGCGAGGGTGAGAACCAGAACCGACACGTCGGGTACCTCGAGAGTCAAGGCGGGCCAGCGGAGGGGTACTTGGGCGGGTACCTGGCCGACGATAGCGCCCTCGGCGCCACCCCGCCGCGCGAGTGCCCCGAACGAGCCGGTTCACGAAGCGGTCCACGAGCCGGTTGACGTCCGCCCCTCCGGTACCCAGGATCTGACCCACCAGTAACCATTCCCCACGGACCAGCAACCGGAGGCGCGGAGCCCATGGCGTACGACGCAGATGTGATCGTGATCGGGGCGGGGCTCGCCGGGCTCGCGGCGACCGCGGAGCTCGTCGACGCGGGCCGGCGCGTGATCCTCCTGGACCAGGAACCGGAACAGAGCATCGGGGGCCAGGCGCACTGGTCGTTCGGCGGTCTCTTCTTCGTCGACTCGCCCGAGCAGCGCCGCCTGCGCATCAGGGACAGCCACGCCCTCGCCCTCCAGGACTGGCTGGGCACGGCCGCCTTCGACCGGCCCGAGGACCACTGGCCGCGCAAGTGGGCGGAGGCGTACGTGGACTTCGCGGCGGGCGAGAAGCGGTCCTGGCTGCACGGCCAGGGCGTGCGCTTCTTCCCGGTCGTCGGCTGGGCGGAGCGCGGCGGCTACGACGCGCAGGGCCACGGCAACTCGGTGCCGCGCTTCCACATCACCTGGGGGACCGGGCCCGGCCTGCTCGAACCCTTTGTGCGGCGGGTGCGGGAAGGCGTGGCGCGCGGCCTCGTCCAGCTCAGGTTCCGGCACCGCGTCACCGGGCTCGGGCGCAGCGCGGGCGCCGTCGACACCGTCAGCGGCGACGTCCTGGAGCCCTCGGACGTGGAGCGGGGCAAGGCCAGCAGCCGCGAGGTGACGGGCTCCTTCGAGTTCACGGCCCAGGCCGTGATCGTCACGTCCGGCGGTATCGGCGGCAACCACGAACTCGTCCGCGCCAACTGGCCGGAGCGGCTCGGCACCCCGCCGGAGCGGATGGTCTCCGGGGTGCCCGCGCACGTCGACGGCAAAATGCTCGGCATCGCCGAGGGCGCCGGGGCGCACCTCATCAACCGCGACCGCATGTGGCACTACACCGAGGGCATCCAGAACTGGAACCCCATCTGGGACAACCACGGCATCCGCATCCTGCCCGGCCCCTCCTCGCTCTGGCTGGACGCGCGCGGCAACCGCCTCCCGGTGCCGCTCTTCCCCGGCTTCGACACGCTCGGCACCCTCGAACACATCATGCGCACCGGGTACGAGTACACGTGGTTCGTGCTCAACCAGCGCATCATCGGCAAGGAGTTCACGCTCAGCGGCAGCGAGCAGAACCCCGATCTGACCGGCAAGTCGGTGCGCGGCGTCATCGACCGGGCGCGCGCCGACGTCCCGGGCCCCGTCAAGGCGTTCATGGAGAACGGCGTCGACTTCGTGGTGGAGAAGGACCTGACCTCCCTGGTGCGCGGCATGAACGCGCTCACCAAGGAGCCGCTCATCGAGGAGGCCGGGCTGCGCCGCACCCTCGCCGCCCGCGACCGCGAGATCGCCAACCCCTTCACCAAGGACCTCCAGGTCACGGCGATCCGGGGCGCCCGCAAGTTCCTCGGCGACCGCCTCATCCGGGCCGCGGCCCCGCACCGCATCCTGGACCCGAAGGCGGGCCCGCTCATCGCCGTACGCCTGAACATCCTCACCCGCAAGACCCTCGGCGGCCTCGAAACCGACCTGTCCTCAAGGGTGTTGACCGAGGGCGGCGACCCGCTGGAGGGCGTGTACGCGGCAGGGGAGGCGGCCGGTTTCGGCGGCGGCGGAGTGCACGGCTACCGCTCCCTGGAGGGCACGTTCCTCGGCGGTTGCCTGTTCTCCGGGCGTACGGCGGGACGGGCGGCGGCGAAGGCGGTGAGCTGAGCCGCGCGCGGGGTCGCCATGCCCTCGCGAAGGCATCGCGAGGGCATCGCGAGGTATGACGAAACGCTGACGCCTCCCCGCGGCCCCTGGCAGGCGACGGCGCCAGGTGCTCGAATCGAGAGGTGACCACTGAACGACCCGCCGAACGACCCGCCGACGGAGGCGGCGCCCCCGTCGGCCGCCGCCTCGTCCTCGGCATGCTCGGCCTCGGCGCCCTGGGCGTCGCGGCCGCGCCCCCGCTCCAGCGCGGCCTGGAGTCCTTCCTCGGCGCCGCCTCCGACAAGGACCCCACCGGCCTCACCGACCTGCTGCCCAACGGCGGCGGCTTCCGCTACTACTCGGTGGCGGCGTCGGTCCCGCACAAGAGCGAGGCGTCGTACACGCTGAAAGTCGACGGACTGGTGGACCACTCGACCACCTACACCCTCGCCGACCTCCGCGCCCAGCCCCAGACCCGCCTCGTACGGGACGTCCAGTGCGTGACGGGCTGGCGGGTCCCGCACACCCCCTTCGAGGGCGTGCGCCTCTCCCACCTCCTGGACGCGGCGGGCGTGCGCCCCGGCGCCCGGGCCGTCCGCTTCACCTGCTTCGACGGCACGTACAGCGAGAGCCTCACGCTCAGACAGGCCCGCCGCGCCGACGTGTTGGTGGCCCTGCGGATGCAGGACAAGGACCTGCCCCACTCCCACGGCGGCCCCGTCCGCCTCTACGTCGCCCCCATGTACTTCTACAAATCCGCGAAGTGGCTCTCCGGCATCACCCTCACCGACGAGGTGGAGCGGGGCTACTGGGAGCACCGCGGCTACGACGTGGACGCCTGGGTGGGCCGGTCGAACGGACGCGACGATGCCCCTACGCAGTGACGTGAGCGCACAACTGTCGCACCGGGTACGGAGGTTCACCCGCGCCGAGCGCTGGGTGCACCGCGCGACGGCCACGCTCATGGCGGTCTGCGTGGCGAGCGCGGCCTGCCTCTACCTGCCCCAGCTCGCCCAACTGGTGGGCCGCAGAGCCCTGGTGGTGACGATCCACGAGTGGTCGGGCCTCCTCCTGCCGGCCCCCTTCCTCCTGGGCCTGGCCTCCCGCGCCTTCCGCGGCGACCTCCGCCTCCTCAACCGCTACGGCCCCCACGACTGGCAGTGGCTGCGTCGCAGGGGCCGGGGCCGGGCGGGCAAGTTCAACGCGGGCCAGAAGCTGTACGCGGCGTGGCTGGCGGGCGCGGTCCTGGTGATGCTGGGCACGGGCCTGCTGATGTGGTTCACCCACCTCACCCCGCTGGTGTGGCGCACGAGCAGCACCTTCGTCCACGACTGGCTGGCCCTGACCCTGGGGGTGGTGATCGCGGGCCACGTGGGGATGGCGGTGCGGGACCCTGAGGCGAGGAGGGGGATGCGGACGGGGCGGGTGGACCCCGAATGGGCTGCCAGGGAGCACGAGTTGTGGCTCCCTGACAGCGAACGAGGGGCGTCCTAGATGACCAACGACAGCAACAGCACCAGCCCCCCGGCCACCACCGAGATGATCGTCTCCATGACGGACCACGTCTTCACGGTCTGCCCGACGCTCAGCCCGAAGTACTCCTTCACGAGCCAGAACCCGGCGTCGTTCACATGGCTGAAGAACAGCGACCCGGCCCCGATCGCGAGCACCAGCAGCGCGAGATGCGTATCGGTCATCCCCGCGGCGAGCGGCGCCACAAGCCCCGCGGCGGAGACGGTCGCCACCGTCGCGGACCCCGTCGCCAGCCGGATCACGACAGCGATCAGCCACGCCAGCAACAATGTGGGGATCGACCAGTCCTTGGAGATGTCCAGGACCATCTGCCCCACACCGGAGTCGATCAGCGTCTGCTTGAACCCGCCACCGGCACCGACGATCAGCAGCACACCCGCGATCGGCGCGAGCGACTTCTCGACGGTCGACTGCAGCCGCCCCTTCGAGAACCCGGCGGCCCGCCCCAGGGTGAACATGCCCACCACGACCGCCGCGAGCAGCGCGATCAGCGGCGACCCGACGACGTCGAAGACACGCTGGACGCTGTCCTTGGGGTCGTCGACGACGATGTCGACCAGCGCCTTGGAGAGCATCATGACGACCGGCAGCAGAATGGTCGCCACCGAGGCCCCGAAGCTCGGCCGCTTCTCCAGCTCCTCCGAGGCCCGCGCCGGAATCATCCGGTCGGGCGCGGGCACGTCCACCCACCGCGCGGCGAACTTCGAGAAGACCGGCCCCGCGATGATCACCGTGGGGATGGCGACCAGCACACCAAGGGCCAGCGTGATCCCCAGGTTGGCGTGGACCGCGTCGATCGCGACGAGCGGGCCGGGGTGCGGCGGGATGAGCCCGTGCATCACGGACAGACCGGCGAGCGCCGGGATGCCGATCCGCATCAGCGAGTAGTTGCCGCGCCGGGCGACCATCAGGACGACCGGGATCAGCAGCACGATGCCGACCTCGAAGAAGAGCGGAAGCCCGATGACGCTGGCGATGAGGACCATCGCCCACGGCATGGCCCGCCCGCTGGCCCGCGCCAGGATCGTGTCGACGATCTGGTCCGCGCCGCCCGAGTCCGCGAGCAGCTTGCCGAGGATCGCGCCGAGCGCGATGAGGACGCCCACACCGGCGACGGTCGAGCCGAGCCCGGTCGTGAAGCTGGCGATGGCCTTGTCGAGCGGGGCGCCCGCGAACGCGCCGAGCGCGAGGGAGCCGATGGTCAGCGCCAGAAAGGCGTGGACCTTGAACTTCGTGATGAGCAGGACGATGACGGCGATGCCCGCGAGGACGGCGATCCCGAGCTGGGCATGGCCCGCGGAGGTGATCGGCTCGACGGCGTCCGCTGCCAGCATCTCGACGCTGAGATGGGTCACGGTCTTTTCCTTGTACGAGGGGGTGGGTTGCTGTGCGGGGAGGGGAGAGCTCAGCCGAGCCGGGCGAGAGCCTCGAAGGCCCGGTCGGCGATCTCTTCGGGGGAGCCCGAGACGTCGACGTCGACGCCCGCCTCGTCGGGCCCGAGCGGCTGCAACGTGGCGAACTGCGAGTCCAGGAGCGCCGTCGGCATGAAGTGCCCCTGACGGTGCGCCATCCGGTCCTCGATGAGCTTCCGGTCACCGGTGAGGTGGACGAAGACGAGGCTGCCGGGCGCGGCCGCCCGCAGCCGGTCGCGGTAGCCGCGCTTCAGCGCCGAGCTGCTGACGACCCCGCCGAGCCCGGCGGCGGCACGGCCGTGCGCCCAGGCGCCGATGGCGTCGAGCCAGGGCCAGCGGTCCTCGTCGGTCAGCGGTGTCCCGGCCGACATCTTGGCGATGTTCGCCGGGGGGTGGAAGTCGTCGCCCTCGGCGTACGGAACGCCGAGCCGGGTCGCGAGCAGGGGGCCGATCGTGGTCTTGCCGGTTCCTGCCACGCCCATCACCACGACGACGTGGGGGGTGCTCATCGCTGCTGCCTCGCTGTCTTCGTCGACATCGCTGTTCGCCTCACTGAAACCCATTAGGTCAGACGAATTCAAGCCTCTGTGACGTAAAAGTCTGACTTATTGCTGAGGGGTGTCTCCTCGTAGGCTGACTCCATGACCGCTCAGGCCCGTGGCCTCCACGCCCGCGTACTGGAATCGCTCGGGCCCGCCATCACCGCGGGTGAGTACCCGCCCGGCAGCGTGCTGCGCACCGACGAGCTGGCCCAGCGCTTCGAGGTCTCGCGCTCGGTCATGCGGGAGGCCGTACGGGTCCTGGAGTCCATGCGCCTGGTCGAGTCGCGGCGCCGCGTCGGCGTCACCGTACGGCCGCTGGAGCAGTGGAACGTGTACGACCCGCAGGTCATCCGGTGGCGTCTCGCGGGCGTCGACCGCCCGCGCCAGCTGCGCTCGCTGACCGTCCTGCGCTCGGCCATCGAACCGGTCGCCGCCGGACTCGCCGCCGTCAACGCCACCGCCGAGCAGTGCGCCGAGCTCACCGAGTGCGCCCTCGGCATGGTCGCCCACTCGCGCGGCCACCAGCTGGAGGGCTACCTCGAGCACGACGTCGCCTTCCACCGGGTCATCCTCACCGCCTCGGGCAACGAGATGTTCGCGCGGCTCGGGGACGTCGTCGCCGAGGTCCTCACCGGCCGCACCGAGCACCAGGTGATGTTCGAGGACCCGGACCCGCCGGCCGTGACCCTGCACGTCCGGGTCGCCGAGGCGGTGCGCGAGCGGGACGCCGCGCGCGCGGAGGCACTGACACGGGAGATCGCGGTGGGCGCGCTCCAGGAGCTGGACGTGCTCGCGCCGTAGCCGTAGCCGTAGCCCTGGCCGAAGTCATCGGCCGAAGGTGCTTCGGGGACAATGGCCGCATGGCCCGACGCAGCACCAGCAGCCCCCGCACCGCCCGCCCCACCACCTGCCCCTGCGGCGCCCCCGCCCCGTACGAGAAGTGCTGCGGCCCCCTCCACCGGGGCGAGGCCGCGGCCGCCGGCCCCGAGCAGCTCATGCGCTCCCGCTACAGCGCCTTCGAGAAGCGCGACGAGGCGTATCTGCTGCGCACCTGGCACCCCCGGACCCGCCCGCCCCGCATCGACTTCGACCCGGCGATGCGCTGGGTCGGCCTGGAGATCCTGGACACCACCGACGGCACGGCCTTCCACGCCACGGGCACCGTGACCTTCCGGGCCCGCTACACCGACGGCGGCCGCCCGGACGCGCTGCACGAGCGGAGCACCTTCGAGCGGGTCGACGGCGCCTGGGTGTACGTGGACGGCACCTTCATCGACTGACTCGAGCCAGGCGGACCGTCCGGGTGCCGCTCCGTCAACCACCCGCTACGCGTGGTGAGTTGGGCCGACGCAACCCGGCCATCCGGCGACGGGCGCTCCTGGGGCTGCTGAGCAACCGGGGGCCGTACGGGTCGAACACCGGATCACCGCCCCGGGCCCGCCCGCGCCCGAGGCCCCGCCGACGGGCCCAAATGCCGTCGTACGCAGGTGAGTCGAGGTCCGGGGCACCGGTGGACACATAGGCGGGAACCGTCGCTGCGGGGGCCCGCGGGCGCCAGTAGCGTCGCTGCCCCGTCCCGTACGCATCCGTACGAAGGAAGCGCCCGATGGCCGACACCGAGCAGACCCCGCAGACCGCGCAGAACGAACAGACCCACGAGCGCTACGTGGGCGGCAGCCCGGAAACGGAGCGGAAGATCTTCCTGCGCCTGGCGCGGGAGCTGATGAAGGTCCAGGCGAAGAACCGCAGCGGCAAGACGCACCTCGCCCGCACCTTCCACGCCAAGGCCGCCCTCGGCGTGGAGAACGCGCGCCTGCGCTTCCACGACGAGCTGCCCGACGCCCTGCGCACCGGCTACGCCCGGCCCGGCGCCGAGTACCAGGCCACCGTGCGGCTCTCCAACGCGAGCGGCATCGCGCAGCCCGACGGCACCCCCGACCTGCGCGGCGCCGCCGTCCGCGTCGCCGTCTCGGCCGAGGAGAGCCACGACCTGCTCGCCACCAACCACCCGGTCTCGCACGCGCGCGACGCCCGCGAGTTCGTGGCCTTCGCCAAGGCCATGGCGGGCGCCCGCACCCCCGTACAGAAGGCGTTCGGGCTCTTTGTGAAGCTGCCGTTCGCCGTCGGCCTCACCGCCGCGACCCGGATGCGCCGCAATGTGCAGGCCGCCGCCCGGCACACCGTGAGCAGCCTCGCGGGGGAGACGTACTACAGCCGGGGCGCGGTGCTGTGGGGCGACGCCGGGCCCGTGCGCTTCCTGCTGCGCCCGGCCGCCGGGGCCGCCGCGGCCAAGGCGGGCGACGCCGACCGGCACGACCCGGACTTCCTCCGCCGCGACCTGGCCCGCCGCCTCGCCACCACCGACGTCGGCTTCGAGCTGTGCCTGCAGCGCTACGTCGACGACCGGCGCACCCCCGTCGAGAACGGCGCCGTCGAGTGGAAGGAGGCCGTCACCCCGCCCGTGCCCGTCGCCCGGCTCACCATCCCGAGCCAGGACCTGACCACCGCCGAGGCCCGCGCGGCCGCCCAGCGCGTCGAGGAGCTGAGCTTCAACCCCTGGTACACCACCGACGACTTCCGCCCCCTCGGCAACCTCAACCGGGCCCGGAAGACCGCGTACGAGGCGAGCGCCGCGCACCGGGGCGGTCTGCGCTTCCTCACCCCCGAACCGCTGCGCAACCGGATCCTCGGCCCCCCGGTGGGCGCCGCCTTCGACGCCCTCAACCGCGTCGTCCCGTGGCACAAACTGCCCCTGGACGCGGCCCTGTTGAACCTGGTCTTCCTGCGCAAGGCGCTGCGCCGCCTCAACCTCATCGACACCGACGTGCACGAGGCGCCCCCGAAGGCGGGCCCCGTCCCGGCCCCCGTCGCCGAGGAACTGCGCACGGCACGGTCGTACGACGGCACGTACAACGACCTGTCCGAGCCGCGCATGGGCTCCGTCGGCGCGGCCTTCGGGCGCAACCTGGAGCCCGACTACCGGCCCGAGCTCTTCGACACCCCGAACCCGGTCACCGTCAGCCGCAGGCTGCTGTACCGCGACACCTTCGTGCCCGCCACCAGCCTCAACATCCTGGCCGCCGCCTGGATCCAGTTCCAGGTCCACGACTGGGTCAACCACCGCCGCTACAAGACCGGCGAGCGCGCCGTCGAGGTCCCCATGCCGCCCGGCTCCACCTGGCACAACACGCCGGGCGGCCCCGAGGAGGCCGTGATGCGGTTCGCCGAGAACGAGGGCATCCCGCTCCCGGCCGGCCGGCCGCCGATCCTCTTCGGCAACTCCGCCTCGCACTGGTGGGACGGCTCCGAGGTGTACGGGGCCGACGAGCACACCGCGCGGTTCCTGCGCGAGCCGGACGGCGGCGCCAAACTCCGCCTGGACGAGGGGTACTTGCCCGGTGGCCCCGGCGGCATCCCGCTCACCGGCTTCAACGAGAGCTGGTGGCTCGGCCTCGGCGCCATGCACACCCTCTTCGCCCGCGAGCACAACGCGGTCTGCGACGCGCTGCACCACGAGTACCCGACGATGAGCCAGGAGCGGATCTACCACACGGCGCGCCTCGTGGTCTCCGCCCTCATCGCCAAGATCCACACGGTGGAGTGGACCCCCGCGATCCTCGCCACCGAGGCCCTCGACGTCGGCATGCACACCAACTGGCAGGGCCCGCCCGACAAGTGGCTGTCCAAGCTCGGCCTCTGGCTCCTGGAGGCGCACTCCCTCACCGGCATCCCGAAGACACTGCCCGACCACCACGGAACGCCGTACTCCCTCACCGAGGACTTCGTCACCGTCTACCGCATGCACCCGCTGATCCCCGACGACTTCGAGATGCACGAGCACCACTTCGGGCAGCGCCTGGAGACCCTCGGCTTCATGGACATCCAGGGCGCCGCCGCCGAGGCCGCGATCCGCAAGACGGGCCTCGCGGACACGCTCTACTCCTTCGGCATCGCCCACCCCGGCGCGATCACGCTGCACAACTTCCCGCGCGCACTCCAGCAGTTCGAGCGCGACGGCGAGATCATCGACCTCTCGGTCGTGGACCTGGTGCGCACCCGGCGCCGCGGCGTGCCCCGCTACAACGACTTCCGGGCCGGCCTGCACAAGCAGCGCCTGCGCAGCTTCGAGGACCTCACCCGGGAACCGGAGACCCTCGCCCGCCTGAAGGACGTCTACCGCTCGGTCGACGAGATCGACACGGTGGTGGGCCTGTTCGCGGAGAACCCGCCCACCGGCTTCGGCTTCAGCGACACCGCGTTCCGCATCTTCATCCTCATGGCGACCCGGCGCCTGCAGAGCGACCGCTTCCTGACCGTCGACTACCGCCCGGAGATCTACACCCCGCTCGGCATCGACTGGGTCGAGAAGGGCGGCATGAACTCGGTGATCGCGCGCCACTGCCCGGACCTCGCGGGGCTGCTGCCGCGCGGCGCGACCGCCTTCGCGCCCTGGCGCCAGGTGCCGCCGACGAAGGAGACCGGAGCGGACCGTGGCACCGGCTGACGGGACCTCGGCCGCTGCTGAAGGGGCGGGCCTCGACGACCTCCTGGCCCGCCCCCTGCTCCGGACGGTCTGGCGCCGCCGCACCCACCGCGTGAGCCGCGGCGCCAACGTCCCCGCGGGGTCGATGAGTTACCGCTCGCCCCACGAGCCGAAGCCGCTGAGCGACCTCGAAGAGGCCGTCCTGATCGCCCTCACCGGCTGCACCGGGCTGACCATGCCCGACCGCCCCTTCGAGGACCCCCGCGACGGCAAGCCCATCATGGCCAAGCCCAACCTGACGATGTACGGGCGCACGGCGGGCAGCCCCGACAACGCGCAGGGCACCCACTTCTTCATGATCAACGACACCGGCACGTACTACCTGCGCAAGCTCCCGCCCGCTCCCGGCGAACCCTTGACTGCGGACGCCCTCGTGGCCCGCGCGGCCGAGTCCAAGGTCCGCGTCCTGGACCACCGCCTCGACGTCGCGGAGGGCATGCGCGACTTCCCGGCCTACCTGGACTCGAACCGCTTCCTGTCCAACCTCCCCGGAACCACCGTCTTCTTCCCGGTGGTCGACCTCTCCCACCAGTACATCAACGCCCTGATGTACCTCCTCACCCAGCCCGACGGCGCCCGCCCCGCCTTCGTCGACGACCGCAACCTCTACCGCCCGGCGGGCGTGAGGAAGTGGCTCCGCAACGGCTTCCTCAACCCCGCCCTGAAGCTCCCGCTCGGCGCCCTCGGCCCCATGCGCACCCAGATCGAGGCGGACCTCCTCCTGCAGAACCTCATGCTGGTGGCGGACGCCATGGGCCTCGGCGCCTGGATCCACGCCACCCTCAACCCCCAAGTCGCCCTGGGCGACCCGAAGTTCTCGCGCGCCTACGGCCGCATGCTCGGCTTCACGTTCGTCACCCCGCGCTGGCGCCTGGCCGACCTGTGGCGCTGGCACGTCCCGCTGCCCAAGTACGCGACGCTGCGCTCCCACCCGGTGGGCCTCACCTCCCGGGACGGCGAGCCGCTCATCACGGCGGCCTGCCCGCCCGCGTACAAGACCATGACGGACGCCGTGGACGCCGTCGTCCGCGCCAAGTTCGGCCCCGGCGGCACCTACGGCGACAAGGACGTCTTCGCCCGCATCTACAAGGAGGACTACGGCCAGCGCTACCTCGCCGAGGCCAGCGAGTACGACGAGCGGGTGGTGGAGTGCGCGCGTGACGTCTGCGCCTACATCCACGCCACCCACGGCCGCTTCCCCGCCCACACGGACGCGATCCACGTCCCCGGCGTCTGGCTCCAGGCCCACCACGTGGAGGAGGAGTACTACGACCGCTTCTTCACGACGGGCCTGACGGAAGCGCACCGGGGGCACGCGGGGCGCTGGCACACCGACGGCTCGTCACCCCCTTCTCCCTCGTAACCCCCTCCCACCTGCGTCGTTGATCGACACTGACTCGATCAGGCCAGGCGGAAGAGGCGGAACAGGGAGTGAACGGTATGAGTACCAAGGGGCGTTGGGCCGCGCGGGCGGGCGTCGGCGTGGCCGGTCTCGGACTGCTGCTGACGGTGGGAGCGCCCCCGGCGGCCGCGGGCGCGACCGGGTGCAACGACCGCACGTGCATCGACGTGCGGGGCAGCGGCCTCACCGTGGAGTCGGTCGGGGCGTCGACGACGTGGAACGGCGACTTCACCGGCCACTTCCACATCTGGGGCGGCGGCATCGACCAGAACAGCCCGACCCAGTTCTGGGGCTACCACCAGAAGTTCACGATCCCGGTGGGCCACGACCTCCCCAACGGCACGGTGCTCTGCGCCGAGGGCTGGGAGCAGGTGGGCGACCATGTGGAGTCGCGCGGCCGCGCCTGCGAGGAGGTGCACTTCTAGGTCCCCGGCGGGGGTGGCCGGGGGAGAGGGGCTTCCTAGCCGCCCAGCGCGGGCACCACGCAGTCCACGAGGAACGGCCCCGGCTCCGCGAGCCCCCGCTCCAGGAGCCGGGCGAACTCCTCGGCCGTCGTGGCCCGTTCGGCGGGCACGCCCATCCCGTGCGCGAGGGCGACGAAGTCCAGCTCGGGCCGGGACAGGTCGAGCAGCTCCCGCGCCCGGGCCCCGCCGACGCCCGCGCCCACCATCTGCAACTCCAGGTTCAGGACCGCGTACGACCGGTTGTCGAAGACCACCGTCGTCACGTTCAGCCCCTCCCGCGCCTGCGTCCACAGCGCCTGCACCGTGTACATCGCGGCCCCGTCCGCCACCAGCGCCACCACCGGCCGCTCCGGACAGGCCACCGCCGCCCCCGTCGCACAGGGCAGCCCCTGCCCCATCGACCCACCGGTCAGCGTCAGCCAGTCGTGCGCCGGCGCCCCCGCCGTGGCACCGGGCAGCCACAGCCCCGAGGTGTTGGCCTCGTCCACGACGACGGCGTCCTCGGGCAGCAGCGCCCCGATGACCGCGGCGGCGGACTCCCCGGTGAGCGCACCGGACGGCAGCCCCGGCCGAACCACCGCCGCAGGTACGGGAGTTGCATCCCCTTTCGCGTCCACGGCCTCGGCGAGCGCGCCGAGCGCACCCGCGACGTCCTCCGCGCCCGCAGCCAGCGCGTGCACCGCGCACCCCGCCGGCACGAGCTCCCCGCCCTGTCCCGGATACGCGAAGAAGGCCACCGGCGCCGCGGCCCCGGCAAGGACCAGGTGCCGGACCCCGCCGAGCTGCCCCACCGCGTCCCCGGCCCGGTACGCGAGCCGCTCCACCGCGGGCACCCCCGCACCCCGCTCCAGACGCGCGGGAAAGGTCTCGCACAGCAGCCGTGCCCCCGTGGCCGCCGCGATCCGCCCGGCGGCCCGCAGCGCGGCACCCCGCGTGGCCGCACCGCCGAGCAGCAGCGCCGCGGGCTCCCCGCCGCGCAGCGCGTCGGCCGCCTCGGCGACGGCGTCGGCGGAGACGAGACCGCCCCGCCCCGCGGCCGGAACCCGCACGGGCGCCCCGGACGTGCCCGCGTCCGACCAGGAGACGTCGGCCGGCACCACGAGCGTCGCGACGGCCCCCGGCGGCCCGGCCGCGGTGCCCACGGCCTCCGCGACGTCCCCGGCCAGATCGCCCGCCCGGTACGTCCGCCGCGTCCACCCCGAGACCGTACGGGCCAGCGCCGTGATGTCGGACTCCAGCGGGGCGTCGAGCCGCTTGTGCGACAGCGCGTGGTCCCCGACCACGACCACCACCGGCGTACCGGCCCGCCGCGCGTTGTGCAGATTGGCGAGCCCGCCCGCGAGCCCGGGCCCGAGGTGCAGCAGCGCGCACGCGGGCCACCCCGTCATCCGCCCGTACCCGTCGGCGGCCCCGGTGGCGACCCCTTCGAAGAGGCAGAGCACGGCCCGCATCCGCGGCACGTCGTCGAGCGCGGCGACGAAGTGCATCTCGGAGGTCCCGGGATTGGCGAAGCACACGTCGACGCCGCCGTCCACCAGTGCGTTGATGAGGTGCTGCGCTCCGTTCGGCATGGCGATCCGCCTCTGCTCGACGTACGGGCTGCCAGTGTCGGGGCGCGGGAAGCCCCGGGGCAGCCCACGATCCGGCCACGGCGGGCACCCGCATCAGGCACCCGAACCAGATGATCAAGGAGAGTCTGGGGAGTTGTTCTGTGTGAACCATGGCTGGCCGGAAAGCGACGTTACGGTGATCGCTCATTCACCATCAACGAGGGAACCCATGAAACTCAACTTGCGTCGTATATCGCCTCTTTCCCGCTCGTCCGCGGGCAAGAAGGCCATGTCGGTCGCGCTCGTCGGTGCGGCCGTCGCCGGCGCCTCGGTGCTGACCGCCGCCCCGGCGTCGGCGCTGAGCTGGAAGTGCAACTCCAGCTCCCGCACCATCGACGACGCGGGCTACTCCGGCCCGTGGGGGGACAACTGGGACTTCACGGTCACGAACTGCGTGGCCCGGTCCGGCGGTTACATCTACTCGAAGGCCAAGGTGAGCTGGGACGCTCCGCCGTGGTACTCCGGCACCGACCTGTCCAACACCTTCGACGCCGCGTACTTCCGGCTGTATGTGAAGCACGCCGACGGCGGCGCCGACTCCGTCCTGGCCCACAAGACGTTCTACATCCAGGACAACCTGGCGGGCATGAACGGCAGCGGCAACGGCTCCTGGTCCACCGGGACGGCCAAGAAGTACGTGGGCAAGAAGAGCGCGTACGCCGACGGCGCCCTGAAGCTCAACTGGAACAACGACGGCCGGGACCTGGTCCACTACGGCTTCAAGGGCTCCGGCTCGCGCTGAGTCACACAGCCGCGCGCAGTGCGCCGTGAAAGCTGTGGAACCGTGAAAACGCAGACGGTGCTGGCCGAGATTCGGCCAGCACCGTCTGGTGTTGCTGGTGTCCGAGGGGGGACTTGAACCCCCACGCCCGATAAAGGGCACTAGCACCTCAAGCTAGCGCGTCTGCCATTCCGCCACCCGGACCGGTGGTCTGTCGCGGTTTCCCGCGGCGACGTGGAAAACCATAGCAAACATTCAGGGGTCCCTGATCACACGGGGATCTGTCGCCTCAGCTGCGTTAACGACGCATGTCGGCAGCTACCCGGCCTTGGGCGGCGAGGGGTGCGCGCGGGAGGATGAGGGGGACCACCAGCAGCGACAGCGGAAGGAACAAGAGTGAGCGAGTCCAGCGCGGCCAGGACTGTCACCGGCGAGGACGAGGTCGTCGACCTCTGTCGCGACCTGATCCGCATCGACACCAGCAACTACGGCGACCACTCGGGCCCCGGCGAGCGCAAGGCGGCCGAGTACGTGGCCGAGAAGCTCGCCGAGGTGGGCCTGGAGCCGCAGATCTTCGAGTCCCACCCGGGGCGCGCCTCCACGGTCGCCCGCATCGAGGGCGAGGACCGCTCGCGGCCCGCCCTGCTGATCCACGGCCACACCGACGTGGTGCCCGCCAACGCGGCGGACTGGACGCACCACCCCTTCTCCGGGGAGATCGCGGACGGCTGCCTCTGGGGCCGGGGCGCCGTCGACATGAAGGACATGGACGCGATGACCCTCGCGGTCGTCCGCGACCGGCTGCGCAGCGGCCGCAAGCCCCCGCGCGACATCGTCCTCGCCTTCCTCGCGGACGAGGAGGCGGGCGGGACGTACGGGGCCCGGCACCTCGTCGACAAGCACCCCGACCTCTTCGAGGGCTGCACGGAGGCCATCAGCGAGGTCGGCGGCTTCTCGTTCACGGTCAACGAGCAGCTGCGGCTCTACCTCGTCGAGACGGCGCAGAAGGGCATGCACTGGATGAAGCTGACCGTGGACGGCACCGCCGGGCACGGTTCGATGATCCACAAGGACAACGCCATCACCGAACTCTCCGAGGCGGTCGGGCGGTTGGGGCGGCACAAGTTCCCGGTGCGCGTCACCAAGACCCTGCGGCACTTCCTGGACGAGCTCGGGGACGCCCTCGGCACGGAGCTCGACCCCGAGGACATGGACGAGACGCTCGCCAAGCTCGGCGGCATCGCCAAGCTCATCGGCGCCACGCTCTCCAACACCGCCAACCCCACGCAGCTGGGCGCCGGTTACAAGGTCAACGTGATCCCGGGGCAGGCGACCGCGCATGTCGACGGGCGCTTCCTGCCCGGGTACGAGGAGGAGTTCCTCGCCGACCTCGACCGGATCCTCGGGCCGAACGTGAAGCGCGAGGACGTGCACGCGGACAAGGCCCTGGAGACGAGCTTCGACGGCTCACTCGTCGACGCCATGCAGTCGGCGCTGCAGGCCGAGGACCCGATCGCGCGCGCCGTGCCGTACATGCTCTCCGGCGGCACCGACGCCAAGTCCTTCGACGACCTGGGCATCCGGGGCTTCGGCTTCGCGCCGCTGAAGCTGCCGCCGGAGCTGGACTTCGCGGGCATGTTCCACGGCGTCGACGAGCGGGTGCCGGTGGACGGCCTGAAGTTCGGGGTCCGGGTCCTCGACCGGTTCATCGACGCATCCTGACGGCAATCGCCCGGTTCGGTCGCTTCGGTCGCTGAAACGAAACTCCAATAATCGTCAGCGCGTGCGTACTTGACTGAAAAGAGTGAAAGGAACCATAGGCTCGTAGCCCCATAACTTCCCCCTCGTTACAGGTGGTGCGGTCCGCGGCTGGGACCGCATTGCCAACAAGGAGGAATAATGATCAAGAAGGTCGTCGCCGCTGCGGCTGCCACTGGTGGTCTCGTGCTCGCGGGTGCGGGCATCGCCGCTGCCGACGCCGGTGCCCAGGGCGCCGCCGTGAAGTCTCCCGGTGTGCTCTCGGGCAACGTTGTTCAGGCGCCGGTCCACGTCCCGGTGAACGTGTGCGGCAACACGGTCTCCGTGGTTGGGCTGCTGAACCCCACCTTCGGCAACACCTGCACCAACAGCTGACGTTGTTGTGCCTCACCCCATGAGGGTCTGAGTCCTTCGGCCCCGGAGTGCGAGCCATGCACTCCGGGGCCGTCGGGCATTCAGCGCATACGTCAGCAGGCGCGTGCGCATTCCGGAAGGTATAAGGCAGGGAAAAGCTATGCGACAGGTCACGCGCAAGGGCCTGATCACCGTGGCGGCCGCGACCGGCGTGCTCGCCGTGACGGGTGGCTACGCGCACGCCGACTCCGGCGCCAAGGGCGGCAGTTCGGACTCCCCGGGCGTGCTCTCGGGCAACTCGGTCCAGCTCCCCGTTGACGTTCCGGTCAACGTGTGCGGCAACACCGTGAACGTCATCGGGGTGCTCAACCCCGCCATGGGCAACAGCTGCGAGAACACCTCCGGCAAGGGAGGCGGCTCGCACAAGCCCACCGGCGGCGGGGCCACGGCCTCGGGGCACACCAGTGACTCACCCGGCGTCGCCTCGGGCAACGACGTTCAACTGCCGGTCAACGCACCGGTGAACGTCTGCGGCAACAGCGTCACCGTCGGCGGGCTCGGCAACGCGGCCATGGGCAACGAATGCGCCAACCACGAGGCCAAGCCGCCGAGCAACGAGAAGCCGCCGTCGAAGCCGGACCACCCGGGCAAGCCCGATCACCCCGGCAAGCCGGACCACCCCGGCAAGCCTGATCACCCGGGTAAGCCGGACCAGCCGGGTAAGCCCGATCACCCGGGCAAGCCGGAGCAGCCCACGAAGCCGGGCGGGCACACCCCGCAGCACCCGGCCAAGCCGAACCAGCCGTCGACGCAGGTCGTCGCGCCGCCGGCGGACCGGTCGATGCTCGCCGAGACGGGCAGCTCGCTGCCGCTCGGGGTGGCGCTGCCGGTGGGCGCGAGCGCGCTGCTCGCGGGCACGGTGCTGTACCGCAGGTCCAGGGCGGCCGTCTGAGTCGGACGGCGGCGCTGAGCCGCGCGTAGAACGGAGCGGGCCCCGCAGCTGCGGGGCCCGCTCCGTCGCGCCCGTCGGTCAGGTGCGCATCACCAGGTGGCGCGCACCTGGCGGATGATCCGTCGGCGCAGCCGCACCCTGCGGCTGCCGTCGGGGTGCAGACTCAGGCGGTCCAACTCCCAGTGTCCGTACTCTGCGTGGTCCGTCAGCAGCCGCGTGGCTTCCTTGCGGGAGACCCCGCGCGGCACATACACGTCGACAAATTCGTATTCCGGCATCGCATCTATTGTGCGGGCACGGGCCCGGTACGGATAGCGTCTGCACTATGTCTGATGCTGCGCAGCCCACCGCTGCCGAGGTACGCGCCGCCGCCGAGGCGATCAAGACCGCGCTCGACCGCCATCTCGCGGCGGTCGAACGCAGGTCGGGGGAGGACGACCCGGCCGTCTACGAGGCGTTCAACGAGCTGGCCGTCGCGGCCGAGGAGTACGACGAGCTCCTCTACGACCGCTACGACGAGGTCACCCCGTTCGAGATCCCCGGCTCCGACGAGACGCTGCCGCCGTACCAGGGCCCCGCGGAGCCGAACGCGCTCAGCGTGCTGATCCGCCGCGACTACGCGGTGGTGGACCAGCAGCGGCTCCTCGCTCAGGCCCAGCGGGTCGCGGACCTGGACGCCGAGACGGAGGAGGGGGCCGAGGGCGCGGCGGGCAGCAACGCGCACGCGGCGCTCGGGGTGCTCTTCGGCGAGTTCGAGCCGGACGAAATCGCCTCCCGGCACAAGGAGTTCGGCCTGGAGGAGGGTGACTCCACGCTCTGGGTGACCGCGACGGACGAGCCGGCGGACCCGGGCGAGTGGCTCGACACCCCCTTCGAGCAGGCCGACCCGGCCCGCGTCGTGTGCCGCTTCGACGTCAGCGCGGTCTTCGACGACGAACTGGACGACGGCGCCGACTTCGCGCCCGGACCGCTCGACGACCTCGACGACATGGAAGACATCGACGAGTCCGACGAGGCCGACGAGGCCGACGGGTCCGACGAGGCCGACGGGTCCGACGCGGCGGACGACGGGGTCGAAGTGGTCGAGCTCGACGACCTGGACGAGCCCGACGGCGCGCGGGGCCGGGGCGCGGCCCACCCTTAGGAGAGACGTTCCCTTGGATCCCTCAGGGCCATCCTGGCCCGGACCTCTTGGCGCATCCAGGCCAGGAGGCCCTGAGGGATCAGGGATCTAGGAGGACGCCGTCACCGGGATCTGCGGGCGGAGCAGCGTCTGCAGGCGCGTGGTGCGGGGCTTCGGGAGGACCTCCGCCACCGCGCGCGGCAGCGCCTGCTCCGCGCCCTGGACGACGGACAGATGGCGCTCGCCGCGGCTGAACGCCGTATAGACCCAGGGGCGGTTCAGCGAGCGCGCCGCGTCGCCGGGCAGCACCACGACCGCCGCCGGCCAGCGCAGCCCCGCCGCCTGGTGCGCGGTGAGCGCCCACGCGTGCCGGACGGTGCGCTCCACCAGCTCCTTGCGTACGACGACGGGGGTGCCGTCGCACTCCAGGTGCAGCCCCTCCGCGTCGGCGCGGACCACGTGCCCGAGCGTCGTGCGGCCGGCCGCCGGGGTGTGGGCGACGCGGTCCCCGGGGTCGAAGCCGCTGAAGCGGCCGGGGCCGGGGTTGAGCCGCTCCTTCAGCGCCGTGTTCAGCACGCGGGTGCCCGCGGCGCCGCCGTGGCCGGGGGTGATGACCTGGGTGTCCTGCGCGGGCACGCCGATGGCCCGGGGCACCGAGTCCGCGACGAGCTGCACCGTGCGGTGCACCGCCTCGCCCGCGTCCCGCACCGGGACGATCACGATCTCCTTGCCGGGCGCCTCGACCTCGGCCAGCTCGCCGACGCCGATCCCGGACACCAGCTCACCGAGCGGGCCCGGGTCCGGGGTGCGCGAGACCACCTGCGGGCAGCAGCGGGCGGCGAGCAGGTCCGCGAAGACCCGGCCGGGCCCGACCGAGCCCAGCACGCCCGGGTCGCCGCTGAGCACCAGGCGGGCGCCGTCGGGCAGCGACTCCACGAGCATCGCCGCGCTCTCCACGTCCAGCTGCGGGGCGTCCAGGACGACCAGGACGTCCACGGCGAGGGCGCCGTCCGCGTCCCGGCCCGGGGTCTGCGCGCCCGACAGCAGGCCGCGCACCGTCACGGCGGCCGCGGCGTGGTCCTCGCCCAGGGCCTCGGCGAGACGGCGGCGCCCCTCGGGGGCGTGCACGGCGACGCAGACGCGCAGGCCGAGGCCGAGCGCGGCGGCGGCCAGGGCGGCGGGCTCCGCGCGCGCGGCCTCGCCGCCGGAGTGCAGCACGAGGGCGTGTCCGCCCACGGCGCGGATCAGCTCGGCGGCCGACCCGGAGGTCTGCTCGGCGGCGGTCTGCCACTCGGCGGCGCCGGGGCCCGAACCCTCCTCCTTGGGAAGGGAGTTGACCAGCCGGGCCAGGCCGTCCGCCAGGCTCTCCTCGGCCAGTGCGTACCGCTCGAGGCCGAACAGGACGCGGACCGGTGCCGCTTCGGCCTCGGCGTCGCCCTCGCCGTCCTCCGCCGTGTCCTCGACGGGGGCGGCCGGGGCGGGCACCCCGGGGGTCTCGATCGCGTCCTGGAACACGAGGACGTCGGCCTCCGCGATGGCGCTCTGCACCGCCGCGTCCGGGTCCGGCACCCCGCGCTGCCCGAGCGCCTCGGCGAGCGCCGCCGCCTCCAGGGCGGTGTGCCCCGCGAGGGCGGCCTGCTCCAGGAGCCATACGGTGAGGGCGCATCCTCTGCGCTCGTCGTCCGGGGCGCACTCGGGGCCGAGGAGCGCTCGGGCGAAGCCGTCGGCCTGCTCGGGGCGGACCCCGCTCACGCGGAGCAACTGCCAGGGGTCCGCGCGCAGTTGCCCGTCGGCGTCCTCGCCGAGTGCCTCCGCCACGCGGGGGGCGAGCGCGGCGGGCGCCCCGCCCTCGCCGAGCACCGCCTCGACGGTCGCGACGGTCTCGGGGGCGGGCGCGGCGGGTCCGGCCGGAGCGGGCATCGGGGGCTGCGGGCGGCGCTCCGGCTCGGGCGCGGGCCTGCGCGGAGCAGGGGGCTCGGCCGAGGGCCGGTCGAAGACTCCGGTGGCGGGCTTCTCGCCGCTCTCCACGGCGCGCACGGCCGCCAGCAGGTCGGCGGCGGTCCCGCTCAGCTTGGCACCGCTGTCGATGGGCTCCTCCCGCTCGGCCTTGCGCCGCTCGATCCGCTCCCGCAGCTCCCGCTGAGCGGTCAACTCGGCCTCGGCCTCGGACGGCTGAGCCCCTTCGCCCGCACCGTCGGCGCCCGGCTCCGCGCTCGCGGCGGCCCCGTCCGAGTCTTCGGCGGCCTCGTCCGCGCCGTCGGCGCCCGGCTCCGCGGCCGGAGTGGTCCCGCCCTCTGCGCCGTCGGTGCCCGACTCCGCGTATGAGGCAGCCCGGCCATCCGTACGGTCGGCGCCCGGCTCCGCGCTCGCGGCGGTCCCGTCCGAGTCTTCGGCGGCCTCGTCCGCGCCGTCGGCGCCCGACTCCGTATGCTCTGCGGCCCCCGCCGCATCCTCGGTGGCCTCGTCCGTGTCCTCGGCATCCGACCCCGCGCCGTCGGCGGTGGCCTCCACGTCCGGCCCCACGCCCGGCTCCGCGCCGTCCCCGCCCGGCTCCGCCCCCTTGTCCGCCCTGCCCGTCTCGGTGCCCGGGGCGGCAGCCGTCGGCCCGGCCTCCGGCGTCCCCGGCTCGGTTTCCTCCGCGGCAGCGGGCTCCGTGCTCACAGCGTGCTCCAGTCGTGATCGGGATAGCGGTGCACGGGCGCCGACACATCGTCGAGCGCCTGGCAGATCTCGTCAGGAAGACTAAGGGTCTCCACTGACAATGCGGCCGTGAGCTGCTGCGCGTTGCGCGAGCCGACGATGGGGGCGGTCACTCCGGGGCGGTCGCGGACCCACGCGAGAGCGACCTGCAGCGGGGTCGCCGCCAGGCCGTCGGCCGCTATCGCGACGGCGTCGACGATGCGGCTCGCGGCGTCGTCGAGATAGGGCGCGACGAACGGGGCCAAGTGGTCACAGGCGCCCCGGGAGTCGGCCGGGGTGGCGTCGCCCCGGTACTTGCCCGTCAGGACGCCCCGGCCGAGCGGCGACGACGGCAGCAGCCCGATGCCCAGGTCGAGCGCGGCGGGCAGCACCTCGCGCTCGACACCGCGCTGGAGCAGGGAGTACTCCATCTGCGTACTGGCAAGCCGGGTGCGCGTCCCGGGCGCGGCCAGTTGCCAAGTGGCCGCCTTCGCCAGCTGCCAGCCGCAGAAGTTGGAGACCCCGGCATAGCGGGCCCGGCCGCTGCTGACCGCGAGGTCGAGGGCCTGCAGCGTCTCGTCCAGGGGAGTGTCCGGGTCGAAGGCGTGCACCTGCCACAGGTCCACGTAGTCCGTGCCGAGGCGGGCCAGGGAGGCGTCGAGGGCGGCGAGCAGATGGCCGCGCGAGCCGTCGAAGCGGCGCTCCGGGTCGGGCACGCTGCCCGCCTTCGTGGAGATGACCAGGTCGCGGCGGGGCACGAGGCGCTCGACGAGGCGGCCGAGGAGGTACTCCGCCTCCCCGTCGCCGTACACGTCGGCCGTGTCGACGAGGGTGCCGCCCGCTTCCCAGAAGACCTTGACCAGGTCCGCGGCGTCGTTCTCGTCGATGTCCCGGCCCCAGGTGAGGGTGCCGAGTCCGATCCGGGACACGCGCAGGCCGGTCCGGCCGAGATGCCTCTGCTCCATGGGCGCTGAGATTACTGGCCGTACCCCCGTGGCGCGTGGGCCTGTGGACAAACCCGTGGTGGGAGGGCGAGGATCGGCGGCACCGGCACGTTACTGATGGGTAAGGGGATCTGGCCATGCAGCTCGGGATCAACCTCGGCTACTGGGGCGCGGGAATGGACGCGGACAATCTCGCCGTCGCGAAGGAGGCCGACCGGCTCGGGTACGCGGTCTGCTGGGCCGCCGAGGCGTACGGCTCCGACGCGGCCACCGTGCTGTCCTGGGTCGCGGCCCAGACCGAGCGCATCGACATCGGCTCGGCCATCTTCCAGATCCCGGCCCGCCAGCCCGCGATGACCGCGATGACCGCCGCCACCCTGGATTCGCTGTCGGGCGGCCGCTTCCGGCTCGGCCTCGGCGTCTCCGGACCACAGGTCTCCGAGGGCTGGTACGGCGTCAAGTTCGACAAGCCGCTCGCCCGCACCCGCGAGTACGTCGAGATCGTGCGCAAGGCCATGACGCGCGAGCGCCTCTCGTACGAGGGCGCGCACTGGACCCTGCCGCTGCCGGACGGCCCCGGCAAGCCGCTCAAGCTCACCGTGCACCCGCAGCGCGAGCACATCCCGCTGTACGTCGCCGCGATCGGCCCCAAGAACCTGGAGCAGACCGGTGAGATCGCCGACGGCGCCCTGCTGATCTTCCCGGCGGCCGAGCACCTGGAGGAGACCGCGGTCCGCCACCTGCGCGCGGGCCGCGAGAAGACGGGCAGGACCATGGAGGGCTTCGACATCGTGCCGACCCTCCCGCTCGCCGTCGGCGGCGACAAGGACGCGGACGTGAACGCGCTGGCCGACATGTTCCGGCCGTACACCGCGCTCTACGTGGGCGGCATGGGCAGCCGCAAGCAGAACTTCTACAACCAGCTGGCCCGGCGCATGGGCTACGAGAAGGAAGCCGCCGAGATCCAGGACAAGTACCTGGCCGGCGACAAGGAGGGCGCGGCCGCGGCGATCCCGACCCGGCTCATCGACTCCACCACGCTGCTCGGTTCCGTGGAGCGCATCGCCGACCGCATGCGGGCCTACGCCGACGCCGGGGTCACGACCCTCACGCTGGCCCCCGCGGGCTTCACGCTCGACGAGCGGATCACCGCGCTGCGGGTGGGCACCGAGGCGCTGGAGCACGCCGGACTGGCGTAAGGAGAGGGAGGGAAGTTCTGCGGCCGTGGTGGGGGCTCGGGGGTCTTCCCCGCCACGGCCGTCACGAGGAACAACGCGTCAGCACGCCCACGGTTACGGCCCCGATCGGGCGCCGGAGTCCTTCGTTCGGCCGAGCTGTCCTGTACACCTGTTGCCGCCTGTCGCAGCCCGCATTTGACTCGGTCCCGGTGGGACCACGCGCGGAGGCCACGGAGGTGCCAGCGATGCTTTCGGCCAGGAGTCTTTTCGAAGAGATCCTCGACCACGACGAGTCCTTCCGGCTCTTCTGCTCCATCGCCGCGGGCGGCGAGGCCCAGGGCGGCTGGGAGAACGGCCGGATCGCGGCCCTCGTACCGGAGAGCGAGCGCGCCCTCGCGCCCAAGGTGGCGCGGCACGGCGCGGACGAGGACAAGCACGGGCGGATCTTCAACGCCCTGCTGCGCAAGCGCGGCCTCACCCCCGTCGAGGTGCCGCACGAGACCGACTACACGATGCTCCTGGAGAAGCACGGCATCGGCCTCGCGCACGAGCAGCTGACGTCCGACGAGCCGCTCACCGTCGCGGACCTCATCACCTACCTCGCGCACAGCCGCGTCACCGAACAGCGCGCCTCCGAGCAGATGCGGCTGCTGCGCAAGCACTTCGCCCACCACCCCGACATCGGCCGCGCGGTCAAGATGATCTCGAACGACGAGGACAACCATCTGGCGTACTGCCACGAGGAGTTGCTGCGCTTCGCGTACGCCGGGCACGGCCGCGCCATCCAGCGGGCCCTGCGCGAGTGCGCGCTCGCCGAGATCCGCGTCTACCGGGACGTCAGCCTCGCCGTCATGGACCACATGGGGCGCATCCTGGGCTGGCCGGCCGCCAAGGCCAGAGCGCTCGCCGCGGGGATCCACGCCGTCCACGCGTACGAACGGGCCGTGGGCTGGCGGCGGATGGTGACCCTGGAGATGCCCGAGCGGCGCGACGCGCTGGGCGGGCCATCGGTCACGGCACCCGAATTCGCGTAGGGCCGGGGCCCGTTCACGGGGCGGGGCTCAGAGCCAGCCGCGGTGCTTGAAGAGGCGGTACAGGCAGAACTCCAGGGCCACCATCAAGGCGATCACGCCCGGGTACGTCCAGACCCAGTGGAGCTCGGGCATGTGGTCGAAGTTCATGCCGTAGATGCCCGCGATCATCGTGGGCACGGCGGCCATCGCGGCCCACGCGGAGATCTTCCGCATGTCGTCGTTCTGCCGCACGCTCGTCTGTGCCAGGTCCGCCGAGAGGATGTCCGACACCAGCCGGTCCAGGCCCTCCACCGACTCGTTGACCCGCGTCAGGTGGTCGCTGACGTCGCGGAAGAACGGCTGTGCCGAGGCTTCCACGAAGGGCACCTTCGGGGCGAACGGGCCCGCGCCCGCGAGCCGGGCGATCGGCATCGCCAACGGCCAGGTGGCGCGCCGGAATTCGAGGACCTGCCGCTTGAAGGTGTAGATGCGCGCGGCGGTGTCGCGGGAGCCGCGCGGCGTGAAGACCTGTGCCTCCAGCTCCTCCAGGTCGGTCTGCAGCTCGTCGGCGACCTCCAGGTAGTGGTCGACGACGGCGTCCGAGATCGCGTACAGGACGGCCGTCGGACCGTGCTTGAGCATCTCCGGCTCCGCCTCCATGCGCAGGCGCACGTCGTGCAGCGGGGCGCCCTCGCCGTGCCGGACCGTCACCACGAACGAGTCCCCGATGAAGACCATGACCTCGCCGGACGACACCACGTCGTGCTCCGGCTCGTACACCACCGGCTTCAGGACCACGAACAGCGAGTCGTCGAAGACCTCCAGCTTCGGCCGCTGATGGGCCTTCAGGGCGTCCTCCACGGCCAGCCGGTGCAGCCCGAACTCCGCGGAGACCTGGTCGAACTCCTGCATGGTCGGCTCGTGCAGCCCGATCCAGACGAACGCGTCGCCCGCGGCACGCGCCTCGTCGAGGGCGTCGGACAGATCCGACGGACCTTCCGTACGACGCCCCTCGCGGTAGATGGCGCAGTCGACGATCACGTGCCGCATTCTCCCGAACCCGAGCCGTGAGCGCACCCGCACCGACGGCCTCTGCTGTGACCCGTTCCGCGACCCGGGTGCCCTTGACGCCAACATTTAGGCTGACCCGCATGCCCACGCTGATCCTCGTCCGGCACGGACGCTCCACGGCCAACACCGCGGGACTGCTCGCCGGGTGGACCCCCGGCGTGGCCCTCGACGAGCGGGGGGCCGAGCAGGCCGCCGCGCTGCCCGGGCGGCTCGCCGGACTGCCGCTGTCCGAGGTCGTCACCAGCCCGCTGCAGCGCTGCCAGGAGACCCTCGCCCCGCTGCTCGCCGCCCGCCCCGGGCTCACCGCGCACGCCGAGGCCCGCATCGGTGAGTGCGACTACGGCGACTGGTCGGGCCGCAAGCTCGCCGAGCTCACCGAGGAGCCCCTGATGGAGGTCGTGCAGCGGCACCCCTCCGCGGCGGCCTTCCCGGGCGGCGAGTCCATGCGGGCCATGCAGACCCGTGCCGCCGAGGCGGTACGGGAGTGGAACGCGCGCGTGGCGGAGCAGCACGGCCCCGACGCCGTGTACCTGATGTGCTCGCACGGCGACATCATCAAGTCCCTTGTCGCGGACGCCCTCGGGCTCCATCTGGACCTGTTCCAGCGCATCTCCGTGGAGCCCTGCTCCGTGACCGCCATCCGGTACACGCGGCTGCGCCCCTTCCTCGTACGCCTGGGAGACACCGGCGACTTCGGCTCGCTCGCGCCCCGGCCCGAAGCCACCGACGGCGACGCGACCGTGGGTGGTGGCGCGGGCGCACCGTGATCGTCGGCCGCAGTAGGGTGAAGCGGCCGCGTCAAGCGGTGGCCGCCCAGGCGGCCGCAGTTGAACAGTTGCAGTCGATCCCAAGGGAGACAGGACGTGTCCCGTCAGGTGTTCCTCTACGACCCGCCGGAACGCTTCGTGGCCGGAACCGTCGGGCTCCCCGGGCGGCGTACCTTCTTCCTCCAGGCGTCCGCCGGCGTGCGCGTGACCAGCGTCGCCCTGGAGAAGACCCAGGTGGCCGCCCTCGCCGAGCGCATGGACGAGCTCCTCGACGAAGTCGTGCGGCGCAGCGGCGGCAGCGCCGCCGTCCCGGCCGTGGCGCCCACGGAGAACCCCGACAGCGCCCCCCTGGACTCGCCCGTCGAGGAGGAGTTCCGCGTCGGCACCATGGCGCTGGCCTGGGACGGCGACGAGGAGCGCATGATCGTCGAGGCGCAGGCCCTGGTGGAGCTGGACGCCGAGTCCGAGGAGGACCTCGCCGAAGCAGAGGAAAGGCTCCTGCAGGACGAGGAGAACGGCCCGCCGATGCTCCGCGTCCGGCTCACCGGCGCCCAGGCCCGCGCCTTCGCCAAGCGCGCCCTCGACGTGGTGAACGCGGGGCGGCCGCCGTGCCCGCTGTGCAGCCTGCCGCTCGACCCGGAAGGACACGTATGCCCGCGCCAGAACGGATACCGGCGAGGAGCGTGAGCACCGCAGACGCCGGGCCCGCCTTCGGGCCCGCCGACACCGAGCTCCTCACCCGGGGAGAGCTCACCGCGCGCGGGCGCATCCGGGAGGCTTCGAACGCGGTCCTCTACTGCACCGTGGCGTACGAGGGCAGGGAGGCGGCCTGCGTCTACAAGCCGGTCGCGGGGGAGCGCCCGCTGTGGGACTTCCCCGACGGGACGCTCGCCCAGCGCGAGGTCGCGGCCTACGAGGTCTCCGAGGCGATGGGCTGGGGCCTGGTGCCGCCGACGGTGCTGCGGGACGGCCCGTACGGCGAGGGCATGGTGCAGCTCTGGATCGAGGGCTCCCAGGAGGACGCGGACGGGCTGCTCGCCATCATGGAGGGCGCGGAGCCGGAGGCGGGCTGGAAGGCCATCGGGTTCGTGGACACGGGCGATGACGACGAAGAGGGCGCGGACGACGAAGAGGGCGCGGACGGCGGGGGCGGCGAGGACGGTGGCGAGGGGCGGACGGCTCTGCTCGTGCACGCCGACGACGCCCGGCTGCGGCGTCTCGCCGTCTTCGACGCCGTGATCAACAACGCGGACCGCAAGGGCGGCCATCTGCTGCCCGCCGGAGAGCGCCTCTACGGCATCGACCACGGCGTCACCTTCAACGCCGAGGACAAGCTGCGGACGCTGCTGTGGGGGTGGGCGGGGGAGCCGCTCACCGAGGAGGCGGTGGCCGTGCTGGGGTCCCTGCGGGACGGGCTCAAGGACGGGGCGCCGCTGGCCGAGCGGCTCGGGGCCCTGATCACACCTGCCGAGGTGGGGGCCACGCGTGCGCGTGTGGTTGCTCTTCTGGAGTCGGGGGTGCACCCCGTGCCCGGCGGGGGATGGCCGGCGATTCCCTGGCCTCCTGTCTAGATTCCGCCGTTGGTGCCCCCTGCATGTTTCCCCGTGATCCGCAAGAGCGCCTCCCCGGCCAGTTCACGGCCGTTCCAACGGAATCCGGTTCGTCTACGGAACCTACGTCCGGTTAGGCTCAGGACATGCATGCCTGGCCCGCTTCTGAGGTCCCCGCCCTTCCCGGCAAGGGCCGCGACCTCCGGATCCACGACACCGCGACCGGTGGCCTCGTCACCCTTGACCCCGGTCCCGTCGCCCGTATCTACGTCTGCGGCATCACCCCGTACGACGCGACCCACATGGGTCACGCGGCGACCTACAACGCGTTCGACCTCGTTCAGCGCGTGTGGCTCGACACCAAGCGGCAGGTTCACTATGTCCAGAACGTGACCGACGTGGACGACCCGCTCCTGGAGCGCGCCAACCGCGACGGCAAGGACTGGGTCGCCCTCGCCCAGGGAGAGACCGCGCTGTTCCGCGAGGACATGACGGCGCTGCGCCTGCTGCCGCCGCAGCACTATGTGGGAGCCGTCGAGTCGATACCCGGCATCGTGCCGCTCGTCGAGCGCCTGCGGGACATGGGCGCCGCCTATGAACTCGACGGTGACATCTACTTCTCCGTCGAGTCCGACACCCACTTCGGATCGGTCTCGAACCTGGACCGCGCCGCCATGAAGCTGCTCTCCGCCGAGCGCGGCGGCGACCCGGACCGCCCCGGCAAGAAGGACCCGCTCGACCCGATGCTGTGGATGGCCGCCCGTGAGGGCGAGCCCAGCTGGGACGGCGCCTCCCTCGGCCGCGGCCGCCCCGGCTGGCACATCGAGTGCGTGGCCATCGCCCTCGACCACCTGGGCATGGGCTTCGACGTGCAGGGCGGCGGCTCCGACCTCGCCTTCCCGCACCACGAGATGGGCGCCTCGCACGCGCAGGTGCTCACCGGCGAGTTCCCCATGGCCAAGGCGTACGTGCACGCGGGCATGGTCGCTCTGAACGGCGAGAAGATGTCGAAGTCCAAGGGCAACCTCGTCTTCGTCTCCAAGCTGCGGCGGGACGGCGTGGACCCGGTGGCCATCCGGCTCGCGCTCCTCGCGCACCACTACCGCGCCGACTGGGAGTGGACCGACGACGTCCTGCGCGAGGCCGTCGAGCGCCTCGGCCGCTGGCGCGCCGCCGTCTCCCGCCCGGACGGCCCGGCAGCCGAAGCCCTGGTCGAAGAGGTCCGCGAGGCCCTCGCGAACGACCTGGACGCCCCGGCCGCGCTCGCCGCGGTGGACGCCTGGGCCGCCCGCCAGGACGCCGAGGGCGGGACCGACGAGGGTGCGCCCGGACTCGTGTCGCGCACCGTGGACGCGCTGCTGGGCGTCGCCCTGTAGCCGCAACGCTCACCGAATGGGCCGCTCCGGAAATCCAGGAGCGGCCCATCAAAGTCCATGGCCCCGGCGGCAGTTGACGCGCTAGACACCGGCCATGAGATCTCCCACGCGCCTCAGATCTGCGGTCGTCGCCGCACTCCTGGGCCTCCTCGCGGCCTTCGCCGGGCCCGGCGGCGGCGCCGCGCAAGCCGCCGCCGAGGACCCCGCGACCACGGTCGGGGATGTGACCGGCTTCCAGGCCGACGGCCCCGTCTACCACCTGACCGCGGGCAAGGCCGAGGCCCGCGTCAGCTTCGTCTCCGGCGAGACCTTCCGGCTCGAACTCGCCCCGGACGGAAAGTTCACCGACCCGGCGGGCGGCGACCTCGTCCTGCCGCAGGGCACGCCCCCGAAGACCAACTGGGCGGACAAGGGCGACCGTTACGAGCTGCGCACCGCCGAGGTCACACTGCGCGCCTACAAGTCGCCGCTGCGGTTCGCCCTCTACCGCGCCGACGGCAGCCAGGTCTGGGCCGAGTCCAAGGGGCTCTCCTGGACCAAGGACGCCACCACGCAGTCCCTCGCGCGCGGCGGCAGCGAGCAGTTCTACGGCGCCGGGATGCAGAACGGGCGCGGCAACACCTCGCACCGCGGCAACAAGGTCGAGGTGAGCGTCGACTACAACTGGGACGACGGCGGCCACCCCAACTCCGTCCCCTTCTACCTCTCTTCGGCGGGCTACGGCGTCTTCCGGAACACATACGCCCCGAACACCTACGACTTCGCCGAGCCGGTGACCGCCACCGCGAAGGAACAGCGCTTCGACGCCTACTACTTCGCGGGCAGCGGCTCCGACAGCGCGAAGGACGTCATCGGGCAGTACACGAAGCTCACTGGCAAGCCCTTCATGCCGCCCGTGTACGGCATGGAGATCGGCGACGCCGACTGCTATCTGCACAACGCCAACCGCGGCGAGCGCCACACCCTGGACTCGCTCAAGGTCGCCGACGACTACGTGAAGAACGACATGCCGCTCGGCTGGATGCTCGTCAACGACGGCTACGGCTGCGGCTACGAGAACCTCGCCGAGACCGGCAAGGGGCTGAACGACCGCAAGGCCGAAATGGGGCTGTGGACCGAGGACGGCATCGACAAGATCGCCGAGCAGGTGAAGGCGGGCCAGCGCGTCGCCAAGCTCGACGTGGCGTGGGTCGGCGACGGATACAAGAAGGCGCTCGACGGCTGCAAGGACGCCTACAAGGGCATCGAGGACAACAGTGATGCGCGGGGCTTCACCTGGGCACCGGAGAGCTGGTCGGGTGCGCAGCGCTGCGGCGTGCAGTGGTCCGGCGACCAGAGCGGCAGCTGGGAGTACATCCGCTGGCAGATCCCTACGTACGCGGGTGCGACGATGTCCGGACTCGCCTATACGACAGGTGACGTGGACGGCATCTTCGGCGGCAGCCCCAAGACGTACGCGCGGGACCTGCAGTGGAAGTCCTTCCTGCCCGTCACGATGACGATGGACGGCTGGGCGGCCAGTGACAAGCAGCCCTTCCGCTACGGGGAGCCCTACACCTCCATCAACAGGAAGTACCTCAAGCTCCACGAGTCACTGCTGCCGTACCTCTACTCGTACGCGCACGAGGCGACGAAGACGGGCGTGGGCGCCGTGCGGCCGCTGGCCCTGGAGTACCCGGACGACCCGAAGGCCGCCACGGACGCCGCCAAGTACGAGTTCCTGACCGGCGAGGACTTCCTCGTCGCGCCCGTGTACAAGGACACGACGACCCGCGACGGGATCTATCTGCCCCAGGGGACGTGGACCGACTACTGGACCGGACGCACCTACCAGGGGCCGACCACCATCGACGGCTACAGCGCGCCCCTCGACACGCTGCCGCTGTTCGTGAAGGGCGGGGCGAGCGTGCCCATGTGGCCCGGGATCCGCTCCTACCGGGACCGGACCGCCGACTCGCCGCTGGCCTGGGACGTCTACCCGCAGGGGAAGAGCTCCTTCCAGCTGTACGAGGACGACGGCGTGACCCGCCGGCACCGCGACGGGAAGTACGCGACGCAGCGTGCCGACGTCTCGGCGCCCCGCTCCGGCGCCGGTGACGTGCGCATCCAAGTCGGCCCGTCCAAGGGCGAGTTCGCGGGCAAGCAGAGCGAGCGCCCGTACGCCTTCACCGTGCACACCGGGGACGAGCCGAGCCGAGTGCGCCTCGACCGGGGCACACTGCCGCGGCTGACCTCGAAGGACGCGTACGAGAAGGCCGCCACGGGCTGGTTCTACGACCGGGACGACCGCGGCGGCGTCGTGCGGGTGAAGACGCCGACTCTCCGTACCGACAAGGGATTTGAGCTCGCGCTCGACGACACCAGCGCGGTCGGCGGGGCCCGGCCGGGCGCGGCCGCAGCGGTGGGCGCGCCCGCCGGGCAGGAGCTCGGCGCCGGGACCGAGGGCAAGGTCGCCGTCGACGTCACGGCGGGGAACCGGGGCGCCACCGGGGTCGAGGTGGCCGTGGACGTGCCCGAGGGCTGGACGGCGAAGGCGGCGAAGGTCGACAGGATCGCGGCGGGGCAGACCCGGCGCGTCGAGCTCGCCGTCACCCCGGCCAAGGGCGCGGACCCGGGGGAGCGGTCCCTGACCGCCCGCGCCCGCTACCGGTCCGCGGGCCAGGAGCGCACCGCCACCGGCCGACTCGCGGTCGGCGTCATGCCGCCCGCGCCCACGGCCGACACCTGGGCGAGCGACCTGGTCTGGCTCACCGCCACCAATGGCTACGGCCCGGCCGAACACGACCGCAGCAACGGGGAGTCGGCGGCCGGCGACGGCCATCCGCTCACCCTTGCCGGGAAGACCTACGAGAAGGGCATCGGCACCCACGCCGACTCCACGGTCGAGGTCTACACCGGCGGTCGCTGCTCGAAGTTCACCGCCGACGCGGGCATCGACGACGAGATCAACGGCTACGGGGAGGTGGCCTTCTCCGTCGAGGCGGACGGGAAGGTCCTGTGGACCTCGCCGAAGGTGACGGGCGCCTCGGCGACCGTGCCGGTGGATGTCGACGTCAGCGGGGCGCGGCACGTACGCCTGAAGGTGACCGACACCAACGCGTCCAAGAGCGGTGACCACGGGGACTGGGCGGCCGCCAAGTTCACTTGCTCATAGGCGGGTTGGTCCGGACGCACGGGAGCGGCGCCGGGCGGGGAGTGGTCTCCGCCCGGCGCCGCCGTCTCACTCAGGTGCTCAGGTGCTCAGGTGCTCAGGTGCGGGTCATGCTCACTTGGTGACCACGATGGCCAGCAGGAGACTCGGGTTGTTCGAGTCGAAGTAGCCGATCACCGTCTGCCCGAACGCGAACGCTTCCTGGACCACGTCGTGCGTGCTGTCGGACGGGTCCACGTACACGCGCCACGAGTTGTCGATGAGCAGGTACAGGAGCGGGGACTGGCCCGGCAGGGGCTGCACGAGGTCCCAGAACGCCGTCGCGACGCCGGCCTGGATCGCCTGGGTGGAGATCTCGGGGGCCTGTGCGGCGGGGACCTGCTCGCGGCCCATCTGCTGCAGCAGGTGCTGGAACGGCTGCTGCTGGCCGAGCTGCTGGAGCTGCTGCTGCAGGTGCTGCGGGATCTGCTGCTGGCCCACCATGCCCTGGATGCCCTGGCCGAACTGCCGCTGCCCGAACTGCTGCTGCGACTGCGGCGGCGCGGTGCTCGGGCCCTGCTGCCCGAACTGCTGCGGACCGAACGGCTGCTGGCCGAACGGCTGCTGCTGGCCGAACTGCTGCGGGCTGAAGGGCTGCTGCTGCCCGAACGGCTGCTGGCCGTACTGCTGCTGTGGACCGTACTGCTGGCCTTGCTGCTGAAGCGGACTCATTTGCGGGGTGGTGCTCATGCGGGTGCCACCTTCCCTCAATGGTTGTGGTGTTTCAGCCCGTGACGACCAGGCCCACGACCTCGTCGTCCGAGAACCAGACTCGTACGTCGGGCTGTCCCCCCGCGAAGGCGGAGTGCACCGCCTGGCGGATGTCGGGGGACGGGTTGTTCAGGTTGCGCCACTCTCCGGCGACGAACAGCCGGAGCCTGGGCGGGAGATCGGGCGGATACGGGAGCAGCTCGTCCCAGTACCGCTCCGCCCGCCCCGAACCCACTGCCGACGGCAGCAGGTTCGTCACCGCACCCTTGATGTCGGGGCGGTTGCCTATGCGCTGCGACGCGGGCCGGCCCGGAGCGTCCTGCTGCGGTGAGCCGGTGGACCGCAGCACGGCCCGGGCCCGCTGCGAGGTCATCAGCTCCTGGCCCGCGGCCTTCAGCATGCCCTGGAGCGCCGCGAGGGCGCCGACCACGATCGGGGAGGCCGAGGAGGTGCCGGAGAACGTGTCCGTGTACCAGGCGATCTCCTCGGCGCCGCCCTGCAGATCGCCCGGCTGGTTCCAGAAGCCACCGGTCGTGGTGGTCTCCCGGCCCCAGCCCTGCGCGTCCACGCGGGCCCCGTAGTTGGAGAACGCCAGGCGCGAGCGGTCCGGCCCGTGGTCGCGTCCGTGGCTGCCGGGCGGCGGGGCGCCCGCGCCCACCAGGACGGCGCCCGTGGACGGGTTGGTCGGGTTGAAGGGGTTGCGCCACCAGGCGGGGAACTCGTGCGGGCGGCGCTCGTAGACCGCGTCGTCCAGGGACTCCGCGCCGTTGCCCGCGGCGCCCACCACGATGATGCCCTTCGCGGTGGCGCAGCGGATCGCGGCGAAGTCGTCCGGCCACCACTCCAGGGCGATGTAGCCCTTCTGGTCGTCGCGCGGCTCGAAGTCGAACCGCGGGCCGGGGCGGTGCAGTTCGATGAGGATGATGTCGCCGGTGCCGAGCCGCTCGGACGCCGCGTAGACGGCCGCGGCCGTGCCGATGCCCTGGAAGGACGCCGCCGCGGTGACGGCCTCCGGGACGATGCCGGTGATCCCGAACTCGTTGCGGTCGCCGCCGATCACGCCGAGCACCGACGTGCCGTGGTTGCGCCAGGCCACGTCCTGGATCGGGGTGCCCGCGACGATCCCGGCGAGCTTGCCGGTGAGGTCCTCGTGGCTCAGCTGCCAGGCGCCCTCGACGTCGATCACGGTGATGTTCTCGCCGGAGCCGCCGAGCCGCTGCCAGGCCCAGGGGGCGTCGACGCCCTCGGGCGCGGGCCTCAAGTAGCCCTGGCGGCTGGTGAAGTCGGGGGTGACGGCGCCTTCCTTGCGCCGCCGGGTCTCGTCCCGCTCCCCGAAGCTCTCCGGCGGCGGGGGCTGCCCGATCGGGCCGTACGAGGCCGGTACGGCGCCCGGCTTCACGTACGCCGTGTCGACGCCCGGCAGCGCGGCGAGCCGGGCGCGCAGCTCCTCGGCGCGGCCCGCGCCGCCGCGCACCCGGTAGAACTGCGCGAGGTCGGGCACGGGCTCGCCGCCGTCCGCGGGCGGGGCGGCGCCCTGCACCCGCTCCTCGTTGCCGAACAGCGGCTCCAGGGCGAGCTGTTCGTCGGAGAGGAACATGTTCAGGGCCGACAGGTCGGAGCCCGCCGCCGAGCGGACGCCCTCGGTACCGGCCCGCAGCCGGGCCTCGGGCTGGGCGACGACGATGAGCTCCTGCTCGGCTCCTCGGTAGGTGAATCCCGCTCCATCAGGCCCGGGGCCGCTGCCTCCGGGGCCGTGCGCCGGCGGTACTTGCTCGGTCATCGCTCCACCGCTCCCTTCGAATGCATGCTTCGGCAGTGCTTCGAGCGTCGATCGCAGTGCTTCGATCCGTTGGCCGGGCCTACTCGGCACACCCTGCTACGGCCGCGATGGTTCGTCCAGCCCCCCTCAACCCACCGGCGTTTGAAGAGAAGTTGAACGGGGAACCCTGCCGATCCACGTGCATTTCGGCGCGAAGTTGATGTCACGCCCCAATCAGGCCAAACGCGCAAGCGAGAGGGGCGGCACCTGGTCCCGGGTGCCGCCCCTCTCGTCTGTTCTTTCCTCAGTCCTCCGAGGAATCACTTGTCCCGGTTGGGCCGGAATCGTCGCCGTCCTCGCGGTCGGGCTCGGGGTCCGGCTCACGGTCGGGCTCGGATTCCGGCTCGGGGTCCGGCTCGCGGTCAGGGCGCGGCTTCGGCTTCGGGGGACGGGTGCGGTCGCTGGGGGTGTCGCGCAGATACGCCGCCCCGTCGCCGTCCGTCGCATGACCCCCGGCCTGGGCCGGGCCACCCCCGTCGCGCCGCCGCAGATACCGCTCGAACTCGCGGGCGATGGCCTCGCCCGACGCCTCCGGGAGCTCGGCCGTGTCCCGCGCCTCCTCGAGCGACTGCACGTACTCCGCGACCTCGCTGTCCTCCGCGGCCAGCTGGTCCACGCCGAGCTGCCAGGCGCGCGCGTCCTCGGGCAGCTCGCCCAGCGGGATGCGCAGGTCGATCAGGTCCTCCAGGCGGTTCAGGAGGGCCAGCGTGGCCTTCGGGTTGGGCGGCTGCGAGACGTAGTGCGGCACGGCCGCCCAGAGCGAGACCGCCGGGACGCCCGCGTGCGTGCACGCCTCCTGGAGGATGCCGACGATGCCCGTCGGGCCCTCGTACTTGGTCTCCTCCAGGTCCATGGTGCGGGCCAGGTCCGGGTCCGAGGTGACGCCGCTGACCGGGACCGGCCGGGTGTGCGGGGTGTCACCGAGCAGCGCGCCCATGATCACGACGAGTTCGACGCCCAGCTCGTGCGCGAAACCGAGCAGCTCGTTGCAGAACGACCGCCAGCGCATGGACGGCTCGATGCCCCGGACCAGGACCAGGTCGCGCGGCTTGTCGCCGCCGACGCGGACCACCGAGAGCCGGGTCGTCGGCCACGTGATCTTTCGCACCCCGCCGTCCAGCCAGACCGTGGGGCGGTTGACCTGGAAGTCGTAGTAGTCCTCGGCGTCGAGCGCCGCGAACACCTCGCCCTTCCACTCCTTGTCGAGATGCGCGACCGCGGTGGAGGCGGCGTCACCGGCGTCGTTCCAGCCCTCGAACGCGGCCACCATGACCGGGTCGATCAGCTCGGGTACCCCCTCGAGCTCGATCACCCAGGGCTCCTTCCGACGTTGCCTTGCGTACGCCCCAACCTTACGGCGTCAGCCGGGGCTCTCCGCAGCCCCCTTGCAGGGCCGAGTGAACGGATCACTGCCCAGGTCAACTGCCTGTCACGCCTGGCTCACAGGGGGGAACGAACGTGCTTCACGGGCGGGGGCGGGACGTCTCGCGGACGGGGGCGGGACGTCCCGCGGGCGGAGGCGGGATGCCTCACAGGCGGCCGCGAGGTGTCTCACAGCGTGGAGCGCAGCCACTGTTCCACGCTCGCGATGTGCACCGTCGCCCAGGAGCGCGCCGCCTCCGCGTCCCGGTCGCGCAGCGCGGTGAGGATGGCCCGGTGCTCGTGCAGGGTGCGGCTGACGGCGTCCTCCTGGGTCAGGCCGCGCCAGACACGCGCGCGCGTGGTGGGCCCGGAGAGGCCGTCGAGCAGCGAGCACAGCACGGAGTTGCCGGTCGCCGCCACGATGCCCCGGTGGAACTCCAGGTCCCCGGCGACCAGCTCCTCCACCGAGGGGTCCGGGCCGAGGGCGTCCAACTGGGCGGACAGGGCGTCCAGTTCGGCGTCGGTGATGCGGAAGCTGGCCATCGCGGTGGCGGCGGGCTCCAGGATGCGGCGCACCGCGAGGAACTCCAGGACCGTGTCGTCGCGGTGGAAGTCGACGACGAAACTCAGCGCCTCCAGGAGCAGCTGCGGGTCCAGGCTCGTCACATACGTGCCGTCGCCCTGCCGCACGTCCAGGATGCGGATCAGGGACAGGGCGCGCACGGCCTCGCGCAGCGAGTTGCGGGACAGGCCGAGCTCGGCGGCGAGTTCGCTCTCCTTGGGCAGCCGGTCGCCCGGTCGCAGCGCCCCGGAGACGATCATGCCCTTGATCTTTTCGATGGCCTCGTCGGTGACAGCCATGGGACCTCGCCTCAGCAGATCAGCGGAATCGGACAACGGAATCGGACAGCGGAATCAGACATCCGATGTGTCGGCTCATTATGCGGCCAGATTCCCGCGCGGATCCCGGCTTCCACCGAAGCCCCGCGCATCATCCCGCTCTTGAGTCAGCCGAAGCGCTCGATCCTGATCCGGTCCACCGGCTGCCCGCCGTCCACCAGGAGCCGCGAGGCGTGCTCGGCGAAGCCGTTCGAGCCGCAGATGTACGCTTCCCAGCCGCCGCCCCCGGGCTGTCCCGCGCCGAGCCAGGGCGCCAAGTGCCCGGCGTGCAGGCGCCCTTCGGAGCGGGTGAGGACGACGGTGGTCTCGTCCCCGTACTCCTCGGCGTAGATCAGGTCCTCGCGGGTGCAGGCCGAGACGATCAGGCGCAGCGGCAGGGTGAGCCCGGCCCGGCGGTGGTGGCGGATCATCGACATCAGCGGGACCACGCCGGAGCCCGCGCCGAGCAGCAGCGCGGGCCGGTCGCCCGGCCACGCGAAGAACCCGGAGAGCGGGCCGCGCACCTCGACGGTGTCACCGACCCGGGCGACGCCGTGCAGATGCCCGGAGACCTCCCCGCCGGGCACATGGTCCAGGGTCAGCTCGATCTCGCCGCTGTCGTCCGGCGCCGAGGCGAGCGAGTAGTGGCGCTGGGCGATGTAGCCGTCCTCGGCGGTGAGCCGCAGCATCAGGTGCTGCCCGGGGAGGTGGCCCGGCCAGCCGGGGACCTTGAGCCGGAAGGTCGAGGCCGCCGGGGTCTCGCGCCGGATCCCGGTGATCAGGGCGGGCTGCCAGCGCGAGGCGGTGCTGTTGCTCACGGCGATGCGGCCGGGGACGGCGAAGGCGGTGGGCGGGACGAAGGGCTGCTCACTCATCGATGCCCTCCTCCCCGGGGACCCCGTCACCCGCGTAGCGCTGCTCCCGCCACGGGTCGCCCCGGTGGTGGTAGCCGTTCTTCTCCCAGAAGCCCGGCTCGTCGTGGTCGAGCAGGCGCAGGCCCGCGATCCACTTGGCGCTCTTCCAGAAGTAGAGGTGGGGGACGATCAGCCGGGCGGGGCCGCCGTGTTCGGGCGGCAGCGGCGCCCCGTCGTACTCCCAGGCGAGCCACGCCCGGCCGCCCGTCACATCGGCCAGCGGCAGGTTCGTGGTGTAGCCGGTGTGGGAGTACGCGACGACGTGGGTGGCCGAGGGCAGCGGCCCGGCGGCGGCCAGGAAGGCGTCCAGGCTCACCCCGCCGAAGCGGACCCCGAACTTGGACCAGCTCGTCACGCAGTGGATGTCGCCCCGGTACTCGGAGGCGGGCAGGGCGTGTGCCTCGTCCCAGCCCCAGGTACGCGGCTCTGCGACGAGGCCGTCGACGCGGAACGTCCAGTCGGCGGCGGCCAGTTGGGGCGTCACCTCGGCGGACAGGACGGGCCAGGTGTCGCGGGCGTCGTACTGCCCGGGCGGCAGGCGCGGGTCGCGGTCGGCGGCGCGGGCGCGCCCGGTGAAGCCGCGGGTGGCGTGGACGTTCATGCGCGGGCTCCGTTGCCGTGGGCCGCAGCGCCGGGGGCCGCGCCGTCACCGGCTCCGGCAGGCTCGCCGGCCGCCTCGCGCAGGCCCCGCACGGCCTCCTCCTCGTCGACGGTGAGCAGCGTGCGGTCGCGCATCAGGACCCGGCCGTCCACGACGGTGTCCCGCACATCGGCCGCCCCGGCCGCGTACGCGAGCGTGGAGTACGGGTCGTGGCGCGGCGCCAGGTGCGGCCGGTCGAGGCCGACCACGATCAGGTCCGCGCGCTTGCCGGCCTCCAGGGAGCCGAGCGCCGCGTCCAGGCCGAGGGCGCGGGCCGAGTCGATGGTGGCCAGGCGCACGGCCCGCTCGGCGCCGACGGCCGTCGGGTCGCCGCCCGCCTTGTGCACGAGGGCGGCGACATGCAGCACGTGCAGCAGGTCGAGGGTGTTGGACGCGACGGCGCCGTCCGTGCCGAGGCCCACCGTGACGCCCGCGTCGAGCAGGTCGGGCACCCGGGCGATGCCGCAGCCGAGCTTGAGGTTGGAGACGGGGCAGTGCGCGACGGGCGTGCCCGTGCGGGCGAGCAGCGCGATCTCGTCGTCCGTGAGCTCCACGGCGTGCGCGAGCAGCGTGTCCGGTCCGAGGACCCCGATGGAGTCGAGCAGCTCCACGGGCCGCATGCCGTACTTCTCCGTGACCGTGGTCACCTCGGCGGCGTTCTCGGCGGCGTGGATGTGCAGGAGCGCGTCGTGGGCGCGGGCGAGCGCGGCGATCTCCGCGATCTGGGCGGGCGCCAGGGTGTACGTGGAGTGCGCGCACAGCACGGGCCGGGTGCCCGGCGCCGGGGTGCGGGCGGCGAGCTGCGCCCCGGCCAGGGAGATCCGCTCCGCGTACGGGCGCCCGTCCGGCACCCCCGGCACGTCCATGAACGTGAGCCCGGTGAGCAGCCGCCAGCCCGCCTCGCGGGCCACCTCCTCGGCCGCCTCGTGGAACCAGTACATGTCGAGCGCCGTGGTCACTCCGGCACGCACCGACTCGGCGACGGCGGCGCGGGTGGCGGCCGCCACGGCCCGGGGCGTGAGCAGCTCGGCCTCGCGCGGCACGACGCGCGCGAGGAAGCCCTGCAGCGTGACGTCGTCGGCGGAGCCGCGCATCAGGTTCATCGCGAGGTGCGTGTGGGAGTTGACCAGGCCCGGCAGCACCAGACAGCCGCGCGCGTCGATCTCCTGTGCCGCCTCGTGGGCGGCGCGCAGGCGGTCGGCCGGGCCGACCTCGACGATCTCGCCCGCGCGGACGGCGACGGCGCCGTCCGTGACGACGGTGCCGGAGGCGTCCATGGTGAGGACGTCGCCGCCGTGGACCAGGAGGTCGAGGGGGTGGTGCATGGGGATCGCTCTCTGTGTCTCGGGTCCGTGTCTCGTGTCCGTGCTTCTCGGGTCCGTGTCTCTCGGGTCCGGGATGCGGGCGGTCAGCGCGGCTCGGCGGCGAGCAGACGCAACGCGTCCAAGGTTATCCGGGCCGCGCGGGCGACCCCGTCGGCCACCACGTCCCGGTGCGGGTCGTAGCCCCCGGTCGCCTCCTCGTCCACCAGCTCGTCGGCGTTCGCCCCGTCCACGACGAGGGCGCCGCCCGCCGTCAGACCGCGCGTCGAGGCGAGCACGAACAGGGCCGACAGCTCCATCTCGATGGCGGCGACCCCGGCCCGCTCGTAGGCGTCGCCGGGCAGCGGCAGAAAGCCCGGCTGGAACGCGGCGCGCGTCCACACGACACCCCGGTGGTACGGGGCTCCCGCCGAGCGCGCCGCCCGCTGCAGCGCGAGCACCGCCTCGGGGGCCGCGACCGCCGGGTACGCGGTGGGGATCAGCTGCTGGGTCACCCCGTCGTCGCGCACCGCCGCGTCCGCGATGACCAGATCCCCGTCCCGGATCCCGGCCCGCATCGCCCCCGCGGTGCCGAGCCGGACGAAGGCGGTCACGCCCGCGTCGGCCAGCTCCTGAAAGAGCAGCAGGGCGCCGGGGGCACCGATGCCGTGCGAGGCGACGACGACGGACACGCCCTGCCAGTCCCCGGTGAAGACCCGGTACTCCCGGTGGTACGAGACCTCCTTGGCGTCGTCGAGGAGCTCCGCGACGGCTTCGGCGCGCGCGGGATCACCGACGACGACGGCGCGGGCGGGGAGGCCGGTGCGGGGGATGCGGGTGACGGGGGAGAGGTCGGGGGCGGCGGTCATACGAGAGAAGCTCCAATTGGTGGCCGGCCCTTCAGCCCGCCAAGGGGGGTCCCCTGCTCCTTGAGCGCGTGGGGGAGATCGAGGACGAGCGCGGAGCCGCGATACGGGGGCAAGGGACGAAGCCCCAGGACGGTACCCCAGGGCCGCGCGAGCGGTGGTGTCAGGAAGGGGCGGGCTCGGGGAAATCTCCCCTACGACCGGGCGAGCTCCAACTCCAGCAACCACTCCACCACTTCGGTCCGATGCCGCGCCTCCTGAGGCACAGCACCCCACACATAGAGCCCGTGCCCCGCCACCACCACGGCGGGCATCCCCTCCGCCCGGGCCCCCTCCAGCCGATCCCCCAGTTCCCCCATGTCCTGGCTGTTGGCGATCACCGGCAGCGTCACCGAGACCTCGTGCGTGGGATGCCCGAGCCCCTTCAGCATCTCCAGGTCCGCGAAGGCGATCCCCCGGGGCTCCCGCGCGCCCATAGCGACGGAGGCCACGGTATGCACATGCACCACGGCCCCCGCCCCGGTCAGCGCGGCCACCCGCGCGTGCAGAGCGGCCTCCGCCGACGGCCGCCCGGCCCCCAGCGCGCCGCCCTTCTCGTCCACCAACACCACGTCCGAGGCCGTCAGTTCACCCTTGTCCCGCCCGCTCGCCGTCACGGCGAGCCGCAGCGGGTCGCGGGAGACGACCACCGACAGGTTCCCGGAGGTGCCCCGCATCCAGCCGAACGACGCGAACCGCGCCGCCTCGGCCGCGAGCACGGCGCCCGCCTCCTCCAGATCCAGGTCACTCATGGGCCCGAGCTCCTCACCAGCGTGATCTCGTCGAAGGACGCCGCCTCGGGGTGGTCGCCGACCCCGGCGGCGAAGTACGGCTCCCCGGCCCGGCGCACGCCCACGGTCCGCAGGCCCGCGTCCCGGGCCGCGTCCAGCTCGCCCGGGCGGTCGGAGAGGAAGAGCAGGCGCCCCGCCGGGACGCCCAAGGAATCGGCGACGACCCGGTACGAACCGGCCTCCTGCTTCGGCCCGGCGTTCTCCGTGTCGTACAACTCGTCGATCAGGTCCATGAGTTGACCCTCGGCGGAGTGCGTGAACCAGGCGCGCTGCGCCGCCACCGACCCCGACGAGTACACGGCGAGCCGCACTCCCTCCGCGCGCCAGCGCCGCAACACCGGGATGACGTCCGGGTAGAAGTGCGAGACGAGGTCGCCGCGCGCGAACCCCTCCGCCCACAGGATCCCCTGCAGGGTCTTCAGGGGCGTCGCCTTGCGGTCCTCGGCCACCCAGGCGAGCAGCGCCTTCTCCACCCGGGCCGCGTCCGCGTCCGGCTCGCCGAGCTCCGCACGGACCTGCGCCACGGCCCGCGCCACCGCCGGCTCACCGACGCGCGTCGCGAGCAGCTCGCCGAACCGCCGGGCGGCGTACGGGTACAGGACGTCCACCACGAACCCGGTGGCGCTCGTGGTGCCCTCGATGTCGAGCACGACGGCGTCCACCGCGCCGAACCGGACCGTCACGCCGTGCCCCCGGAACCCCCGGCGCTCCCGCCGTCCCCGCTGTCCCCGCTGTCCCCGCCGTCCCCGGCGTCCCTCGCGTACTCCGCGTGGATCGTGTCGAAGTCCGGGAAGCGCTCGGCGATCGTGCTGCCGGTGAAGGTGCCGATCCAGCCGTCCTCCTCGTGGAAGAAGCGGATCGCCGTGAAGGCGGGTGAGGTGCCCATGTCGAACCAGTGCGTGGTGCCGCGCGGCACCCCGAGCAGATCGCCCTTCTCGCAGTACACGGCGTGCACCGCGCCGCCCGCGTGCAGATAGAAGATGCCCGCGCCCGCGACGAAGAAGCGCACCTCGTCATCGTCGTCGTGGGTGTGCTCGGCCAGGAACTTCTGCCGGGCCGCCCGCGCCTTCCCGGGCCACTCTGGGTCGGCGGCGTCCTCGGGCGGATGCAGGGCCACCACGTCGACCGTCCGGAAGCCCTCCTCGGCGTTGAGTTTCTCGATCTCCGGGGCGTACGCGGCGAAGACGGTGTCGCTGTCCGCGTCGGGCGCCACGTCCTCGCGTACGGGCCACTGCTCGTAGCGCACCCCCAGCGGGGCGAGGGCCACGGCGATCTGCGCCGGGTCCGAGGTGCGGCGCACCTGGGTCGTGGGGCCGGACTCCGGCCAGGTGGTGAGGAGGGTCATGGCTCTCTCCAGGGCGGCGGGAACAAGGGGCACTCAAGTAGGCACGGTGGCCACAAGCAGGCACGGTGGCCTCGAGCAGGCACGGTGATCCCAAGCGGGATCGGTGATCTCAACCAGGCACGGTGATACGGAAGTTCGGACGCCGTTTCGGATCGTAACGCGAGGCCGGGCGGCGCCTCTACGCGTCGCCCGGCATCGACCGGCCGCCCATCGATCGCCTGGTGATCGCCCGTCGAACGGCGATCGCCCCACGCGCCCCTACGCCTCCCACAGGGTGGACGGCGCCTCCCTCCGTACGACCGGCGCGATCTCCTCCGCGAACCGCTGGAGCGTCTCGATCTGTTCACCGCGCGCGAGCCCGAAGCCGTCCACGGTCACCGACTGGAGGTCGTGCCGGTACACCGCGTGGTAGCCGAGGATCTTGTCGATGATCTGCTGCGGGGAGCCGATGAGCTGGGGCCCGTCGGCGATGGCGTCCTCGATGGTGCGGAAGGGCGTGTTGTAGCCCGCCTTGCCCGCCAGGTGCGGCTTGAAGGTCTGCCGGACCTTCGCCTCGTACAGGTCCCGGTAGCGCGCCACGGCCTGTTCGGCGCTGTCCGCGATGAGCAGCCCGCCCGAGCCCGCCGCGACATGGGCGCGGGCCGGGTCGTGCCCATGCGCCTCGAACCGCTCCCGGTAGTGGTCGATCAGCTTCGCGTACGCGGCGCGCGGCTGGATGGCGTTGGCGGTGAACAGCGGATCGCCGTGCTGGGCGGCGAGTTCGGGGGAGTTGAGCGAGGTGGCGGAGCCGTGCCAGACGCGCGGCGGGCCGTCGTAGGGGCGGGGCACGGTCGTCACGTTCTTGAGGGCGGGCCTGAACTCGCCCTCCCAGTCGACGTTCTCCTCGCTCCACAGCCGCCGCAGCAGCTCGTACTTCTCCTTCTGCAGCTCCCACTGCCGCTCCTCGTCGAGCCCGAAGAGGTCGAAGTGCCCGGCCTCCGCGCCCTTGCCGACGACGAGTTCGACGCGGCCGCGCGAGAGCTGGTCGAGCGTCGCGTAGTCCTCGGCGACCCGCACCGGGTCGAGGATCGCGACGACGGTCACCCCGGTCAGGAGCCTGATGCGGGTCGTGCGGGCCGCGAGCGCGCCGAGCACGACGGTGGGGCTCGACGACAGGAAGGGCCCGGCGTGCCGCTCGCCGACGGCGTACGCGTCGTAGCCGAGCTCCTCGGCGGCGACGCCCACCTCGACGACGTCCGCCAACCGCTCGGCGGCGGAGGGGAGTTCACCCGTGAGCGGATGCGGGGCATGGCCGATGATCGAAAGCACCTGGAACTTCATGCTTCAACTCTGCGCGCCGAACATTGCGGCGCTGTGGCAGTGGCATGGCACGGCAGGGCAGGCACCTGGCAGGGCACGGCATAGCAAGGCATGCGTAAGGGGCGGCCGCAGCGGCGACCGCCCCTTACGCAACACTCCATGCTCAACAGCCCTGGGCTCAGTCCTTCTTGCCCAGCAGGTCCTCGACCTTCGCGCGGACGTCGTCCGTGGCCAGGCCGCGGATCGTCAGCGTCGTGCGGCGGCGCAGCACGTCGTCCGCCGTCTCGGCCCACTCGTTGTCACGGGCGTAGACGACCTGGGCCCAGATCTCCGGGGCGTCGGGGTGGACGCGCTCGGCGAGCTCCGGGTTCTCGTTGGCCAGGCGGGCGATGTCGAAGGACAGCGAACCGTAGTGCGTGGCCAGGTGCTTGGCGGTGTCGGCCGCCATGCGCGGGCCGGGCGCCGGACCGTCGACGAGCAGCCGGTGGGCGACCGCGCGCGGGTTGGCGATGCCGGGCAGCGGCAGCTTCTTCGGCAGCTCGGAGATCGGCTCGTAGTCGTCGCCGAGCGGGTGGCCCGGCAGCGCCTCCAGCTTCTTCATGACCGTACGGCCGATGTGGCGGAACGTCGTCCACTTGCCGCCCGCGACCGACAGCATGCCGCCGCGGCCCTCGGTGACGACCGTCTCGCGCTTGGCCTTCGAGGTGTCGCCGGGGCCGCCCGGCAGGACCCGCAGACCGGCGAAGGAGTACGTGATCAGGTCGCGCGACAGCTGCTGGTCGCGGATCGAGAACGCGGCCTCGTCGAGGATCTGCGCGGTGTCCGCCTCGGTGACACGGACATCGGCCGGGTCGCCCTCGAACTCCTCGTCCGTCGTGCCGAGCAGGAGCATGTCCTCCCACGGCAGCGCGAACGTGATGCGGTACTTGTCGATCGGCGTGGCCAGGGCGGCCTTCCAGGGGGCGGTGCGCTTGAGGACGAGGTGCGCGCCCTTGGAGAGGCGGATGGAGGGAGCCGCGTTCGGGTCCTCCAGCTTGCGGAGGTGGTCGACCCACGGCCCGGTCGCGTTCAGGACGAGGCGGGCGTCGACCCCGAACTCGTCGCCGGACTGGCGGTCCTTGAGCTCGGCGCCGGTGACCCGGCCCTTGGTGAAGCGGAGCCCGGTGACCTCGGCGTGGTTGAGGACGACGGCGCCCGCCTCGACGGCCGCGCGGACCGTCATCAGGGCCATGCGCGCGTCGTTCATCTGGTCGTCGCCGTACACGGCCACGGCCTTGAGGTTGTCGGTGCGCAGCTCCGGCACGTCCTGCGCCGCCTTGGCGGGGGAGAGCAGGTGCCCGACGCCGTCGCCGAAGGCGGACAGCGCGCTGTAGGCGAAGACGCCCGCGCCCAGCTTGGCGGCGCCGTGCGGGCCGCCCTTGTAGACGGGCAGGTAGAAGGTGAGCGGGTTGGCGAGGTGCGGTGCCACCTGACGCGACACCGCACGCCGCTCGAAGTGGTTCTCCGCGACCAGCTTCACGGCGCCGGTCTGCAGGTAGCGCAGACCGCCGTGGAGCAGCTTGGAGGAGGCGGAGGAGGTGGCGCCGGCGAAGTCACCGGCGTCCACGACGGCCACCCTGAGGCCCGACTGCGCGGCATGCCAGGCGGTGGAGATGCCCAGGATCCCGCCGCCGATCACCAGGAGGTCGTACGTCGCCTTGGACAGCTGCTCCCGGGTCTCGGCGCGGCTCGGGTTGGAACCGGAAGCCGGACGCAGCCCGAGTGCCGGGTAGGCGGGGCCGCTCTGCAGGGTGGTCATGGTTCTTACTCCTCGGCAGCGTTCTCGTCGAGCCAGCCCATGGACCGCTCCACGGCCTTGAGCCAGCTCTTGTACTCACGGTCGCGGGTGTCCGCGTCCATGTGGGGGGTCCACTCCGCGGCCCGCCGCCAGTTGGCGCGCAGCTCATCGGTCGAGGACCAGAAGCCGACGGCGAGACCGGCGGCGTAGGCGGCGCCGAGGCAGGTCGTCTCGGCCACCATCGGGCGCACCACGGGTGCGTCGAGGAAGTCCGAAAGGGTCTGCATCAGCAGGTTGTTGGAGGTCATGCCGCCGTCGACCTTGAGGGCCGCGAGCTCGACGCCGGAGTCCTTCGTCATGGCGTCGGTGATCTCGCGGGTCTGCCAGGCCGTGGCCTCCAGGACGGCGCGCGCGATGTGCGCCTTGGTGACGTACCGGGTCAGACCGGCGATCACACCGCGGGCGTCGGAGCGCCAGTACGGGGCGAACAGGCCGGAGAAGGCCGGTACGAAGTAGGCGCCGCCGTTGTCCTCGACCGACGACGCGAGCGTCTCGATCTCGGCGGCGGAGTTGATCAGGCCCATCTGGTCGCGCATCCACTGCACCAGCGAACCGGTGACGGCGATGGAACCCTCCAGGGCGTAGACCGGCTTCTGGTCGCCGATCTGGTAGCCGACCGTGGTCAGCAGGCCCGAGTAGGAGTTGATGGCCTTGTCACCGGTGTTCATCAGCATGAACGTGCCGGTGCCGTAGGTGGACTTGGCCTCGCCCTCGTCGAAGCAGGTCTGGCCGAACAGAGCCGCCTGCTGGTCGCCGAGCGCGGAGGCGACCGGGATGCCGCCGAGCAGGTCGCCGAGCTTGCCGCCGGTGACCTCGCCGTAGACCTCGGCGGAGGAGCGGATCTCGGGGAGCATCTGCATCGGCACGCCGATGGAGTGGCAGATGCGCTCGTCCCACGCCATCTCGTGCAGGTTCATGAGCATCGTGCGCGAGGCGTTGGTGACGTCGGTGACGTGCTTGCCGCCGTTGACGCCGCCGGTCAGGTTCCAGATGACCCAGGAGTCCATGGTGCCGAAGAGGATGTCGCCGTTCTCGGCGCGCTCCTGCAGGCCCTCGACGTGGTCGAGCAGCCAGCGGGCCTTGGGCCCGGCGAAGTAGGAGGCCAGCGGCAGACCGGTCTCGCGGCGGAAGCGGTCCTGGCCGACGTTGCGGCCGAGCTCCTTGCAGAGCGCGTCGGTGCGGGTGTCCTGCCAGACGATGGCGTTGTGGACCGGCTCGCCCGTGTTCTTGTCCCACAGCAGCGTGGTCTCACGCTGGTTGGTGATGCCGATGGCCTTGATGTCGTCGCGGGTGATCCCGGCCTTGGTGATGGCCCCGGCGACGACCTCCTGGACGTTGGCCCAGATCTCGGTGGCGTCGTGCTCGACCCAGCCCGGCTTCGGGAAGATCTGCTCGTGCTCCTTCTGGTCGACGGAGACGATCCGGCCGTCCTTGTCGAAGACGATGCAGCGGCTCGAGGTGGTGCCCTGGTCGATGGCCGCGATGAAGGGGCCCGCGGTGTGTGCGTCGGTCACGGTGTGCTCCAGAAGTTCTTGCTTGGCGGTCTCAGTCGGTGATCGGTATCCGGCGCGGGCCTACTTGAACGCGAGGTTGTAGAGGCCACCCGCGATGGCGCCGCCGATGAGCGGACCCGCGACCGGGATCCAGGCGTACGACCAGTCGGAACCGCCCTTGTTGGGCAGCGGGAGCACCGAGTGGATGATGCGCGGACCGAGGTCACGGACCGGGTTGATCGCATAGCCCGTGGGGCCACCGAGCGAGAGGCCGATGCCGACCACGACGAGGGCCGTGATCAGGGCGCCGAGGATGCCGAGGCCGTTGCCGCCGTCGTTCAGGCCCTGCGTGAGGATCGCCAGGACGAGCACGGTGGTGGCGATGATCTCGGTCGCCATGTTCTGCGCGACGTTCCGGATCTCCGGGCCCGTCGAGAAGATGCCGAGCACCGGACCGGCCTCGGGCTCGGCCGTCTTGTCGACCATGCCGTCGGGCGCGGACTTCGAGCCCACGATCTCCGGGTCCGTCAGGTGCGCCTGGAACTGTCCGTAGTACGTGATCCAGACCAGCACGGCACCGATCATGGCGCCGAGGAGCTGAGAGGCCAGGTAGAGCGGTACGTCGCTCCACTTGGTGCCGCCCTCGATGGCGAGACCGACGGTCACCGCCGGGTTGAGGTGGGCACCGGAGACGCCACCGGCCAGATAGGCACCGGTCAGCACGGCGAAGCCCCACCCGAAGGTGATGGCGAGCCAGCCGGCGTCCTTGGCCTTCGAGCGCTTGAGCGTGACGGCGGCACAGACACCGCCGCCGAGCAGGATGAGCACGGCGGTACCGATGGTCTCGCCGATGAAGATGTCGGAGCTGGACACCCGCGACTCCTTTGTCCTTCGTCCAGGGGAAGTTTCCGGCCCTTGGCGTCGCCCCACTCTAGCGCGTAATGCCGGTAGGTGTTCGACAATGCCGACCGATGGACGCGAGTCTCGCCTCGGCGTTACTTGCACGTCAAGAGTTCTGTTATTGAAAACACGATCGTTATTGATCGTTTCCCGTGATCAGCGCGGCGTCCGTCGATCGTGCCCCATGACGAAGCCCCCTGCATGCCGAAGCGGCAGGGGGCAGAAAGGGGGGTGCGGTGCGGGGCTCGGCAGCGCCCGGTCGCGGGGCTCAGAACCGTCCGGCGCCCAGATCCCGGGAGACGGCCCGCGCACAGTCCCGCACCGCCGCGATCAGATCGGGGCGCAGCTCGCCCTCCTTGTCGCGCACGCGCTCCACGGCACCGGTGATGCCGACCGCGCCGACCGGCATCCGGCGCCGGTCGTGGATGGGGGCGGCCACCGAGGCGATGCCCTCCCAGGTCTCCTCGACGTCGGAGGCGTACCCGCGCGCGCGGGTCAGGTCGAGGACGCCCTCGAAGCCGTCCTTGTCGCACACCGTGAGATCGGTGAAGGCCCGCCGCTCGGCCTCGACGGCCTCGCTGTGCGCCACCGGGTCGTACGCGGAGAGGACCTTGCCGAGGGCGGTGGAGTGCAGCGGCTGCATGGCCCCGACCTCCAGGACCTGGCGGCTGTCGTCGGGCCGGAAGACGTGGTGCACGATCAGCACGCCCTGCTGGTGCAGGACGCCGAGATAGACGCTCTCGCCGCTGGAGCGGGCCAGGTCGTCGGTCCACACCAGGGCGCGGGCGCGCAGCTCGTGCACGTCCAGGTAGCTGTTGCCGAGCCGCAGCAGTTCGGCGCCGAGCTGGTAGCGGCCCGACGCGGTCTCCTGCTCCACGAAGCCCTCTTGCTGGAGGGTGCGGAGGATGCCGTGGGCCGTGCCCTTGGCGAGCCCGAGCGCCGAGGCGATCTCGGAGAGGCCGAGCCGCCGCTCGCCGCCCGCGAGGAGCCGCAGCATCGCGGCGGCCCGTTCCAGCGACTGGATGTTCTTGGCCATCGCAGCCCCTTCCTCCGTCCCCTTGGCCCTGACCCAATGATTGATCAACCACGTTCGACAATGACGAACACTATCGGTGGTTGTCGACCTCTCGCTAATGCTCGGACAGTCGTGTTTCCGTCTGTTTCGGGGTCAACCCAGCGAATCGGCCGCCCGTCCGCACCCTGGACGCCGCTTCGGCCGGGACCTTCGTCCCGGCTACCCTGACCGAGTGCGCCTTCCACCGGAAGCCGCAAAGCCGACAGCCGTCGCACCTATGGGAGCTCTTTCATGGCCTCGTTGCCGACCCCTTCCGCCGACTCCGCGAGCAGGACCCGAGCCGCCGCACTCCGCGAAGCACTCGCCACGCGTGTGGTGGTGGCTGATGGTGCGATGGGCACGATGTTGCAGGCGCAGGATCCGAGTCTGGAGGACTTTCAGCAGCTGGAGGGCTGCAACGAGATCCTGAACGTGACGCGGCCGGACATCGTGCGTTCGGTGCATGAGGAGTACTTCGCGGTCGGTGTGGACTGCGTGGAGACCAATACGTTCGGTGCCAACCACACGGCGGCCGGTGAGTATGAGATCGCGGACCGTATCGTCGAGCTGTCCGAGGCGGGCGCCCGGATCGCGCGTGAGGTCGCCGACGAGTTCACCGCGAAGACCGGGCAGCAGCGGTGGGTGCTGGGCTCGATCGGGCCGGGCACCAAGCTGCCCTCGCTGGGCCACATCGACTACGCCACCATCCGCGACGGCTACCAGCAGAACGCCGAGGGCCTGCTGGCCGGGGGCGCGGACGCGCTGATCGTGGAGACGACGCAGGATCTGCTGCAGACCAAGTCCAGCCTGATCGGCGCGCGCCGTGCGATGGACGCGCTGGGTGTGCAGGTGCCGCTGGTGTGTTCGCTGGCCTTCGAGACGACCGGTGTGATGCTGCTGGGCTCGGAGATCGGCGCGGCGCTGACCGCGCTGGAGCCGCTGGGCATCGACCTGATCGGCCTGAACTGCTCGACCGGTCCGGCCGAGATGAGTGAGCACCTGCGCTATCTGGCGCGGCACTCGGCGACGCCGCTGATGTGCATGCCGAACGCGGGCCTGCCGATCCTGACCAAGGACGGCGCGCACTTCCCGCTGACCCCGCCGGAGATGGCCGACGCGCATGAGACGTTCGTACGCGACTTCGGCCTGCAGCTGATCGGCGGCTGCTGCGGCTCGACGCCCGAGCATCTGCGCCAGGTCGTGGAGCGGGTGCGGGGCACGGTGCCGCCGGTGCGCACCCCGCAGCCCGAGCCCGGCGCCGCCTCGCTGTATCAGACGGTTCCGTTCCGTCAGGACACCTCGTATCTGGCGATCGGCGAGCGCACCAACGCCAACGGCAGCAAGAAGTTCCGCGAGGCGATGCTGGAGGGCCGCTGGGACGACTGTGTGGAGATGGCCCGCGACCAGATCCGTGAGGGCGCGCACCTGCTCGACCTGTGCGTCGACTATGTGGGCCGCGACGGGGTGGCGGACATGGCGGAGCTGGCGGGCCGTTTCGCCACCGCCTCCACCCTGCCGGTCGTCCTGGACTCCACCGAAGTCCCCGTCATCCAGGCCGGGTTGGAAAAGCTCGGCGGGCGCGCCGTCATCAACTCCGTCAACTACGAGGACGGCGACGGCCCCGAGTCGCGCTTTGCGAAGGTGACCGCGCTGGCCCGGGAGCACGGCGCCGCCCTGATCGCGCTGACCATCGACGAGGAGGGCCAGGCCCGCACCCCGGAAATGAAGGTCGCCATCGCGGAGCGGCTGATCGGGGACCTGACGGGCAACTGGGGCATCCGGGAGTCGGACATCCTCATCGACACCCTGACCTTCACGATCTGCACCGGTCAGGA
>NZ_JBHYJB010000037.1:84657-118061 GCF_042740175.1 Streptomyces sp. NPDC059009 | reverse complement strand
GCGGCGAGGAGCGCACCTCGCCGCCCCCGCCCCCGCCCCCGCCCCCGGCCGCGCCCGGCGAGCCCGCCACGGGAAGCACCCCCGGGGACCCCCGTCGCAAGCACGACCGCCGCCGCAAGCACGGCCGGCGCGGGCAGCGATCCACCTCCTCCCTCCCGCAGGGCACACCCGCCCGCTCCCTGCGGCACGCCGTGCGCCGCGCGGGCCAGTCAGCGGCCCGCATGGGACGCCTGTGGCAGACCGTGCTGCCCGCGGAGGCGGACGAACCACCGCCCCCGCCCAAGGAGTTGGTGCGCTTCCTGCGTGACGTGGGCGTCGCGCTGTGCCGCGCGGGCGAGACCGCGGAACAGGTCCAGCGCATCGTCACCACGCTCGGCCACCGCTACGGCATGCACCCCGTACACGCCTTCGTCCTGCCCACCGGCGTGTTCGTGCGCGTCGGCGACGGGACCGGCGCCGTCGTCGACTTCCTGCCGGTGCCCGGCGGCGCCGACCTGCGCCTGGACCAGGTCGGCGAACTCTACGACTTCATCCACCAGTTGTACGACGAGCTGGTCCCGCCCGAGGAGGGGCAGCGCCGCCTGCGCCGCATCTACGCGCTGCGCCCCCGCTTCCGGGCGCCGCTGCGGATCCTCGGCTACGGCATCCTGACCGTCGGCCTCGGCATGATCACTTTCCCCAACGCGTGGGCGCTGATCGGCTACGCGGTGCTCGGCGTGTTCGTGGGCGGCCTGCGCGAGGCGGTGGAGGGGCGCCTGCGCACCTTCCAGCTCGCCGTGCCGGTGCTCGCCGCGATCTGCGTGACGGTCCTCGCCTACCGCTACAGCGGCCCCCTCCTGCACGAGAACCCCAGCAAGCTCCTGATCCCGCCGCTCATTCTCTTCCTGCCGGGCTCCGCCCTGACGATGGGCACGATGGAGCTGGCCACGGGCTCGGTCGTCTCGGGCGCCAGCCGCCTGGTGTACGGGGTGAACGTGCTGGTGCTGCTCGGCTTCGGCATCACCGTGGGCGCCCAGCTCATGCACGAGCACCCGATCCCGGCCCATGCGCACACCTACGAGTTCGGGGCGTGGGTGCCGTGGGCGGGCGCCCTGCTGCTCGGCATCGGCTTCGCCCTCAACTCCTCGGCGTCACCGCGCAATCTGCCCTGGCTGATCCTCGTCCTGCTGCTCGTCGAGACCGTCCAGCAGCTCGGCAACCAGCTGGGCAGCAGCCTCGGCGGCGCGTTCCTCGGCGGCATGACGCTGCCGCTCTTCTCCCAACTGGTGCAGCACCGCAAGGGCGCGCCGCCCGCGCAGGTCACGTATCTGCCCGCGTTCTGGCTGCTGGTGCCCGGCGCGCTGAGCCTCACCGGCATCGGCGAACTCTTCAGCGGCCACAGCACGGGCGGCCTCCTCACCACGGTCAACGCCCTGCTCACGGTGGTGGCCGTGGCCCTCGGCGTGCTGGTCGGCGCGAGCTTCACGCGCCCCGCGAGCATCACTCCGGACGACGACGCGGCGGCTCCACTCCCTCTGCCCGAGACGGACGAGGCCCCTTCTCCCGATGGCGCCCCCGACGACCTGGATGCGACGGACGACTCCGGGCCGCCCGCACGCGAAGAGAGCGCGAAGGGTGGTTGAGGGCGGTCACTGAGGCGCATCGCCGCTTCTGGACCAGCCGCGCTGCTCCCCCTCGTCGATGAGGCGCCGCCCGGCCTCCCACAGAGCACCGGACGCATCGCCGATCACGGCCTTGCGGGCTCGCACGTCGTTAGCCGTGACACCTGGCGTCTGCCAAGTGCCGCCACGCGCCATCCAATTGAGCAGCAGCGGCTGAAGGCGGTCCATCGCCTTGGCGAAACGGGCTTCGGGAGTGCCGCGCTCCTCGAATTCGTCCCACAGGGCCCTGATGCGCAGTGCCTGGTCGTCGGGGAGCAGCGCGAACAGCTCGTCGGCGGCGGCCAGTTCCCGGTCCCGCTGATCCGTCCCGGCGGCATCGTCGTAGAGCGGAGTGTCCCCGGCGTAGATCTCGATGAGGTCGTGGACGAGCACGAGTTGGACGGTGTGCCCCACGTCGATGGGCTCGTCGGAGTACTCGGCCAGGAGCACCACCATCATGGCCAGATGCCATGAGTGCTCTGCGTCGTTCTCGCGGCGCCGGACCGAGGCAAGCGGCGACTGCCGCATGATCGACTTCAGCTGATCCACCTCGATGAGAAAGGTGAACTGCGCACGCAGCCTCTCGTCCAGATCCTCAGGGAACGGCGTCTTGTCTGCCAGCAGGCGACGGTCACCAGTCATGGAGGCCATCGTGTCATGAGGCCCGTCTCAGACGCAGATCACAATCTTCCCGTGCGTGTGTCCGCGCTCGGCGTATGCGTGCGCCTCCGCGAACTGTTCGATGGGGTAGGCCCGTTCGATGCGTGGTGTGTACTGGCCTCGCCGGCCGAGTTCGCCCGCTGCGGCGAGGAGTGGGGAGTCGTTCACCGCGGTGGCCAGACGGACGCCCAGGCGAGGCGCTCGGCGAGTCCGGTGCCATAGGTGGTCGGAACGGCTCCCAGTGAGGCGAGGAACGCGTGGTTGCGCTCGCCGGCCGTCCCGATCACGGTGGCGCCCCGAGCCACCGCGATCTCGACCGCGGCACTGCCCACACCTCCGGCGGCGCCCTCGACGAGCGGGGTGCGCCCCCGCAGGACACCGAGCGCCTTCAGCCCGCCCATAGCGGTCACGGACGCCAGAGCGGCACCGGCGGCCTCCTCGTCGCTCCACGTGGTGGGCGCGGGGGCCCAGGCCGAGAGCACGGCCAGCTCCGCCGTCGCGCCGGTGACGCCGCCCAGACCGAAGACCCGGTCGCCGATGCCCCGGGTCCGCATCGACGAGCGGATCACCGATCTGCTCGCTGTGCGCGACCGGCTCGACGACGTCATCGCCATCACACAGGACCCGGATGCCGACTGCCCGCACTGACCCTTCAGTTACGCCGTCGGTTCCTCATCGGGAACGATCAGGCCGGCCTCCTCCAAGAGACTCACACCGACCGTGAGGGGCGCACCGAACCTGAGGGCCAGAGCGATCGCGTCGGCGCACATGGCCGTCACATCACGGGAGTTCCCGCGTGAGGTGAAGCGGATGGCCGCTCCGTAGACGCGGTCGGAGACCCCGTGGATGACCACGCGCTCGATGGAGATGGCGTACGTGTCGAGCACCCGCTGCATGAGGGCGTGCGTCCCCTGGGAGCCTGGCGGTGCCGCGGCCGGCTCGTGCTCCGGGGCCAGAAGCGCGATCTCCGTGGCACCCGCCGGGTTGATGGAGATGGGCAGATACCTCTCCGCCCGGCCACGGTCATGCAGGAGGACGATGGGCTGGTTGCTGGAGGGCTCCACCCGCACTCCGACGACCTCGACCTCCGACCAGGGAAGGCCGAGAGCTGCCGTGGCCTGAGGGTCGCCGGTGGGTGCCGCCGTCGGTTCTTGGGGCTGCACGTCATCTCCCTTCGTGTCGTGGGCGGCCGATGCCGCCCTGTGCGTGGACCGGCCTGTGGTGTGTCCGGTTCCCGAGGGGCTGTTTCTGGGCCGTGACACAGCAACTACCGTCTGAGAATGGCGACTTGATGGTGCGGCCAGCAGTCTGGACGAGGCAGGTCAGGCTCGCGCAGTCACCACGGGGAGGCCCCATGTCGGAGCAGTACGCCATCGACGACGAGTGTGGCGGTGGCTGGCGGGTCGAGGAGGTCGAAGGGGTCTGGATACGCCAGCGGTTCTCCGAGGAGCGGCTCAACTTCCTCCCCGCGGTCCTCTTCGAGCGCCTCACGAACGAGGCCCGTGCCCTCCAGATGACGCTCCCGCAGTACCTGGCGTGGATCGTCGACAAGGCCGAGGGAGCCCTGGTCACGATGCGCGATGACCTGACGAGGCGGCAGGTGAGCAAGGACGATCCCGAGTACGAGCTCTTCGGGACCTGGGTGGCCACGCGCGCCGTCGTGATGGAGCGCCAGGCGCTGACCGTGGTGCGGGCGGGGCAGGATCCCGTGTGGGTCGTGGAGTAGCACCCTTCCTCGTCCCGCGAACTCAGTGGGACCCGGTTCGGTGGGCCCTGATGAGGAGAACGATCTCCGTCGAGCGCCGGAGGCGGATACCTCCCGTGCCTCCCCTCACCCTGCTCGTCGCCCTGACCCGCCCGAGCGACGTCACCCCGCCGGAGTCACCCGTCGTCGCGGCGGCACTGCACCTCGCCGCTGTCGTGGCGGGGACGGTCATGCTGCAGACCCTGGTGTCCGTGGCCACGCCGACGCGCACGCTCAGAGGTGGAGCGTCGCCGCCCTCTCCGGGGAGCGCGTGCGCGACGGGACGCGGCGGATCGCGATGATCGCCGCGTCGTCGCCCAGCGGGCCGCCGCTGTGGGCGAGCAGGTCGTGTTCGAGGCGGTCCACCAGGTCTTCGGGGGTCGCCCCGGACTCGCGGGCGAGCTGGGCCATGCGCTGTCGTACGGGATAGAAGGTGCCGTCGCGGGAGCGGCACTCGTTCACGCCGTCCGTGTAGAGGAGCAGGGTGTCGCCCTCGCAGAAGGGGAGGCGGGTGGGTGCGGTGGGCGGAGCCACGCCGAGTGGGCCCATGCCCAGGGGCAGGCCCGCCTCCACCTCGGGGAAGCGGACCGTGCCGTCGGCGCCGACGATCAGGGGTGGTTCGTGGCCGTAGGCGAGGACGTCGACCGTGCCGGGGGAGTCGTCGCACAGCTGCAGCAGGACGGCCGTGGAGAAGAGTTCCGCCGGGGCCGCTGCGATGCCCGGTCTGCCCTGGCAGTGCCAGGCCCAGGTGTTGTAGCGCTGCACGGCGCTCTCCAGGCGGCTCCCGACCTCGCTGAGGTCTTCCTTGTGGTACGCCGCTTCGCGGAAACAGCCCAGCAGCGCCGCGGACGCCGAGACGGCGGGCAGCCCTTTGCCGCTCACGTCGCCGAGGACCGCCCGTATCCCGTACGGCGACGGCTCGATGTCGTACCAGTCGCCGCCCAGGCGCGCGGCGCTCGCCGAGGGCCGGTACAGGTCGGCGATGTGCAGGTCGTGGACGCGGCTGGGAATGGGCCGCAGGACCGCCCGCTGCGTGGCCTCGGCGACTTCCGTGACCGCCCGGAGCGTGACCCGGGTCCGCTCGCGGTGCCACGCGACGAGCACGCCGAGCAGCCCGCCGACACCGATGAGCAGCGCCACGACGACCGCCACGTCGTGGGAGAGGTCGAACCCGTCGCTCCACAGCGTCAGATGCGCGGTGAGGATCAGCAGCCCGACCACCGTGGTGGCGAGCACCGAGGAGAACAGCGCGATGCCGATCGGCAGCAACGCCAGCAGGACGCCCGCGGGAAAGTCCCACGGCGTCACCCGGTTCACCTCGTGCGCGCCCATCACGGCGAGCCCCGTCACCAACAGGGCGGCGGACCAACCCCCCGAGACACGCGCCCGGCCGGACCGGAAGTCACGCGTCAGGCTGAAGCGCCCGCCACCCCTCGCGTCTTTCACGTACATCCCGACCAGTGTGGGATTCCCGCACCGTCCTGACCAGGGACGGAAGTCCCTGGTGGGTCCCGAACCGGATCGGCTTCGGCTCGACTTCCGGGTCGGTTTTCGGTTGCGTTTCCATGTCGCGCCCCGGGCCGGCTTCCCCGTGCCCGGAATCAGCCGGTCCGTGCCCGGAATCAGCCGGTGCGCCCTGGCGCGCACAGGCCCCTGCTGCTCTAGTGGGCCCGTGGACGCTGACGAACGCCAGGCCGCCCTGGCGCGGCAGAGCGGGGCCCGGCTGATCGAGGAGGCCCTGGGATATGTGGTGCCCGCGGCGCTGCGGGCGGTGACCCTGTGCGGGATCGCGGACCATCTGGGCGAGGGCCCGCGCACCGCGGAGGAGTTGGCACTGGCCAGTGGCACCGACGCGGGCAACCTGCACCGGATGCTGCGGCTGCTCGCCACGCGCGGGCTGTTCAGCGAGGACGAGGAAGGGCGCTTCCGCCTCACCGAGACGGGTTACGCGCTGCGCTCGGACGTGCCCGGCTCCGTGCGCGGCGCGGTCCTCATGAACACCGACCCCGCCTTCTGGCTGCCGCTCGGACAGTTGGAGCGGTGCCTGCGGGACGGCACGTCGGCGTTCGAGGGCATCTTCGGCCGCCCGTTCTTCGAGCACTTCGCCCAGGACCCGCAGACCGCCGCCGTCTTCCACGACGGAATGGCCGCCAAGTCCGCCGTGGAGGACCAGCCGATCGCCGAGGCGTCCGACCTGCCCGACCGGGGCACGGTCGTGGACATCGGCGGGGGACACGGCGGCTACCTCGCCGAGGCCCTGCGGCTGGCCCCCGGCCTGACCGGGGTCCTGTACGACGAGGCGCACGTCCTGGACGGGCACGTGCTCGCCGACGACGCACGCATCGCGGGCCGCTGGCGCACCGCCGAAGGCGACTTCTTCGCCGAGGTGCCGGCCGGTGACGTTCTCGTACTGAAACGGATCCTGCACGACTGGCGCGACGACCAGTGCGTGACGGTGCTGCGCGCCTGCCGCCGCGCGCTGTCGGACGGCGGCCGGGTGCTCGTGATCGACGCCGTCATCGAGCCCGGCGACAAGCCGCATCCGGCCAAGGTCCTGGACCTGTTGATGATGGCGTCGCTGGAGGGCCGCGAACGCACCGAGGAGGAGTTCCGGGCCCTGTTCGCGCAGGCCGGGCTGCGCCTGCGGCGCGTGCTGCCCACGGGGACGGCGCTGAGTGTGGTGGAGGCCGTCGCCGCGCGGTGAGTGGGCGCGCGGCGGACTCAGCGCCCGGCCGCAGCGTCTTCCTCCCGGCCCCCGCTCAGACGCCGCCGCCACCAGCGGTCGGACCGCCACTGCCGGTCGGCGGCGAACGGGTCCGCCAGCGTGCGCCGCAGGTAGCGGTCGTCCAGCGCGCGCAGGTGGACGCGCAACTCGCCGCGGGGGCGCGGCGGCAGCCGCCGTACGACCTCGTCGAGGACGTCACGGGCATGGCGAACGTCGTCGAAGGAACAGCCGCGGCAGGAGCACTGCGCGTCCTGCGGGTAGAGGGGGCGCCGCCCCGGTGTGCGCAGGAACGCGCGATAGCGGCGCAGGGCGTCGTCGGTGGCGCCGACGTAGAGGTAGTAGTCGCCCGACAGCCGCTCAACTCGCGCTGCCGCGGCGCTCGTTCGGCCGGACAGGCCGTGGATGCGGGCGGGCGGGGCGAGGAAGTCGGCGATACGAGGGGTGTGTTCCGCGCGCAGCGCGGCGGGCCGTCTACGCGGCATCGGCCTTTCGGCACGCGGTCATGGTCTTGTCCATGAAGTTCATCATGCCAGTCGTGATGCCAGTTGTGCCGCTCGCTCACGCGTCCGCCAGCTCCCGTCGGGCCTGCTCCACCTCCGTCAGCGCCTGGTGGTGGCCGCTGTCCCGGGCGGCCTGTTCGGCGCGCTCCAGGAGGCGGGCCGCCTCGGCCGGGTCGGTGGTGGCGTGGACGCGGGCCAGGGCGGTGAGCGCGAAGGCGAGGGCGGCGCCACCGAAGGACTCGGCCAATTCGACCGCGGAGCAGGCGAGTTGACCGGCTTCGCGTTGCTCGCCGCGCAGCAGGTGCAGCTCGGCGAGGTTGGCGCGTTCGAAGGCGGTGGCGGTGGGGCGGCCCGCCCGCTCGGCGAGCGTGAGAGCGCGGCGGCCGTGGGCGAGCGCGGCGTCGAGGCGGCCCGCGCGGCGCGCGTTCTCGCGCAGCACGGACAGGACGTTGGCGAGGAGCGCGGGATCGCCGCTGCCCTCGGCAGGGGCCAGGGCCCGCTCGGCGGGGGCGAGGGACTGCTCGAAGTGGCCCGCCAGGCTGAGGGAGGTGGCCTGTTGGGCGAGCGCGCGGGCCTTGAGGGTCAGCCCGCCCGGCCCCTCGACGGCGCTGCTGCTCTCCTCGGCGCGGAGCGCGGCCGCCGCCGCTTCCTCGTACGCGCCCTCGTAGAAGCCGACCATGGCCCGCGCCATGTGGTGCGCGCCCGTCACCAGGGCCGGAGTGCGGGCTGTCGGCACGTGCGCGTGCAGGGCGGCGCGGGCCTGCTGTGCGGTGGCGCCGCGGCACAGGACTTCGGCCAGGCGGGCGGTGGTGAGGACGCAGTGGTCATGGTCGCCGTGACGTTCGTACGCGGACAGGGCGTCCTGGAGGGCGTGCGCGGCGTCGGCGTAGCGGCCCGCGCGCTCCAGGTCGCCGGCCCAGGCCAGACGGATGCGGGCCGCGTCGGACTCGGGGTCGGCGGCGGGCGCCGAGGGACCGGGCGCCTGGGTGCGGGCGGCGGCGAGCGCGGTGCGGTGCAGGCTGACGGTCTGCGGGCCGGGGCGGGCGTCGCGGTCGCGCTCCAGGATCGCCGCGCACGCCTCGTACTGGCGCAGGGCCTCGTGCGGGAGCCCTTGGCGCAGGTATGCCTCGATCAGGGCGCGGTGGGCGCGTTCGTCGGCGGGGGAGTCGTCGAGGGCGCGGCGCGCGGCGCGGGCGGCGGATTCCGGTTCGGCGGCGTCGAGTTGGGCCTCGGCGAGGGCGAGGAGGACACGCCGCTGGAGGAGGGCGAGGCGCTCGCGGACCGGCTCGGTCCAGGGCGCGTAGCGGTCCTCGGGCAGCACCTCTCCGGTGAACGCGTCGAGCGCGGCGGCCAGTTGAGGCAGGCCGCCGTCCGCCAGGGCCCGCTCGGCGAGCGCCTCGGCGTGGTCGGCGTCGACCCAGACGGCTTCGGAGAGGCGCAGGAGGGCGCCCTGCCCGACGAGATACGAGGAGGGGGCGCGCGGCGCCAACTCCGGCTCCAGCGCGTGGCGGGCCGTGTGCAGCGCGACCCGCAGGCTGCGCAGCGCGGGCCGCAGCTCGGCGTCCGGCCAGCACACGGCCATGATCTGCTCGCGGTGCAACTGGTGGCCGGGGGCCAGTGCGAGAAGCTTGACCAGGGTGCGGGCGCCGGGCCGTGACCAGCGTGTGGCGGTGTCGGCGCCGCCGTCGCGCAGGGCGCGGAAGCCGCCCAGGAGATGGACGCGGAGCAGCGGCGGAGCCACCGGGCGGGGTTCCTCCGAGTCGACCGTCGGCTTGGCGGCCGAGTCCTCCGTCGCGTCGAACGCATGCGCTGCCATGCTCATCGAACGGCACTCTAGCCGCCCATGTGCCGCTGATGCGGCCGAGTTACGAGGGAATTACTGGCCGGAAAGGAATGCCCGTCGGGGCACGTCGCGGTGGTGCAGGCCGTCGATCACGCCAATGTCCGCCGGGTTGTGCCGCGCCGTGCCATACGCCGTTGACGGCCAGGAAACCGCTGCTCAGGATGGGCCCGATCACGCAGAGCGCACCCCTCCCCCCATCCTCCAGAGGAGCCACCATGCGACGTTCCCGTGCCGTCATCGCGGCCGGTGCCCTGATCCTGCTCGGCACCACCGCGGCAGTCGCCAACGCCGCACAGGGCGAGTCCACCGCCCAGTCCCCGTCGGCCAAGAAGGGGTCCGCCGCAGCGGCCTGGTGCGAGAAGCAGGGCGGCGCCGCGCAGACCCAGTACCCCTACCGCGTCGACCCGCGCACCCAGAAGCTGGTCCAGCTCGGCGGCGTACGGGAGATGTGCACCTTCACCGCCAAGGACGGCTCGCGGATCGCCCTCGCCGCGGACACCCTGAACTCGGACAAGGTCACGCTCGCCCAGCGCGCGTACCTGGACAAGATCGCCGACCCGGGCGGCCACCCCGGCAACCCCTCCATCGGCTACTGCCAGTCCCTCAACGGCACGGCCATGTACGGCCCCGGCAAGCTGGACGCCGGCGGCTGGGGCCCCAAGGGCGCCACCAAGACGGACGAGGTCATCGCCGCCTGCATGTTCGGCGACGGCTCGGTCATCGACGCGTGGGGGCTGAAGTACCACACGGGAGGCGTGATCCGGGGCGCCGACCTGGCGAAGAAGTTCAAGGTGTCGGGGGCCTGAGTCAGATAACCCTCAAGCTCAACTTTAGGGTGACGGTCTGCCCCTCGGGTGCCCCTCGGGGCACCCGTTCGGGCGGCCTCACGCAACCTCACGAGCGGTCACATGGAACCGTAATCACCGCTTACATCGTCTCTGGGCGCGTCACATCAGAACGTTGTCCGGCACGTGTGTGAGAGGGGATCTCATTCCATGACGCAGCGTCAGCACCCTGGGACCGGTGCGCAGCCCGTCCGTCGCGCGAGGTGGGAGCGCTATCGGGTCACTCATCCGTTCTCGCCCAAGGCCCTCGCGGGCCTGTGGGGAGCGATCATCGGCATCGTGGCGCTCGCCGCGCTGCTCGGCTGGGCGTTGGACATGAAGGGCGGTGTCGTGATCGTCGCGGCGATCCCCTTCATCGCGTCGTGGTTCGAGAAGCAGCGCACGGCCTTCCAGTTCGACCCGGCCGGAGTGCGGGTGGGCGAGGTCCTGCTGCCGTGGTCCGACGTCAGCCAGTTCGTGGTCGCGACGCCGCCGGGCGGTCAGTCGGCGCTGCTCGGCGTGCGGCTGCGGCCCGGCGCGGCGCTGCCGCCCCACGCCCCCGTGTCGCCGCCGCACCCCGACATGCCGGCGCACCTCCATGTCGCCGTCCAGGGGCGGAAGTTCGAGCTGTCGCAGATGATCCGCAAGGCCCGCAAGTACGCTCCCTCGCAGGTGCAGATCGTGGTCGCGGACCCGTCCGGCGAACGTGTCGCGGCTTGAAGGGGGAGTGGGAGTGCGAGTGGGAGCGATGACCGTGCGATCGCGCAGGGCGCGGACGGGGCTGTGGTGCGTGACCGCCGTGATGGGCGCGGCGTTGATGTCCGGCTGCAGTGAGGACTCGCCGCCGCCCGCGATCAAGTTCCGGGCGGCGAAGCCCGCCGGCGACAAGCTCGGGTTCCGGCCCACGCCGGGCTCCCCGGTGACGCTGTCCCAGTGGCCCGACGCGTGCAAGCTGATGACGGACGGGGAGATCCGGGCGATCCTGCCGCAGGCCAAGGAGTTCGAGCGGAAGCCGGTGAAGGTGACCATCCTGAACATGGATCCGCTGTCCGAGGCCGCCCCCGGCACCACCGGCGATGTGCCGCGCGGCGGCTGCGAGTTCGGCTTCGCCCTGCCCAGCAAGGGCGGCGACTCCTCGCGCAACAGCAGCGTCAGCATCACCGTGACCGCCATCGCGGATCCGGCGGCGGTGAAGAAGCGCTACCTGGAGGACAAGAAGGGCGACAGCAAGAAGAAGGGGTTCACCGATCTCGGCGACTCCTGGGGCGTCGAGGGCTGCTACGCGGTACAGAACAGCGTGAGCGACACCGGCGCGGACTGTTACCAAGGCCCGTATCTCTTCGAAGTCGGCGGCTCGAGCTGGGCCGACGGTGTGGCACCCCAGCCCGGCGCGGACGCCGAACCCGCCGAGAACATCGCGGCCGTGAAGAAGCGGGCCCGGACCTGGCAGACGAAGGTCCTGGCCGAGTCGGTCCGTACGGTCGGTGCCCGGATGTCCTGATCCGTGACGTGACGCGGGATCAGCCGAGGGCGAGGCCAAGGGGAGGCGAGCGTCGGCTTCGGGGCCTGACCTAGAGTTCACTCCGTCGATCGCACGGTTCCCCGTCCACCCACGTGCACGTCGACATTCCTTCCTGATCGTCGACGGCGGGGCGCTGGCGGGAACCGGCGCGCACTCCTACGCGGTCCGGACCGCAGGCCGCGCATAGGGCCTCAACAGGTGTGTCATCAGGCGCCGTCGGGGGTGTCAGCCCGTCCCCCGCCACCGCAGCACCTCCAGCGCCGCGCCCACGCTGAGCACGTCCTGAGCCAGTGGCCGGGGCAGCAGGCGGTCGGCCTGGGCGAGGCGGCGCAGGAGGGTGTTGCGGTGGATGTAGAGGCGGTCGGCCGCGTGCGAGGCGTTGCACTGGGCGGCGATGAACACACGGACCGCCTCGCGGAGTTCGGGCGCGGCGTGGGCCAGGCCGCCGAGGACACGGCGGACGTAGCCGTCGGCGGCCTCGACGTCGGAGGTGGCCAGGGCGACCAGTTCCACCTCGTCGTGGGTGGCCAGCTGTTTCGGTGAGTCGAGGCGGGTGAGCATGCGTTGGACGGTGAGCGCGTCCAGGTGGCTGCGGCGGAAGCCCGCCAGGTCCTCGCCGGTGGAGCCGACGGCTGCGCGTACGGCGGGCTCGGCGGCCAACTCGTCGCGCAGCGTGCTCGGGTCGGGGGTGCCGTGCAGCCAGATCCAGCGGGTCGCGGCGCCCGCCAGCACGGTCAGCGGCCTGGGATCCGCGGCGCTCCTGGCGATCAGGTCGGTGATCCGGCCGAGGGCGGCGGGGTCGGCGTGAGCCTCCTCCGTCCAGACGATCGCCGCGGTGTGCGGGCCCGAAAGGCGGTAGCCGAGGCGCTGTTCGGCCCGGGCCTTGGGGATCGGCTCCCCGTACAGGAGGAGGCTGACGGTCTCGCGGCGCTGGGCGTGGGTGCCCCGGGCGAGTTCGTCGCGCTGCTCGGCGATCAGTTCCGTGACGGCCGCGATGGTGTCGTCGACGAAGGCGGCGATCGAGCGGCTGGAGACGTCGAGGAGTGCGCGCAGTTCGTCGATGTCGGAGGTCAGCGAGAGGCAGATGCCGGTCCAGCGGCGGATCGCGACGCCCTGGCCCGCCCGGTAGGAGTCCAGGGCCGTCTCGTTGAGCCCGCGCCGCACCACCTCGCGGGCGACCTCCACGGGGATGTCGTCGAGGTTGGGCGCGACGCGTTCGCCGGGGCGGTCGACGTTGGCCGAGGCCCAGAACAGGAGGTTGGAGCGGTTGGCGCGGCGGGTCGCGGCCGAGAGCACCGGGTCGTCGCTGATCTGTGCGCGGTGCGGGCCCGCCAGGGTGGCCTCGTCGAGTTCGCGCAGCCACTCCTCGGGCGGGTCGAGCGCCCTGCGTGCGCCCTCCCGTATGAGGTCTCGGACGCGCGGTGACGGTGGCTCCCAGGACATGACGGGAGGGTAGCCCGGGGAAGGTGCATTGTGCTCCGGGATTCGATCAATCATGAGCAGACTGCACCTGGAGTGGGGGCGGCCGGGGTCGTGAAGATGTTCATGAGCCCGCCCGCCACCGACGTCCGGGAGCCGACCTCATGGCCATGAACGACCCCGCCCCCGCCCCGACCACGTACGACGTGCTGATCGTGGGCGCCGGCATCTCCGGCATCGGCGCCGCCCACTACCTCCAGCGCGACCACCCGCAGCGCAGCTACGCGATCCTCGAGGCGCGCGACGCCCTCGGCGGCACCTGGGACCTCTTCCGCTACCCCGGCATCCGCTCCGACTCCGACCTGCACACGTTCGGCTACGCGTTCAAGCCCTGGCGCGACAAGGACGCGATCGCCGACGGCGACAAGATCCTGGCCTATCTGCGCGAGACGGCGGCGGAGCACGGCATCGACCGCCACATCCGCTTCCGCACCAAGGTGATCAGCGCCAACTGGTCCTCGGAGCAAGCCCGTTGGACGGTCGTGACCGAGCGGAGCGACACGGGGGAGCGGACCGCCCTCACCTGCTCCTGGCTGTTCGGGGCCGCCGGCTACTACCGGTACGACGAGGGCTTCACCCCGCACTTCGAAGGACGTGAGCGGTTCCAGGGCCGGATCGTCCACCCGCAGCACTGGCCCGAGGACCTCGACTACGCGGGCAAGCGGGTCGTCGTCATCGGCAGCGGCGCCACCGCGGTCACCCTCGTACCGGCGATGGCGGAGAGCGCCGGGCACGTCGTCATGCTGCAGCGCACCCCGACCTACGTCCTGCCGGTGCCCGCGGGCGACAAGGTCGCCGACCGCCTGAAGTCGCTCTTCGGCGAGGAGCGCGGCCACGCCCTGGCCCGGCGCAAGAACATCCTGCGGCAGTCCGTGGTCTGGGGCCTGTGCCGGCGCTTCCCCAAGGGGGCGCGGCGCCTCATCCGCTACGCCAACGTCAAGATGCTGCCCGCGGGTTATCCCGTCGACGAACACTTCAACCCACCGTACGAACCCTGGGACCAGCGGCTGTGCGCCGTTCCCGACGGCGACCTGTTCCGGGCGATCCGGCGCGGTGCCGCCTCCGTGGTGACCGACAGGATCGAGACCTTCACCGGGACCGGGCTGCGCCTCGCCTCCGGCCGGGAGCTGGACGCGGACGTCGTGATCACCGCCACCGGCCTCAACGTCCAGGCCATGGGCGGCATCGCGCTGACCGTCGACGGCCGCGCGATCGACCTCGAGGACACCGTCGCGTACAAGGGAATGATGCTCTCCGGCGTGCCGAACTTCGCCTTCGCGATCGGCTACACCAACTCCTCCTGGACGCTGAAGGTCGGCCTGCTGTGCGAGCACTTCTGCCGGCTGCTGCGGCGCATGGACGAGGGCGGCTTCGACACCGCCTGCCCGGTGATCGCCGACGCGGACATGCCGCTGCGCCCGTTCCTCGACTTCCAGGCCGGATACATCCGCCGTGCGGTCGACCGGCTGCCCCGGCAGGGAAATCGTGCCCCCTGGCTGACTTCCATGAGGTACACCAAGGACGTCAGGCTGCTGCGGAAGCTGCCGGTGGACGACCCGGAGCTGCGGCTGAGCCGGAGCCCCGCCCACCGGTCCGCCCCCGCGGCCGCCGCGACCCGGTCCGGGGTGTGACCCCCGAACCGGCCACCCACGCCAGGCCCCCGGCGCCTGGCCGACCTCTCGGAGAATGCCTTGCCCGTACTCGACTGGAAGCCCGACCTGCTGACGGGCTACCACCAGCACACCTTCGAACTCGGCACCGACCCCGACGGCGAAGGCACCGCCGCCGCGGTCCTGGTCCGCCGGGACCCGGGCGGCGCCGAGGACGACGATCCGCAGCCGTTGCGGGGAGCGGTCCTCTACGTCCACGGCTTCTCCGACTACTTCTTCCAGACCGAGCTGGCCGACTTCTTCGCCGAGCGCCAACTGGCCTTCTACGCCCTCGACCTGCGCAAGTGCGGCCGTGCCCGCCGCCCCGGGCAGACCGCGCACTACGTGAGCGACCTCGCCCTGTACGACCGGGAACTCGACCTCGCCCTGGAAGCCGTCACCCAGGAACATCCGGACCTGCCCGTGCTCCTGGCCGCCCACTCCACCGGCGGGCTGGTCCTGCCGCTGTGGCTGCACCGCCGCCGCGCGGCCGGACGCACCGAGCCGGTCTCCGGACTCGTCCTCAACAGCCCCTGGTTCGACCTGCAGGGCACCCCCGCCCAGCGCGGCCCGGTCACACAGCTGCTGCGCGTGGCGTCCAAGGCGGTCCCGTTGCGCGCGCTGCCCGTGCCGCTGAGCAGCGTGTACGGAGACACGGTGCACCACAGCCGCAAGGGGGAATGGGAGTTCGACCTCGACCTCAAGCCGCTCGCGGGCTTCCCGGTCACCGTCGGCTGGCTCAACGCGGTCCGCCGCGGCCACGCGGCCCTGCACCGCGGCCTCGACATCGGGGTGCCCTCGCTGATCCTGCGCTCGGACAAGAGCCACTTCTCCAGCCGCTACTCGGAGTTGAGCGAGCGGGCCGATCTGATCCTGGACGTCACGCAGATCGCCCGCTGGGCCGGGTGCCTCGGCAACGAGACGACCATCGTCCCGATCCCCGGCGCGCTGCACGACATCTTCCTGTCCCGGCCCGAGGTCCGGGCGCACGCGTACTCGGTGGTCGACGACTGGCTGAAGCGCCACTGAGGCATGCGGGGGGACTGACGCGTGGGGCGGCCGTCGGCGCGGGTGGCGGCCGTCCGGGCGAACCGCCGTGTGCCGCCCGCGACGGGCTTCCCGCACACCGCATGATCACTCCAGCCGTCTCCTGGAGGAGTCATGACGACACCGGGTCACGCCCCCCGGAGGTGCCCTCCCCCGCCGGTGCGGCGGTCCGCAGCACCATCCCGGCGCGGATCGACCGGCTGCGCTGGTCACCGTTCCACACCCGGCTCGTCCTCGGCCTCGGCACCGCCTGGATCCTGGACGGCCTGAACATCACCGTCGCGAGCTCGGTCGCGGCGGTGCTGTCCAAGCCCGACACCCTGGACCTGTCCTCCGCCGAGGTGGGGCTGATCGCCTCGGTCTCGGCGGGGAGTACGCGGCGATCAACTCGGCGATCGACGAGATGATGCCCGCCCGCTACCGCGGCCGCGTCGACGTCATGATCAACGGCACCTACTGGGCGGGCTCCGTCCTCGGCACCTTCTCCAGCCTGCTGCTGCTCAACTCGCTGCCCCAGGACGTCGCCTGGCGCGTGGCCTTCCTGGTCGGGCCCGTCCTCGCCGTCGTGGTCCTGTTCGTGCGGCGCAACCTGCCGGAGAGCCCGCGCTGGCTGCTGACCCACGGGCACGAGCGCGAGGCCCAGCAGATCATGGAGCGGATCGAGCAGACGGCCCGCGACTCCGGCCAGATCCTCGCGCCCGTCGACGACGAGCGCGACGCCCTCACGCTGCGGCCGGAAGGCACGTACGGCTACCTGGTCTTCCTGCGCCTGGTCTTCCGCACCTACCCCGGCCGGGCCGCCCTCGCCGCCACGTTGATGATCGCCCAGTCCTTCCTCTACAACGCGATCTTCTTCACGTACGCGCTCGTCCTGACGAAGTTCTACGGCGTCGACGCGGCGGCGCCGTCGCCCCCGCCGTGTACGGGGCACTGATCGGCGACGGCCACGACCGCACCGCGCTGTTCGTCGGCTATCTCATCGGCGGCGGGATCATGGTGGCGGGCGGCCTGGTGGAGCTGCTCCTCGGTGTGAACGCGGAAGGCAAGTCCCTGGAGAAGGTGGCGACTCCGCTGACCGCGGTGGACCGGTGACCCACCCGCCACGCGTGCGCCGGTTCACCTCGGGGGGTCCTCGCCTGTCAGGCCGTCGACGGATTCACGGATGAGGTCGGCGTGACCCGCGTGGCGGGCGTACTCCTCAATGAGGTCCAGGAGAATCCGGCGGAGGTTGGGACGTTCACCGCCACGGGTCGTGTAGGCGCCGAGCTGGTCCAGGCCGCCCGCGCCGAGTGCCTCGTCAACGATGGCTCGGGAGCGGGCGACTGATCCCTGCCACAGCGCGAGCAGTTGCTCGGGGGTGTCCTCGACCGCGGAACGGTAGTCCCAGTCGGGGGTCTGCTCCCAGTCGACGGCGTCCCAGGGTGCACCGACGGCCGAGGCGAGCCACAGCCGGGCGAAGTGGCTGTCTTCTACGTGCGCCAGGTGTTTGAGCAGGCCGCCCAGCGTTATGGCGGATGCGCCGACTGTGGCTCGAAGACCTGAAGCATCCAGGCCGGAGCACTTCCAGGCCAGCGTGGCCCGCTGGCGTTCGAGAGCGCCGAGGACGGCTGCCGCCTCGGTTCCGGCGAGCGGAGGTTCCGGCCATGCTTCGGCTGTGGTCTCAGTCATGGCCGCAGACCCTAGCGAACGGAGCTGGTGGTCCTAGTGGTGGAACCCGGGCCGGTCCGGGGCGTGCGTCGTGCCCTCGGTGAGCCGGTCCACCGCGGCGCGGATGTCCCCGGCGAGCAGCGCGATCGTGTCGTAGCTGGTGCCGTGGCGGACCAACACCCGCTGGATGACGGTCTCCTGGCGGTCCGCGGGCAGCGGGTAGGCGGGCACCTGCCAGCCGCGGCGGCGCAGCTCGTCCGTCAGGTCGTAGAGGCTGAAGGGGCTGGAGGAGGGGTCCTTGAGCATCCAGGAGACGGCGGGCAGGGCGCCCTGGCCGTCGTAGAGGATGCTGAACGGGCCCATCGCGGCGACCTCCTTGGCCAGGTTCCGGGCGGTGGCGGCGCAGGCGCCGTGCACCTTGGCGTAGCCCTCGCGGCCCAGGCGCAGCAAGTTGTAGTACTGGGCGACGATCTCGCCGCCGGGCCGGGAGAAGTTGAGGGCGAAGGTCGGCAGGTCGCCGCCGAGGTAGCTGACGCGGAAGACCAGGTCCTCCGGGAGGAGGTCGGCCGAGCGCCACACCACCCAGCCCACCCCGAGCGGGGCCATGCCGTACTTGTGGCCGGACGCGTTGATCGAGGCGACACGCGGCAGGCGGAAGTCCCAGGCCAGGTCGGGGCGGAGGAACGGGGCGATGAAGCCGCCGCTCGCCCCGTCCACGTGCACCGGGATGTCCAGGCCCGTCTCGGCCTGGATCCGGTCGAGCTCGGCGCAGATCTCGGCGATGGGCTCGTACACGCAGGTGTAGGTGACGCCGAGGATGCCCACGACGCCGATGGTGTTCTCGTCGACGTAGTCCCGGAGCTGATGCGCCTGCAGTCCCAACGCGTCCTTCTCCAGCGGGACTTGACGCAGCTCGACGTCGAAGTAGCGGGCGAACTTCTCCCAGCACACCTGGACCGGACCCGCCACGATGTTGGGCTTGTCGACGGGCTTGCCCTCGGCCTCGCGGCGGGCCCGCCAGCGCCACTTCAGCGCCAGGCCGCCGAGCATGCCCGCCTCGCTGGAGCCGGTCGTGGAGCAGCCGACCGTGGTCTCGCCCTCGGGGGAGTTCCACAGGTCGGCGAGCATGTGGACGCAGCGGTTCTCGATCTCGGCGGTCTGCGGGTACTCGTCCTTGTCGATCATGTTCTTGTCGAGGCACTCGGCCATCAGCGCGTGCACCTCGGGCTCGGCCCACGTCGTGCAGAACGTCGCGAGGTTCTGCGAGGCGTTGCCGTCCAGGGCGAGCTCGTCGTGGATGAGGGCGCGCACGGCGCGGGCGTCGGAAACGTGTTCCGGCATCCGGTACTTGGGCAGGGTGTGCTCGCTGATGGGCAGCGCGTACACGTCGTCGTAGGGGGTGCCGGACTCGTGGTTCGCCGCGTGGAGGGCCATGGTCGCTTCCTTCAGAGAGGGCCTGCAGGGGGTCTGCTTCTGATGCTGCCCGCGCCGGGGAGCCGTGTGGGCGGCATCGGGAGCGCATACGGCTATCGGCCGACGGCCATCAGGACGTATGGCACCGACCTAAACTCAACAGGTGCACATCGGGATGCTGGGTTCTTTGGAGGTACGCACGGCCGACGGCGGCTCGGCCGACGTGCCGGGCGCGCGGCTGCGCGGGCTGCTGGTCGCTCTCGCGCTCAGGCCCGGCCAGGTGGTGCCGAAGGCGTCGCTCATCGACTGGATCTGGGGCGAGCAGCCGCCCGCCGACGCCACGAACTCCCTGCAGCGCCTGGTCTCCCGGTTGAGAAAGGCGCTGCCACGCGGTGTGGTCGAGGGGCACACGGACGGCTACCGACTGGTGGTGGAGCCAGACGCCGTCGACGCCGTGCGCTTCGAGCGTCTCGTCAGTGCGGGACAGGCCCGCGGCGAGGACGCGGCCGGGCGGGCGCGGCTGCTCCGCGAGGCCCTCGGGCTGTGGCGCGGCGACGCGCTGCAGGACATCGGGCTGCAGGACAGCTCCGCGTTCGACGCCGCGGTCCGGCGCCTGGAGGACCTGCGGCTGAACGCCACCGAGGCGCGCTTCGAGGTGGAGGTCACGCTCGGGCACGGTGCGGAACTGGTCACGGAGCTCACCGACCTGGTGACCCTGCACCCGCTGCGCGAGCGCCTCGTCGCCGCGCTGATGCGCGCCCTCGCCGCGGCCGGCCGCGACAGCGAGGCGCTGCTGGTGTACGAGCACGTACGGGAGGCCCTCGCCGACGCCCTCGGCGTCGACCCCTCACCGGACCTGTCCGTGCTGCACGTCGCGCTGCTGCGGGGCGAGTTGGGGCCGCGGCCGGAGAACCGCAGGACCAACCTGCGGGCCGAGCTGACCACCTACATCGGCAAGCGCGAGGACGTCGCGGCGGTCCGCGCGCTCATCGGCGCCCACCGGCTCACCACGCTGACCGGACCGGGCGGCGCGGGCAAGACCAGGCTCGCCACCGAGACCGCGCGCACGCTGCTCGACGGACTGCCGGACGGGGCCTGGCTCGTGGAGCTCGCCGCCATCGGCGCGGACGGCGATGTGGCCGACGTGGCGCAGTCGACCCTCGTCGGCCTCGGCCTGCGCGACGCCCTGCTGAGCGGGGTCCAGAACACGGAGCTCACCGACCGGCTCGTCGCCGCGATCCGCGAGCGCGACGCGCTGCTGGTCCTGGACAACTGCGAGCACGTCATCGAGGCGGCGGCGACGTTCGCCCACCGGCTGCTGGGGGAGTGCCGTCGGCTGCGCATCCTGGCCACCAGCCGCGAGCCCCTCGGCATCACCGGCGAGGCGCTGTGGCCGGTCGAGCCGCTGGCCCTGCCGAAGGACGACGCGGGCCCGGACGAGATCGAGTCCGCCCCCGCCGTCCAGCTGCTGCGCGACCGGGCCGGAGCGGTCCGCCGCGACCTCGCGGCGGACACCCGTACGCAGGCCACGATGGTACGGATCTGCCGGGCCCTCGACGGGATGCCGCTGGCCATCGAACTGGCCGCGGCCCGCCTGCGCACCATGTCCCTCGACCAGCTCGCCCACCGCCTCGACGACCGCTTCCGCCTGCTGACCGGCGGCAGCCGCACCGCCCTGCCCCGCCACAAGACGCTGCGCGCGGTGGTCGACTGGAGCTGGGAGCTGCTCACCGACGCCGAACGCACCGTCCTGCGCAGACTCTCGGTCTTCTCCGGCGGAGCGAGCCTGGAAGCGGCCGAGCGGGTCTGCGCGGGCCCCTGGGAGGGAACGCCGGGGGCGGTCGAGCAGGAGGAGGTCCTCGAGCTGCTCACCGCGCTCACCGAGAAGTCGCTGCTGCGCGCCGAGGGCGAGGGCGACAGCGCCCCGCGCTACCGCATGACCGGCACGATCAAGGAGTACGCCGCGGGGCGGCTCGCGGAGGCGGGGGAGACGGAGCACGTACGCCGCGCGCACCTGGCCTGCTTCACCGAGCTCGCCGAGACCGCGGAGCCGCACCTGCGCCGCGCCGAGCAGCTGGAGTGGATGGCCGTCCTCGAGGCCGAGCACGACAACATCGGCGCGGCGATGCGCGGTGCGTTCGCGGCGGGCGAGGCGCAGGAAGCGATGCGGCTCGCGGGAGGAGCGGGCTACTACTGGTGGCTCGGCGGGCACAAGACCGAGGGCCTCGAACTGCTCACCGCGGCCACGCGGCTGCCCGGCGAGGTGAGCGACGAGGACCGGGCCACGGCGTACGCGCTGATCGTGATGTTCGTGACCGCAGGTCTCGGCGACGAACACCAGGCCGCGGAGTGGATCCACCAGGCGTACGAGCTCAGTCAGCGCGGCCGGCACAGCCCGCGCCGCCACCCGGCCCTCGGACTCGTCGCCCCGCTGGAGCGCCTGCTGCGGGAACCCGGCGCGGTCCTGTCCGCCCTCGAGCCGCTGCGCGACGACGCGGACCCCTGGGTGCGCGCGATGGCCCGGCTGCACCAGGGCAAGATGCGGGTCGTGCTGGGCCACGGCGGCCGGGACGCGGACGCGTATCTGGAGCAGGCGCTCACCGAGTTCCGGGCGCTCGGCGAGCGGTTCGGGATTTCCTTCGCGCAGACCGAGCTGGCGGACCGGATCGCCATGCGCGGTGACCTCACCGGCGCGTGCGAGCACTACGAGCAGGCGATCGCGATCGTCAGCGAGGTCGGTGCCCCCGACGACGTCATCCGGATGCGGGCCCGGCAGGCGCAGCTGTACTGGTACCTCGGCGAGCGGGAGGCAGGCGCGGCCGCCCTCGCCGATGCCGAGCGCCACGCGGAGCGGGTCACCTGGCCCGGCGGCCTGGCCATGCTGGCCCTCGCGAAGGCGGACCTCGCCCGCTGGGCCGACGACGCCGACGAGGCGTACCGGCAACTCGACGTCGCCCGTGCCCTGTTGAGTGAGGACGCGGAGCGGGCGTACGTCCGCGCGGGGACGCACGACCTGCTCGGCTACCTCGCCGACGACCTCGACGAGGCCAGGGACCACCACGCGGCGGCCTGCGCGGCGGCGGCGGAGACGGGGCACGCGACGGTGATCGCGCAGGTGCTCGTGGGCGTCGCCGACCTGGCACGGCGCCGCGACGATCACGCACAGGCCGCGCGGCTGCTCGCGGCGAGCGCGGGGGTGCGCGGGCTGCAGGACCACTCCCACCCGGACGTGGCGCGGATCGAGCAGGCGGCACGCAGCCGCCTCGGCGACGAGAAGTTCGACGAGGCGTCGGAGGAAGGGCGGGGAGCCGACTGGTCGGAGCTGGCCGGGGTCACGCTCGCTTCTTGACCCCGGGGCGGCTGTCGGTTGCCGGTGAAGGTGCAGGAGGACCTTCTTGTTCCGATGTCTTGTTGTGATGTGCGCATGCGCGTCCTGGCGGCGCGGTGTAAGCAGGTGACCATGGGTGCGTTCGGGCAACAGGGACAGTGATGCGTCACCGGTGGGTCCCGCTGCGGAGCGCCTGGACGGTCGCCGGGCGCCGCTGGTTCTGGGACCTGCTCCCCTGGCTGATCGTCGTGGCCGTGGCCGTCGTGCAATGGCGAGCCGGCGCCGAGGCCGAGCTGGAACCGCTGCTCGCGGCCGCTCCCGCACTCGCGGCGATCCGTGGCGGGCCGCGCAGGGTGCTCGCCGTGTGCGGGGGCGTCGCCGCGGCCGGCCTGGTCGCCGCCCTCTCGGGACACTCGCTGGGCACCCGGCACCACGTCGTCACCACGGTCGCGGTGGTGGGGGTGTGCCTGGCCAGTCTGGTCGGCAGCGCGGAGCGCTCGCGCAGGGAACGAGACCTCAGCCAGGCCCGCCGTCTGGCGGTGACCGTACAGCGGGCCGTGCTGCCGCCGATGCCGGAGCGGGCCGGGCCGCTGCGGCTGGCCGCCGACTACCACGCGGCCGACGCCGAAGCGCTGATCGGCGGTGACCTGTACGAAGCCGTGACCCTGCCCGACCGGATCCGGCTGATCATCGGTGACGTGCGCGGCAAAGGGCTGCCCGCCATCCGCACGGCGGCCGAGGTGCTCGGCGCCTTCCGTGCCGCGGGCCAGTACGAACCCGACCTGCCCAGCGTCGCCCTGCACTGCTCACGGGCAGTGGCCCAGCACGCGGCGGCCGGCAAGGAGGCCGAGCCGGACGAGTTGTTCGTGACCGCCGCGCTGGTCGAGATCGAGGGGCCCGAGCTGCGCATCCTCCTCTTCGGGCACCCACCGCCGCTGCTGCTGACCACCGACACGTGCAGGCCCCTGGAGGCCCCGGCCGCACCCCCCTTGGGCCTCGCGCACGCCCTGGACGACGATCCGGCCGCGTATGAGCCGCACCGGGCGCGCTGGCGTCCCGGCGACCGCCTCCTCCTCTACACCGACGGCACCGCCGAGGCCCGGGACGACTCCGGCACCTTCTTTCCCCTGCACCGCCGTACGTCGACCCTGCTCGGTCTGCCCACGGAAGAGGTCCCGCATGCCCTGCTCAAGGCGGTCGAGCAGCACGCGGGCGGCGTCCTGAGGGACGATGCGGCCGTGGTCGTGGCCGAGTGGCTCTCCGGCTCGCCCGGGTGAGCCGGGACTTCCCCTGTCGCACACCGAGATCTTGCGAGCCGCCCCTCAGGCGTGGCCGTCATCGATGTCCCGCACCACCTCGTGGACCTGCTCGCGCAGCCACCGGTGCGCCGGATCCCGGTCGCTGCGGGGGTGCCAGGCCAGGCCGAGGCGTACCGGCGCGAGTTCCACCGGTATCGGGAAGGTGCGCAGGCCCAGCAGGTTCGACGCGCGTCCGCCCAGGCCGCCCGGGGCGAGCGCGACCAGGTCGGTGTCGCGGACGATGAACAGCGCCGCCGCATAGCCGGGCACGGTGATCGGCACGCTGCGCCGCAGCCCCAGCTCGGCGAGGCGGTCGTCGATCGGCCCGGTCGCGCGCCCGAGCCGGGAGACGGAGATGTGCTCGGCGGCCGCGTAGGCGCGGGCATCCGGCGGGGCGGTGGCGAAGGGATGGCCGTCGCGGACCACGCCGACGAGCTCGGTGTCGATCAGGTGGTGCGTCCTGGTCTCGGGGTCGAGGTGGTCGAGGATGCCCACTTCGAGGTCGACCGTGCCGTCGCGCATGGCGGAGGTGTTCTCGTACGTGTCCGGTGCGAACCGCAGCACCAGACCGGGGGCTCGCTGGCGCACCCGCGCGATGAGCGGCGCGGCCAGCGAGGTCAGGAGTACGTCACCGGCGTTGACGGTCAGGTCGGCCCGCAGCTCGGCGGGCGCCACCGGGCTCTGCGGCGACAGGAGCGCGCGCCCCTCGTCGACGAACGCGGCGACCTGGGCGCGCAGTTCGAGCGCCCGGGGCGTGGGGACGAGGCCGCGGCCCGCGCGCACCAGGACCGGGTCGCGCAGGGTGCGGCGCAGCCGGGCCAGGGTGCGGCTCATGGCGGGCGGCGAGGTGTGCAGACGCTGGGCCGCGCCGGTGACGCTGCCCTCCTCCAGCAAGGCGTCCAGGGCGATCAGCAGATTCAGGTCGAGGCGGGCCATGCACGGATTATCCGAAGTCGCTGGTCGGCAGGCGAATTGCCGGGAGCGGAAAGTGTCCTGACCAAGGTGTCACTGGTGCCGGTCCGAGCCCCGGACCTAGCGTCGAGGCATCAGGCGATCGCCATCAGCCAGCAGCCATGAGCCAGCAGCCATGAGCCGTCAGTCAGGACGGCCCACTCGTCCGGGAGAACCATGAACGACGTCCTCGCAGTCATCGCACAGAACAGCAGCAGACTCCGCTTCATCGACACGCTGGACCGCCACACCCTCGCGGACGTGGAACTCCCCGCCCAGCCCCACGAGGTGCTCCACGACGCGGACCGTCAGGTGCTGTACTGCACGAGCACCTACCGCAGTGGCTTCTACGACCGGCCGGGTCCGCGCGCCCACGAACTCACGGTCGTCGACGCACGCACCCGCCGCATCGTCGACACGATCGACCTCGCCCCCGAACACGCCCCGCACGGCTTGGCGTTGGACGCGGCCCGCGGCCTGCTGTACGTCTCCGTCGAGGCCGGACCGGCCGGTGACGGCGCCGTAGTGGTCGTGGACGTCGACCGGCGCACAGTGCTGGAGCGCATCAACTCCCGTGCCCCCGGCCCGCATTGGTTCGCCATCACTCCCGACGGCACCAAGGGGTACGCCACCAACAAGGAAGCGCCGTTCGTCTCGGTCGTCGATCTGGTGGAGCGGCGACTGGCCGGAACCATCGACGTGGCGGGCAGCGAGGGCCTCGCGTTCACCCCGGACGGCAGTCATGTCGTCATCGCCACACCGAAGTTGGCGCTGGGCGCCGCCCCTGCGGCAGCGCCGAACCTGAGTGTGTTCGACACCGCCACGGACGCGCTGGTGCGCACCCTTCCGCTGCCGGGGCCCGCCGTCCCGGTCCACATCACCGCCGACGGGACGCTCCTGGCGGGCCAGATCCGCTTCGCCGCCCCTCTCGGAGCAGGGGACGTGCCCCGCCCCCTGCCGGGACGTGTGCACATCTTCTCGGCGGGGACCGATGCAGGCACCTTCGTCCCGCGCGGCAGCGTCGAGGTCGGTCCGCTCCCGCTGACCATCAACTCCTCACCCGACGCCGCCTTCGCGTACGTGTCCAACACGGGTGGCTCCACGGTCACCGTCATCGACCTGGAGCTGGACAAGGCCGCGGGGGACATCCCCATCGGCGCGGAGAGCGGCCCCCACGGGCTTGCCTGTGTCCCTTCTCTGGGGGACTAGGTCGTTCCTGTCTCTGGGGGATTGGGTCCCTCCTGATGACTCTTGGACGTCGGCCGGATCACTGACGAGGAACCCCGGTTCGGTGCCGGTGGTGGAATCACGGGGCAGGCCCTGGCCTTCTGGCTCACCCGGGGCGGCCACCGGGTGACCGTCGCTTGCATCGACTCCCGCGGCAAGGCCAAGGCGACGATCATGGCCAACACGTCGGGAAGGGGGCCGGCAGACCCTCAGGTCCGAGTACGAGGAATCCGAGGAAGCCTCCGCGATCCACCGCGCGCCCGTCGAGCGGCAGCGGGAGTTCTGGGCGAGCAGGCTCCGCGACGCGGGCTGGCAGACCGAGCGGTTCATCGCCGGCATGAGGACGAGCCCGTTCTTCCACTCCCAGGAGATCGCCCAGGTCCGCACCGAGACCTGGTCCCAGGGCCGCGTGGTCCTGGCCGGCCTGCTTCCTGCACATCCCTGACCTCGCCGCGCGCTTCTCGAAGGAGGACCGCGGCGGCAACTGGCGGTTCCCCGAGAATCCGGCGGCCTCCGCTCGAGCGCCGCTGCTTCAGTGCCTTCCGCGCCGTGCCAGGTAGCGCAGGACGGCGGCCCCGGCCAGGAGGCCGCCCGTCAGTGGTGCGAGGGTGGTCACCCAGGGACTGCGTATGGGCTTGTACCTGGTCCGGCCCTCTTTGATCTCGATGAAGCCGAGCGGCTTGGCTTCGAGCCCGCCGCCGACCACTCCGTCCATGCGTTCGTGACGGGCCTCTTGGCCGGTGCTGCCGCCGAAGCCGAACCCGATCCGCGCCACGGGGATCACGGTGACGTCCTGGCTCACGACGGGCTCGCCGAACACGACGGTGCCCGGGGTTCGGCGGCCGAGCGTGTCGGCCAGCTGTTCCAGCAGGACGGCGGGTACATGGTCTGACGTCCTGGCCTGCAGCGGCGCGTTCTCGGAGGCGGTCACCGCGGTGACGATACACGCAGCCGTGGGCAGCGCAGTGAGGAACGTCCACCAGGCCGTGCGCCAGCCGCTGGGCACCAACTCCGCGCAACAGCACGAGACTTCACGCACGCGGCTCAGCGGGTGCTGTCACGGCAGCGCTTGATGAGTTCCGTGGTGGAGACCCCGGCGGTGTAGGCCACGAGTCGCAGGCGTCCGGCGGCGGCCACCGGGCCGAAGACCTCGTCGATCGCGGCGGGGGAGAGGTCGTCCCCGTGCACGACCACGGCGATGCCGTGTTCGTCGAGGAACTCGGTGGTGACGCGGTAGGGAGCGTCCGGGATCACCGCGTCCACGTACCGGCACGCCTCGATCACCGTGATCCGCTCGGCCAGGCTCATGATGGGTCGGCGCTTGTAGGCGGTCACGGCCTCGTCCGAGAGCACGCCGACGATCAGTCGGTCCCCGAAGGCGCGTGCGGCCTTGAGCAGTGCCACGTGCCCCGGGTGGAACAGGTCTCCCACCATGTCGACGTAGACGGTGTGTTGCTGTTGCTGTCGCTCGCTCGTCTCGGTCTGTTCGGCCACGGCCGGTGCCCCCTAGAGCGCCTTCTGGAACGTCTCGGTGAAGGCCGCCTCGAACAGGGTGGTGACGTCGTGCTCGGTCAGCCCCTGTTCCCTGGCCTCGCGCATCCACTCCCCGAGCCGCGCCCGCAGCGGGGACTCCGGCGCCGTCTGCGGGGTGGCCAGGGAGCGGGTGATGAACGTGCCCGCGCCCTGGCGCACTTCGACCAGGCCGGAGCGCTCCAGCTCGCGGTATGCCTTGAGGGTGGTGTTGGGGTTGACCTTCGTGGTGGCCGCGACCTGGGCCGCCGTGGGCAGCTTGTCGCCCTCGGTCAGCGCTCCCATGCGCAGCGCCTGTTCGACCTGATGGACGATCTGAAGGTAGGCGGGCAGGCCACCGCGGCGCTCGATGCGGAACACGACCATGGAACCCGCCCCCTTTCATCTCGTCGTTCGTCGTTCGTGTTTCGTCGATTTTCGACTGCCGACTGCCGACTGCCGACTGCCGACTGCCGACTGTCGTCTGTCGTCTGCGGCAGCCTATGCCGTCCGTGCTGCTACAGCGCGTGCCGCCGGGTCCGCCACATGAACAGCGTGATCAGTACGGCGGTGAGCGCGAGGTAGATCCCCGCCTCGACCCACTGCATGCCGCCCAGCTGCCCGTAAGTGAAGTAGTCCCAGACCGAGTTGACGATGCCGAGCTTGTCGTGGCACGCCTCGGGTGACTTGGCCGTGGTGCAGGTGCCGTACCCGTACACCTTCCCGGACGCGGTGCCGATCCACTGGTCCACCTGCGTCACGTTGCCGAGCCAGGCCGGCGGATCGGTGTCGAGCGGGAAGGCGGCGCGGCGCGGGGTGGCGAAGTCCGGCCGGAAGTGCTCGATCACGAGGCGCGTCGCGACCGTCACTCCGAGCGTCACCGCCATCGCGGGTACGGCGCGGCGCACGAGGGTGCCGATGAGGATGCCGAGCGAGGTGGTGAAGAGGGCGCCGGCGACCAGGACCGGACCGGTGGTGCCGAAGGTCGCGTCGTCCAGCCAGCTGTACGTGGCCAGCGGGGCGGCGGACCGCCACCACCAGGTGAACAGCGCGCTCAGGACGGCGGTCGTCACCGTGACCAGCGCGAGGGCGAAGCCCAGCTTCCACAGCAGCCAGCGGCGCTTGGACACGGACTGGGTGGTGACCAGCTGCGCCGTGCCGTGCTCCTGGTCGGACGCGATGAGCGGGGCGCCGAAGAACACGCCGAGCAGCAGCGGCAGGAAGAACAGATAGCCGCCGACGTCGGTGATGTTCTGGCTGGCCCGGTTGATGACGTCGGCGTCGAGGGAGCCGAGCGGCTTGGCGGGCCAGCCGGCGGCGTGCAGGCTGCTGAGCGTCGAGGCCCGCTCGGAGACGATCCAGAGGGCGCCGCCGACGGTCGCGGCCGCGCAGGCCAGCACGGCGGTGCGGTGCTGGCGCACCATGAGCCAGGCGAGGCCGCGCAGTCGGCGGGGCTTGGCGGGGACGGGGCCGAGCGGGGCGTCGGCGCGGGTCGAGAGGGTGGTGCTCATGCCACGTTCTCCAGGCGGTCGAGGGGCGGCGTGGCGGTCGGCGTGATCACTGCGGGAGCCTTGGGGGAGCGGAGATGGGCCAGGAGGACCTCCTCCATGCTGGGCTCGGCGAGCTGCCACTCCGTGCCGAGCGGTCCTTCGGCGCGGACCAGGGCGGTGAACTGCCGCCCCGCCGTGCGGACTTCGACCAGGGTGTGCCGGGTCAGCTCAGGCGGCAGGCCCTCGTCGGTGAGCACTCCGGTGACGAGGGTGTGCATCGGCAGCAGCTCGTCGGCCTCACCGGCCATGCGGACGCGGCCCTCGGCGACGACCAGCAGGTAGTCGCACATGTGCTCAAGCTCGCTGAGCATGTGGGAGGACATCAGCACGGTGGTGCCGCGCTCGGCGACCTCGGACATCAGCAGCGAGGACATCTCGTCCCGCGCGACGGGGTCGAGATCGGCCATCGGCTCGTCCAGGAGCAGGAGGTCGGGCCGCTTGCCGAGGGCGAGGGCGAACGCCACGCGGGTGCGCTGGCCGCCCGAGAGCGTCGCCACACGGGCGTCGAGGGGCACCTGCCCCGCCCGTACGATCCGCTCGGCGGACGCCTGGTCCCAGTCGGGGTTGAGTTCCTGGCCCATGCGCAGGCACTCGGCGACCGTGAACCGCTTGAACAGCGGCTTGTCCTGGGCGAGATAGGCGAACCGCCGCATCGCCGCGGGCTGGTCGCCCGGCACCCCGAAGATCCGCAGGGCGCCCTCGGTCGGCTCGATGAGCCCGGCGGCCAGCTTCAACAGGGTGCTCTTTCCCGCCCCGTTGGGCCCGACGAGCCCGCAGACGCGCCCGGCCGGGATGCGCACGGAGCAGTCCTCCAGGGCCCGCCCCCGGCGGTATCTCTTCCCGAGCCCCCGGGCCTCCAGGGCCCACCTCGAGCCGCCCGTGCCAGGAGACACCACACCTCGCACGCCTCCCCCTTTCGCTGATTCCACTAGCTGAGTGATGGAATCATGGTTTGCGGGGACGGGCACTGTCAACCGGAGTGGTGGAATCCGGCGAGCGCGGCACGATTGCCTCGGGCGAGACCGTGGGCGAGCGGACGGCGATGCGGCCGCGGATGTCGAGAACGGGGCGGCGTCTCCGTCCCAGGGACACAGCGGCCACGAGCGGCCGCGCGACAGTGGAGGACGACGCGTCATGGACCCGAAGCAGATCGCACAGGAGCTGGCCGACGCCCACGAGCTGTTGAGCCAGGCGTCCATGGCGCGGCTGGCGTACAACGGGCTCGACGGGCTGCCGCGCGTCATCCCGATCGGGATCTACTGGACCGGCGACGAGATCGTCATGTCCACCGCGGCCACCGCGCCCAAGGTGAAGGCGCTGACCGCCCGCCCCGAGGTCGCCCTGACCATCGACGCCGGCGACAGCCCCGGCTCGGCCAGGACACTTTCCGTACGCGGCGTCGTGCACCTCACGATCGTCGACGGGGTGGTTCCGGAGTACCTCGCGGCCGCGCGGAAGAACTTCGACGCCGAGTACGCGGCCGAGTTCGAGCGGAACTGCCGGTCCCTGTACGACCGGATGGCGCGTATCGCGGTCGAGCCGCGGTGGGCACGGTTCTACGACTTCGGCGCCGGGCGGGTCCCGCAGTTCCTCGCCGAGCTCGCCAGGAAGTCGAGCTGACCGCGGCGCCGCGGCGCCGCCACGGCAAGCGGCGCAATCGCCGGGGCCGTTCGGTTCAAGATCGAGCCTGGATGGAGTCAGCGGGGTGTCTTCCGCGGTGGGCGGGTCCGCGCGCGCCGCACGATCTGGCCATGATCCTCAACTCGACACAGGTCGGCGCCCTGTTGTGCGCGCTCGCGGTACCGCCCGCCATGGGAGCGGCCACGGAGCCGCCACCGGAGGCGAAGGTGCGCGTCGTCGTCGACGCCGACGGCGCGGCCACGTACCTCACTCCCGGCGACACCTTCCAGATGAAGCTGAGCGTGTACAACGACGGCCCGGCCGCCGCCGACAAGATCACCACCAGGGTCACGGCGCCCAAGGGCACGGTCGTGGCCGACTACCACGGGGCGTGGCGCAACTACTGCACCGCAACGCAGACCGACGTGACCTGCACACCGCCACGGCCCGCACCCGGCGACGGCAGCTACAGCGACTGGATCACCGTCGACCTGAAGGCGGCCCCGAAGGCGAAGCCCGCCACCCTCACGGTCACCGCCACCGCGACCGCGACGGTCAAGGGAGTGGAGTCGCAGCCGGTGACGGCCGAGCAGCGCTGGACCCTCGAGAAGGCCCCGGTGTACCGCGCCCCGGCCGAGCGCGCGTTCCCGCAGAAGCGCACCCTGCGCTGGAGTCCGCTGCCGTCGTCGAAGGCCGAACAGGACCGGCTCGGCCGCTGGATGATGCTGCCCGACCACCGGCCCACCGGATATCTGGTGAACGCGGGCGACCGGCTCGCCGTGGACGTGCGGCGGACCGAGCCGGGCGACCCGCTGCCCGAGCTGGTGATCGGCAACCACGGCATGCGCAACCCGGACCACGAGCTGCAGGACCTGCCCGAACCGCGCACGTACAAGCTGAAGCCCGGGCGCACCACGGTCACCGACCCCCGCGGCGGGATCATCAACCTGCGCTACGTCGACGACCGCCCCGCGAAGCAGCAGCACAAGGCCACGGTGACGCTCGGAAGGACGGCGCACCCCATCCCGTACTACGTGCTCGGCAAGACCACGCACCAGCAGTGGCAGACCATGCTGAAGGCGGCCACCGCGCCCTACGTCCAGCTGCAGGGGCGGCACGTGCAGCTCGCCGTGCTGCGCGACACCGCGCGGCAGCAGGCCACGGCGAGCCAGGACGAACTGCTCAAGACCTACGACACCGTGGCGGAGCAGGAGGACCGGATCAGCGGTCTGCGCGGCAAGGGACAGCCCGCGGGCAGCCCGCTGCTCCAGCAGATCGTCGAGTTCCGCAACGGCTACACCGCCAACGCCACCGACTACCGCGTGGCCTGGCCCTCCAGCTGGGGCAGCGAGGAACTCCTGACCGCCAAGGGCCTCAAGCACTCCTGGGGCCTGTGGCACGAGATGGGCCACCAGCGCCAGATGTCCAAGTGGACCTGGCGGCCCATGACCGAACAGACCGTCAACATCTACTCCCTCGCCGCCATGCGGGCCTTCGGCGCCGACCCCAAGGACACCGGGCACGCCGGACCGGCCGAGTGGCAGCTGGCGCTTAAGTACCTCGATCTCCCTGACGGGCAGCGGGACTTCGACGCCGCCGGGAGTGCGACGGGCACCGGGAGCCTGCAGAGCAGCGAGTACCACTTCGGCCGCTTCGCGATGTTCGAGCAGCTGCGCGTCCTGTTCGGCGACGCCTTCTACCACCGGCTGCACGCGGCCGCCCGGCCCGCCGCCGAGGACAGTGCCGGGGACGACGCGGCCCGCAAGCGGTTCTTCATGGTCGAGGCGAGCAAGGCGGCCCGGCGGGACCTGACGGCGTACTTCACCGCCTGGGGCCTGCGCCCCACCGACGACGTCCGCAAGGAGATCGCCGCCCTCGAACTCCCCGAGCAGCCCGAGGAGTCCAGCCGCACCCCGGTCTACGGCCGGCGCTAGTGGCATCAGCAACGCGTCAAAATCCCCCGGGACTTAGGACCCTAATCTCCCCGCAAAGCGCCGGTAAACGGAATTCTTTGAAAAGGGAATTCGCGCCAGTGGGTCCACGCAAGTGGGGCAGGGACTTTGGTCCTGGGGGATTTTGACGGCCTTCGACGGCCTGCAACCTGCGCCACCCCTGTCTGCATCATCAGGGATGTCGGATTTCCGGCACCACACTCGGGAATTTCCCAGGAGCCAGGGGAGGCTCATTCAGCATGCGTAAGGCATTCACCATCTCCGCCGTCGGCCTGGCGGCGTCCATAGCCCTGGCGGCCCCCGCGGCCGCATTCGCCGCGGACGCCCCGTCGACGAATCCGAGCTCGCCGTCGGCCTCCGCGTCGCCGTCGGACAAGGCATCGGTGCAGCTGCACCTGTCGAGCCCGGCGCACGCGACCGGATTCCGCGCGGGCGAGCAGGTCAAGATCAGCGCGACGACGTCCGACAAGGCGCAGAGCGTCAAGGTCGTCTCGGACGCGTTCGGCTCCGTCAGCCTGCACTCCACCGGCGGCACCACGTGGACCGGCACGGCCACGGTCAAGAAGGACGTCAAGATCGGCACGTACCCCGTGACGGCGACGGCGAACTTCGGCGACACCGGCGCGCAGACCACGGCCTCCATCAGCACGTGGAGCGACAGCAAGCCCACCCCGCAGCCCGGCAAGGCGACCTTCTCCATGTCGACGGACGGCGGCAGGCCCGGCGACCACGTCGGCCTCGACATCAAGGGCACCGGCGAGCTCAAGCCCGGCGCGGTGTACGTGAAGTCCGACGCGTTCGACGGCGGCAAGGTCGTGCTCAAGCCGGTGCGCGGCGTCAACGGCGCCTGGCACGGCACCGCCACCGTCTCGAAGAACACCAAGGCCGGCTACTACGGCGTGACCGGCTACGCCGACGGCCAGAAGGTCGACACCCTCAAGTTCGGGGTTGCCGCGGGCAGCGCGGGCACCAACACCTCCCACGGCACCCACAACAACGCCGTCAAGCCGGTCGCCCCCGGCCAGTACAAGACGCCCAAGGGCTCCGTCCAGACCGGCATGGCCCCGGTCGCCGACAGCCACGAAGCCGGCAACATCGCGGGCATCGCCCTCGCCTCGGGCCTCGGCGTGACCGCCCTCGCCGGAGCCGACGTGCTGCGCCGCCGTCGCCACGATGGCTGAGGCGATCCGCAGGAGTCGTGGGGGGGGCCCGGGGCCCGCACCCGGGGCGCCCCCCGCCCCCCGCCCCCCCCCGAGCCCGTAGCCGAGCAGCCCCG
>NZ_JBHYJB010000037.1:0-84647 GCF_042740175.1 Streptomyces sp. NPDC059009 | reverse complement strand
CGTTCCGGGGGGGGCGGGGGACAGTCCGGGCCAAGGGCTGGATCGGGCACCGGGGTGGGCGGCGCGGCGGGGGGGGGGGGGCCGGCGCGCCCGCCCCGGGGCGCCCCCCCACGGCCGCCGTCGCGCTCGCCGTCGGCCTGGCGGCGGGCTGCTCGTCGTCCGAGGGAGAGAAGGGCGGGGACCACGCCGCCGCCCTGTCCAAGGCCGACATCACCAAGACGTCCGCGCTGCCCGCCTCGGTGCCCGACCACCTCAAGATCCCGGACATCGGCGTCGACGCGAAGCTCGACTCGGTCGGCCTCGCCTCCGACGGCACCATGCAGACGCCGCCGTTCGACAAGCCGATGGAGGCGAGCTGGTACAAGAACGGCCCCACCCCGGGCCAGACCGGCGCCGCCGCCATCGCGGGCCACATGGACACCCCGGACACGCCCGAGGCCGTCTTCTACAACCTCAAGAAGCTGAAGAAGTACGAGCAGATCGAGGTGCACCGCACGGACGGCACCACGGCCGTCTTCGCCGTCGACGAGGTCGACACCTACAAGAAGGACCAGTTCCCCACAGAGAAGGTCTACGGGAAGACCGACAAGGCCGAGCTGCGCCTCATCACCTGCGGCGGCGACCTGACGAAGGACCGCCACTGGGACTCCAACGTCGTGGTCTTCGCCCACCTGATGGGCAAGGAGGCGTGAGGAGCTCCTCGGGCCGAAGTCCGAGGTCCGAGGAGCCCGACCCGGCAGGGACCCGACCCGGCAGGGATCTGACCCGGCAGGGGCCGCCGCTCGCCCGTCGCGGCGGCCCGGTCCCGGCTCAGCGCAGCCGGGTTCCGGCGTACGCCTCGATGGCGGCGCGCTGGTAGGCGGCCAGGCCCGGCGCGATCCCCCTCGTACGCCGCGCGCCAGTGCTCGTTCTCCACGCAGGTACGCCCGATCGCGCGGTACTCCTCGGCGGTGGCCGCCCGGATCCGGGCCAGCGTGCGGTACTGGGTGTCGATCTCGGCCTGCACCTCATCGGCGTCGGCGGGCAGGCCGGCGGCCAACAGCTCCGCCAGCCGGATCATCTGCGCCGTGCGCTCGCGCTCGTCGGCCTCCCTCGCCGCCTCACTCAACGCCGCGCCATGCCGCTCGACGGCCCCGACCAGCTCCGGGAAGCCGTGCAGGGCCTGCATGCACTGGGCGGACCGGATGCCCTCGAACAGGTTCTCCGGCCGGCTGATGCTGATCATGTCTGCGCCGTCCTTCCTGGACTGCTCCAGTACGGCGATCGTGCGGGCGATGGTTCCGGCCAGGACATCCAGCCGGTCGCGCTCGGCGAGCAGCCGACGGTGATGGCCCCGCAGCGCCACCAGCTCGTCGACCTGCGCGGCCAGGATCCGGCCGATCTCGGGCAGTCCCACGCCCAGCGCCCTCAGCACGAGAACCTGCTGCAGCCGCAGCAGTTGACGGTCCTCGTAGTAGCGGTGGCCGTTGGCCCCGATCCGGGCCGGCGGCAGCAGGCCGATCTCGTCGTAGTGCCGCAGTGTCCGGGCCGTCACCCCCGACATCCGGGCGACCTCCGCGATCGGCCAGGCCATCGCCGCCTCCCTCACACGTGCCTCACCGGGCCGGATTCTCCGGCTCTGCTCAGGACGGTAGAGGCTTCCGCTGCGGCAGCTTCAAGCCCCGCTCCCAGACTCCCAGGTCCCGCGCCGATCGGCGGCCGCCCGGACAGCGCACCTCCTAGACAGGAGCCTCGGTGTCGACGGCGGCCCGGGTGACGGGCCCGTACACGCCGAGCGGCTCGTGGATGTTCCGGGCCTGCTGGAGGCGGGCCACCGCGGACGCGACATCGCTGCTGTAGTAGCCGTCCACGGGGCCGATGTAGAGCTGCAGGTGTTGGAGCTGCTGCTGGATCTGTACGACGGAGTCGCCGCTGGCGCCGACGGAGAGCGAGCCCGGCGGACTGGCGACCGACGGCGCCGGGCGGTGGTGCTGCGTGGGGCTGGGCTGCGCGGTCGGCTTCCGGGCGGGAGCCGGAGGAGGGGTGGGTGCCGGGTCGTCGGCCGGCGGTCCGGCCGTGTCCTCGGGCGGGGTGTCGGCCGAGGCGTCCGGGCTGGGGGTCGCCTGGCGGTTCCCGGACGCGGCGTCGGGGGTGGCGGGCTCCGGGCTGCGGGACGTCGCGAGGAACGCGGCCGTGGTGACGGCGAGGGCCGCCGCCGCGGCATACCCGTAGAGGGAGGGCCGGGCGCGTCGTGTGCGCCGTCGGGAGCGGTGCCTGGCGGCCGGTGCCGGGACCGGAACGGTGACCGGTGAAGTGAGCGGTGAGGCGGCCGGTGAGGTGACCGGTGGCGCGGTGATCGGAGGCACAGGAGGCGCCGGCGGAACTGGAGGAACTGTAGGCACCGGGGGCACGGCCGGAGCGGAGGAGGCCGGACGGTCGCGCCGGTGCGCGGCGGGCGCTGCGGGCGCGATGCGATGACGGCCCTTCGGCCCCTTCGGGTCCTTGCGGTTGTTGTCCTTGCGGTTCTTGCGGTGGGACGACGGCGCCGTGCGCGGCGCCATCAGCGGAGGTCCTACCGGAGGCAGCGTCACGGTGGCCGTCGTGGACCCACCGGGAGTTGTCTGCTTCAGGTAGGACGACAGCGCGGGGTACGCCGTCAGGTCTGAGTCAGCTGCCTTGAGTTTCACAGCGCAGAACCTAGAGGCCGACACCCTCCCGCATCGCCCGCACAGCGCCCGGCCAGTGATCCTTAAGGCGCCGTTGAAGATCACCTCAAAGCCGGTTAAGGGCATGTCCGACGTGGGCGGACATGGGCGCGGCAGCGCCGGCCGGAGAAACTTTCCGGACTCCGGTCACATCTGCGCGCGGGCATCCGTCAGTGCTGTGAAGACGCCGAGCAGGCCGTCGGAACACAGCGAAGGAGCCCAGCCATGACGAACACTTCGGATATCTCGGACACCTCGAACGCCGTGAACACCGCCAAGGTCTCGATCTCCCGGATGCCCAACCCGGGTGAGTTCGTGCCCGAGTTGAGTGACATCAGCGCAGCGCTCTTCAAGGCCACGGGCAACCACTCGGTGCCGCGCACCACCATGAACCTCGTCCACCTGCGCGCCGGGCAGATCGTGAACAACACCTACCTGACGATCCTGAACACCGGTTTCCTGCGGAAGGCCGGACAGTCCGAGGAGCGCATCACCGCCGTCTCCTCCTGGCAGGACGCTCCCTACTTCACCGACGCAGAGCGCGCCGCACTCGCGCTGGTGGAGGCCACCCTCCAGCCCGCCCCGCACGGCCAGGAGCGCGTCTCCGACGAGCTGTACGCCGAGGTGGCCGAGCACTACGACGAGAAGGCGCTGGCCACCCTCACCATCGCGATCGGCCAGATCAGCTTCTTCATCGCCCTGGCCGTGATCGGCAAGCCGCAGCCGGTCACCTCGCTCGCGGACGAGCAGTGGGACTGACGACGGGTGGGACTGACGACGGGTGGGACTGACGACGGACCCCATTCCTCAGTCGCCCCCGCAGCCACCGCCCCCACAGCCGCTCCCGCAGCCGTGCCCACCGCAGCTGTGGCCCCCGGAACTGTGACCGCTGTCGCCGGAACTGCCGCCCGAGCCGTCCCAGACGCCGCCCCCGCACCCGCCACCGCTGGTGCTTCCCCAGCGGTTGCGCTCGGACGGCCGGGGCCGGGCGGCCCGTCCGCGGGCCTGGCGCTCCTTCCTCAACTGCTCCTGTCGCAACCGGGCCTTGCGCTGCTCCTCCTTGTACCGCTCCGCCGCCTCCCGGGCCTGCTGCCGCCTGGCACGCTCCCGCTCGGCGGCGTCGGCCGGCTTCCAGGGGCTGAGGCCGTGGCGCCGCTGCGGCCGGAGCACGGCGGACACGAGCCGGGTGCGGATCTGCCCCGCCTCCCCTCGATGCGCGTGGTACTCCACGAGGGCGCACTCCACCACCACCTCGGCCCCTTCGTGCAAAGGCCCGTAGACGATCGCCTCGAAGGGCTCGTGGGCCGCGTCGATGTCGTGGTGTCCACCCCCGGCGCCGTACGCCGTGCCGTTGCCCAACAGGCGTACGCCGTCGCGGGTGTCCCGGTCCCCGGGGACGTACGAGATGAGGGGCCGCCCCGATGTCGTACGGGCGTCCGGGTACAGCCAGTGGCGCCCGCCGCGGCCCGTGCGCACGCCCACGATCAAGGCGGGCTGCGGCTCGTCGTGCAGTCGGCGGGCCGCCCGGGAGGCGGTCATGCCCCGGCCGAAGAGGGTGCAGCCGGGGACGGCGAGGAGCAGCACGACGCTCTGGTGCCCCACGGCGTCGTACGGGGATGCGCCGCCGGACGCCCGGAGATCGCTGACCAGGCCGTCGGTGAGGACGCCGGCCGCGACCAGACACAGCGCGAGACCGAGATAGACCTGGAAGTGGCCGCGGCGGCCGTCCGTCTCCGGAACCCCGTCGGGAAGGTCGACGCGGCGCCTGCCCGCCGCGTCGAGGGCGAGCCGCCGCTGCCGGCGCCGGGCGTGCAGCCGAAGACAGCTGCCCGCCAACGCCCAGGCGCACGCGCCCAGTTCGATGAGGTATCCGGCAGTCCCCGCTCCGCCGAGGGATTCGGGGGAGGAGAGGGCGGCGGCAGCGCCGGCCGCGACGCCGACGGAGGCCACCGCGGCCGCCACCGGCAGGAACCGGTACCAGAGGGGGAGGGCCAGGAGCAGAAACGCGGCGGGGTAGCGCAGCCAGTCCGTGCCGCTGCCGCTGCCGCTGCCGCCGGTGCCGGGCCAGGCCGCTGCCGTCGACGAGGCGGCGACGGTCATCACGTACGCCGTGAGGGCCACGACCGCGAGAGCCCAACTGCCCGCGCCCGGGGCGAAGATGACCGGCAGCCGTGCCCTCCGCCACTGCTCCGCACTGCTCACGGGCCAGGCCGCGACGCCGCCGTCGGGTATCGCCCCGCCGGGCAGATGCTTGACATGGAAATGGGCCACTACGTCCCCCTTGATGTACATGACTGCGCGGTGACCGTACCCGCGGAGCGGCTGTGCCCAATCACTCAGTGCGCGGCGCCGGGCGGGCGGCCCCGGGACTTCGCGAACAGGCCCCCCGCCCCCCTGTCCCGCCCCCCGTATCCCGTTCTCCCGCGTCAGTGACGGGTGACCGAGCGGATCCAGGCGAGCTGCTGGGAGATCTCCCCGGCCTCGGCGACCTTGTCCCGGTCGGAGCCGTCGAAGACCCCGAGGAGGGTCTCTTTCCCGTGCGGGGCGATGCTCATCACCGGGCCTCCGGAGTCACCGCCGGCGGGGATCCCGGACACCTTCTTCATGCAGAAGTCCGAGCCGCCCGGCGTGGTGTAGCCCTTGCACCGGGGGTCGTCGGGCCGGATGACCCGCAGGTGCGCCTGCTTGAGCACCGGAGACTGACAGGTGTTCTCGTCGCTGGTGCAGGTGGCGCCCCACCCGTACTGCCGCACGTCCAGGCCGGGGTGGACGGGGGCCGTGGCCGGACGTGCGGGCCGGACCTTCATCGACGGCACCTTGATCAGCAGCATGTCGGCGCGTGCGCTCCCCGCGCGCTTTCCGGGCAGCGGGCGGACCGTGGTGCCCTTGCGCATGTCGAGGTTGCCGACGCGGAACGAGATCCGCCTGTCGGCGACCGGCTGTCCCTGCTCGAAGAAGCAGTGCGAGGCGCTGAGGATCCACTGGCGGGCGACCGCCGTCCCGGTGCACGTCGGTTTGCCGTCGACGAGCATGCGCACCGCCCAGGGGGCGTAGGTGCTCTTCGACCCGCCGATGACGGCGGAGGCCGGCGCGGACAACATGACTGTGCCGGTCACCAGCACCAGGGCGGTCAGCAGCAGAACACGAACTCGACGCACCATGCGTAACGGCTCCTCTCCTCAGGACATCGCCTGCACTCCTGCACTCCTGTACTGATGAAGAGATACCTGTCTGAGCCAACTGGTTCCGCATGCACCGGCAACGACGTGCGGTGTCACCGATCGCCGGGGCGTGATCCGCTCGCGGACGGCGGAGTCGTCATGGCCGCGAGGCAGCCGCGCACCCAGTCGTCCCGGTACTGCTGTGACAGGCTGCCGGTGTACTCGGGTGTCGAGGCGTAGCTGTCGCAGAGTTCCCGGTAGCCCGCGGTGCCCGTGCCCGTGCCCTTGCGCACTGCTCTGAACTCGATGACAGATCCTGGCGTGGCGTCGGCCGTGACCGTCCTGTCCAGATGCAGAGAGTCGGTCACCGGGCCTGAAGGGGGCGGGGAGTTGGGTGCTGTGGTCGGCGTCGGGGCAGGTTCTGGTTCTGGATCGATGCGCGCCTTCACCCACGCATGGCCCCGGTCATAGGCTTCCTGGGCCTTCGGATCGGCCTGGTCGGGGAAGGCCATGGATTCGACCACCGTGGTGGCGGCGGCCGAGAGGGCGATGACGGCGGCCAGGGACATGAGCACGGTGCGGGGTTTGGGCTGACGCATCGCGTCAGCCTACTTCTGGTGGCGTCTGCCCACGGAGTAGGGCGAGTTGTGCGCCCCGAAGGAGCTGTAGGAGCTCCGATCGGAGCGAGCCTGCTCGCGGTGGTGCTGCTCGATGAGGAGTCCGTCGACGTTGTGCGTGGCGCCGTTGCGCCGGCGCAGCAGGACGACGATCAGGAGGAGGGCCACCCCGGCCAGGAGGCCGAGCGCGATCAGCAGCGTGGTCATGTCTGACTCCTCTTGATCTCCCGCAGGGCAAGGAAGGACAGCTTATGGGCCAGGCTCAGTTCGTGGCGCTCGGATCACGAACGGCGGTGGTTTCCAGACGTACTTCAGTGGTTGCCTGACGCATTTCAGTGGTCGGATAGCGCACCACCAGCACCGCCTCCACGTCCCCCGACGGCGCCCCGTACACATGCGGCACATCGGCCGCCCACTCCACGTGCCCTCCCGGGCCCGCCTGGAGGGGCGCCGTGGCCGGGCCCACGAGCGCGGTCCCGGTGACGACGACGAGGTGCTCGGTGGCACCGGCGGTGTGCGCGCCCGACTGCTGCCGCTGCCCCGCCCGGATCCGTATCCGGAACACCTCCGTGACCGCCGCACCGTCCTCGAAGCGCTCGATCAGGCGGGCGTCCACGGCGGTGCCGGAGAGTTCGGCGTGCTCGACGGGCGCGCTCAGGACGGCGGTGAGGTGCGTGCCGAGCGCGGTGGTGAGGGCGTACAGGGTCTCCAGGGTGGGGTTGCGGCGGCCGCTCTCCAGCTCGGACAGGGTGCCCTTGCCGATCCCTGCGCGGCGGGCCAGCTCGGAGAGCGACATCCCCTGCCCGTCCCGGAGTTGGCTCAAGCGGCGCCCCACCTGCTCGGGCAGATCACTCATGTCGTACGGACTCCCTTCACCGCTCCTGGTCCTGCTGCCGGCCCCGCACTCGCCGTCCGCCCCGCACTCGCCGTCCGCTCGACGCGGCCAAGTCCCGTGCGCCACAGCACCGTTGACCGAACCGTACCGGCGTCCTACTGTCACCAGCGTGCGTTCTGTTTACGGAACGCAGTGCGCCCCAGCCAGAGTACGTCCACGTCCTGGAGGGATCCCTATGAGCGTGTCGCGGCTGCGCCACATCCCCGGCATCGGGGTCGACACGATGGGCGACGCGGCCGATGCCGCGCACGACCCGGACCTGCTGCGCCTGGAGAACCTCGACACCGACCTGCGACCACCCCAAGTCGCCCTCGACGTCACTCACTTGGCGATCGACGACGACGCCGCCAACAGCTTCCTGCCCTTCCAGGGCAAGACCGAGCTGAGGGCCGCGGCGGCAGCGCACGTCGGCCGGATCGCGGGCGTCCCCTACGACCCCGCCACCGAGTGTCTGAGCGTCGCCGGGGGCCTCAACGGCGTACTGAACGTGCTGCTCGCGACCGTCGAGCCGGGCCAGGAAGTCGTGGTGTGCGATCCGATCTACGCCGGACTCGTCAACCGCATCCGGCTGGTCGGCGGCGTGCCGCGACATGTGCGCGGCACTCCCACCAAGGACGGCTGGAGCGTCGACCCGGACGAACTTGCCGCCGCGGTCGGCCCGAACACGGCCGCGGTCCTCGCCATGTCCCCGGCCATGCCCACCGGCGCCCTGCTCGACGACACCCACTGGAACGCCCTCGCCCCCAAGGCCGTCGAGCACGACTGCTGGATCGTGTACGACGCCGCCATGGAGCGCATCCGCTTCGACGGCCGCGCCCCCGCGCACCCCGCCTCCCACCCGGCCCTGGCCGACCGCACCCTCACGGTGGGCTCGGCCTCCAAGGAACTCCGCATGATCGGCTGGCGGGTCGGCTGGGTCGTCGGTCCCGCGCGGATCATCGCCGACGTCCACCTCGTCGGCCTCACCAACGTCGTCTGCCAGGTCGGCATCGCCCAACAGGCCGTCGCCGCCGCCCTGGAAGCGCCCGACGCCGAGGCCGACGTGGCCGCCGCCACCCGCGTCTGGCAGCAGCGCTGCGAGCTCATCCTGGACGAGCTCGCCGACTACCCCTGCGTCCGGCCGCACGGCGGCTGGTCCCTCCTCGTCGACACCGCCGCACTCGGCCTCTCCCCGGCCGACGCCTCGGACCGCCTCTTCCGCCAGGGCCAGGTGGCCGCGACGCCCATGACGGGCTGGGGGCCGAGCGGCGACGACTACGTCCGCCTGGTCTTCGCCAACGAGCCGGTCGAACGGCTGCGGGGGCTGGGGGAGCGGTTCAGGGCGGCGTTCGGCTAGACGGTTGCCACGCGGCGTTCGGCTGGGCGGTTGCCACCTGCCTCGCCCGACCGCGCTGCCTAGGTCTTGCCGCCCAGGCCGCCCAGGCCGCCCAGGTTGCCCAGGGCGCCGTAGACCTGTTGCTCGGTCAGCCGACTCGCAGGCAAAGGGCTGCGGGCGGCCTCGGTGCGCAGACCGTCCAGGAGAAAGGCGGCTTGTCGGCGCCAGGCGTCCGGGGCGGCCTCGGCGGTTGCCCGGGCCAGCAGGGCGTTGGCGGCGAAGGCGAACACCAGGTCCGCGTTGGTGAAGTCGGGGCGGAGGGCGCCGGCTTCATGGGCCCGCTCGACGATCCGTTGCGCGGCGCCCATGGTCCGGCCGCAGGCGGACATGAGGCGCTCGGCGCCCGGATAGCGGCCGCTGACCACGTCGGCGACGGCGGGGTCGGTGGCCTGGAGTTCGCAGAGCTTCTCGACGTAGTACGCGAACCCCTCCCAGGCGTCTTCGTAGGCGAGGGCCTGCTCGGCGACCTCACTCAGGCGGCGCGCCGCACGATCGGTCACCACTTCGTCGATGAGGGCCTCGCGCGTGCCGAAGAGGTTGTAGAGCGTGCCGTGGCTCACTCCTGCCCGGCGGGCGATCTCTTTGAGCGGTACGTGCAGGCCACGCTCCTGGAAGAGCTCAGCGGCGGCTGCTCGCAGCTTCTCCGCGTTCCGTTGTGCGTCGGCCCGCATCTGGTGATTCCTCCTGGTACCGGCATGGCGTACTCCGTCGCTGCGCCCTGCCCGCCGAGCAGAACTTGACCCTTGGGTCAACCTGCATGTTACCGTCCAACTTAAGTTGACCCAAGGGTCAAGATGTCGAAGGCCGAGATGTCGCGAAGTCGAGAAGCAGAGAGCAAGGAGAGCCCTCATGTCCAAAGTGATCGCCGTCTTCGGGGCCGGTACCGGTCTCGGTGCCTCTGTCGCCCGCCGCTTCGGCCGTGAAGGCTTTCGTGTCGCCCTGGTGGCGCGCCGCCGGCAGCGCCTGGATGCCCTCGTCGAGGACCTCGCGAAGGACGGCATCGAGGCAGCCGGATTCTCCGCCGACCTGTCCCGGCCCGCCGAAGTGCCCGCGCTGATCGCGAGCATCCGCGACCGCTTCGGCCGCATCGACGTGATCGAGTACGGGCCGTTCAGCACCGAGCAGAGCTTCGCCCCGGCCACGGAGACAGACGCCGCCTCCCTGGAGAAGGGCCTCCCGATGTTCCTGCTGACCCCCGTGGAGGTGGTCCGCGCAGTGCTGCCGGAGTGGACCGGGCGGGGAGACGGCGCTTTCCTCCTGACCACCGGCGTTTCGGCGGTCCACCCGATGCCCGGTCTCAGCGGCCTGGCTCCCGTGGGAGCCGCTGCCCGCAACTACCTCTACTCCCTCCACGGCGAACTGGCCGACGCGGGCATCTACGTCGGAACCCTCTCCGTCGGCGCATCGATAGCCCGCAGCGAGATGAGCGCACTCATCGCCCGGTCCGGAACCCCTGCGGCTTCGACCGCGGAGTTCCCGGTCGTCGACCCCGATGACCTCGCCGAGCAGTACTGGGACATGTACACCCAGCGCGACCGGATCGAGCAGCTCCACCCTCAGCCCTGAAGCGTGCGGCGCAGCCAGGGCGGTGTCCCTTCCGGGTGATGGCCAGGGCGCGGCTGCCGTGCCCCGCGTCGGCGGGAGCGGAGACTGGCCGGACGTCCCCGGACTGTCCCGCCCCCGCTCCTGTGAGTTGCCGTGTTCGCTCTTCTCCTCCTGGTGTCCCTGCTGTTCGTGTGGACCCTGGTGTCGGAACGGCTGGCGCGGTGGAGCATCACCGCGCCGCTCGCGTTCGCGGTCGCCGGGATCGTCCTGACTCGTGGGGAGCACCCGCCCGTCCAGCTCGACCTGGAGGCGCACGCCTTCCAGCGCGGCCTCGAACTCGTCCTGGCGGTCATGCTGTTCACGGACGCCACCGAGGCCCGGGACTACGAACGGCTGGGCAAGTCGGTGGGGGAGGGGCGGCTGCTCGGCCTGGCGCTGCCCGCATCGGTCGGGCTGACCACCCTCTTCGGCGCCGCGCTCTTCCCGGGCACGAGCTGGTGGCTGCTGGCCGTGGCCGCGCTGGTCGTGATGCCCATGGACCTCGCCCCGATCGCCACGTTCCTGCGTGATGCGCGGGTGCCGCTGCGGGTGCGTGCCGCGCTGAACATCGAGGGCGGCTTCAACGACGGGCTGATCTCCCCGCTGTTCACCTTCTGCGTGGCCAACCTCGTCTCCGCCCAGGGCGATACGTTCACCGATCTGCTGCTGAACGCCCTCAAGGGTGCGGTGTTCGCGGTGCTCGTCGGCTCGGCCCTGGGGTTCTTGGCCGCCTGGCTGGTGCGGCGGGCCCTGGAGGCGGGGTGGGCGCGGCCCGCCGGGCTGCGCCTGGCCACCTTGACGCTGCCCTTCGTCGCGTACGCCGCCGCCGTACCCATCGGCGGCAACGGCTTCGTCGCCGCCTTCGTGACCGGCCTCTGGTACGCCCACACGGCGCACGCCATCGGCCACCACAGCCTCGAACTCGCCCACGACGCCGTCGAAGTGATGGCCCTGGCCGTGTGGTTCACCTTCGGGAAGCTCACCGCGGACGACTTCGCGCAGGGCGGCGTCACCTGGCCCGTCATCGGCTACGCGCTGCTCGCCCTCACCGTCGCCCGCATCGTGCCGGTGTACGCGGCGCTGGGCGGCATGGGCTTCGACCGGGTGGAGCGGGGCGCGGTCGGGTGGCTCGGCTCCCGCGGGGTCACCTCGATCGTCTTCGCGTTCCTCGCGTACGTCCAACTGCCCTATGGCAGCGCGGTGTTCATCTTCAATGTGACCTGTGCGACCGTTCTGCTGAGCATCATCCTGCACGGCGTCACGATGGAGCCCATCGCCCGGTGGTTCGAGGGCCACCAGGGCCGGAGTGCTCCGTCGTCGCTCGCCGAGGCGGACGGCGGCCGGTGACGGTCGGGGCCCCGGCGCGGCCCGGACTTCACGAGTCCGAGTCGCCCGGGCCACGGTCGCCCCCAGGGGGTGGGCGGTGTTCGTCGGCGTCGTCCGGAGTCCGTGTCGTCGTCGGCGCTCCGGCGACCGTGTCCTGGAACCAGGTGCGCAACCTCTCCCAGCGGGCGTCGTGCCGGGCGGTCTGCCGTTCGGCACGGGCCCGCTTCGCCGGGCGGTCGCGGTAGAAGCGGCGGTACCAGGGAGAGCCGGGCCGGGCCAGGCGGATCGCCGCGGCCGCGCCCACCACCGGCACGAACAGGCCGAGCACCCCCAGCCGGAGCTTCCCCTTGGCGAACGCCACCGCAGCACACAGTGCGTCCGCCACGATCGCCGTGATCCACCAGCCGCGCCCGGTCGTCGCGAGGTCGCCGAAGGAGTCGATGCCCAGCGGAGCGATGCCCAGCAGCACGGCCCCGACCGCGGCCACGGTGAGGGTGATCGCCTCGATGGAGGCGCGGCCCTCCTTGGACCAGTAGACGTCCTGCAGATGCAGGATCAGCGCGAACTCATCGAGGACGAGACCGGCCCCGGTGCCGAAGACACCGGCGGCCAGACAGCGGGACAAGCTGTCGCCACCGGACACCCCGACTGCCCAGAAGCCTCCGGCGACGGTGAGGATCACGCCGGGCACCACGTGGTGGATGTGCAGTCCGCCGGAGCTGACATTGCGGAACGGCCCCCGCCCGGCCCGGATCATGCGCGTGATCAGGCGGGTCACCAGAAACACCACGACGAACGCCAGCAGCGCGATGGTGAGCGGGAGCCGTCCGTTCGAGCTCGCCGCCAGTACCCGTACCGCTTCCGCCGCCGTCAGCCCGTGCTCTGTCACAGCCCGTAAACGAGCCGAGGGTGCCCCGGACACCGAGGCCGTGAGGAGACCGTGCAGCCGGTACGGTTCGGGCCGTCACGCCTTGCGAGCCGCCTTCTCCGCCGCCCGCACCTGAGCGGCGAACTCCTTGGCGGACAGGCGTTCCAGGGTGCCACCGTGGCGCAGGGCCAGGTCGTCGGCGGGCTGCGGTGACTCTTCGTAGAGGTCGGCGACGAGCGCCGCCGTCCCCTCCTCGACGCGGCCGCTGACGTAGATCAGCGCGGCCCCGCCCTCCTGGTCGCGGGCGTTCGCGAGCGCCTCGGCGGCGGCTGCCGCGTTGGTCAGGCCCAGGAACGCCCCCGCGGGCCCGGCGAGCAGCCCGAGCAGCCCGCCGACGACCCCGGCGCCCACCGTGTACCCGGCCGCGCTCTCCACATGGCTCTCCGGCACGTCCACGATCCCGTCCGCCGAGCGCTCCAGGACCGCGACCGCCGCCAGGTCGGGCAGCAGCTTGAAGTCCTCGAACGCCGCGCGGCAGCGGCCGGGATCGTCGAAGAAGATCAGCAGCACATGGTGGGTGTCGGCCATGACGGGGGCTCCTCGGCTGGCTCCTTGGCGGGCTCTTCGGTGGGCTCTTGGGCTGGCTCTTTGGCGTGCTCTTCGGCGTGACGGGGCCATTCCAGTGGACCCGGCGGCGGCTGCCCCCGCCAGTGGAACCCAGGAGGCGGGGCGCGGCAGACCGTGCGAGATTCGGTCGTGTCCGCTGCGTCGCCGGAGTGAGGAGCCCGATGGTCGCACTGGTCCAGCCGGCCACGCAGGTGACCGAGGTTGGCGCGGTCCCCTGCGGCGCAGCGGGCTGTTTCCGGCCCCGGTCCTGATCGGATCGTGCGCGGATGAGCTGGTGGCGGGAGCGGGCGAGGCGCGCCGGGCGACAGCGCCGACGCAGGGACGGGGCGCCGCCGCAGACCGGTGACCCGGGGGTCTCCGGCGCGGCCGGCCCAGGCGATGACTCGCCGCCGTCCGACGTCTCCGCGCACGACCTCGCCGCCGCCCTCCTCAAGCGGCTGCCCCCGCTCGGCGCCGACACCATCCGGGTCCCGCGCAGCGAGGACCTGGAGCCGCGCATGCTCCAGGAGCTCGCCGCCACGCTCAGCACGGTGGGCATGGACCTCGTCCGCGCGGCGGAGCGCACCGCGCAGATCGAGAGCACCATCAAGGACATCGCGGCCCGCTACGGCGTCGCCGCGCGCTGCTTCGCCGTGCCCACCGGCGTCTTCGTACGAGTCGCCCACGGGCCGGGCAGCACCGCCGGGATCGTCGACTTCGCCCCGGTCGAGGGCCCCGACCTCCGGCTCGACCAGGTCCAGGCCCTGCAGCTCCTGGTCGAGCGCATGCGGCGCGAACCGGTACCGCTGCCCGAGGTGCGCGGGGCACTGCGGGAAGTCGACGAGCTGACCGTCCGGTTCAACCCGGCCGCCCGCGTCCTGGGGTACGCGCTGCTCACCGTCGGCCTGGGCGTGGTGCGCCACCCCACCGTCCCCGCCATCGTGGGCTACGCGGTCCTGGGCGTCCTGGTCGGCCTGCTGCACCTGCTCGGCGACCGCTTCCCCGCGATCAGGAGCGGGCTGCCGGTGGCCGCCGCCGTCCTGGTCACGGTGGTGGCGCAGCGCTGGGCGGGCCCCGTGCTGCACGAGGCGCCGACGAACCTGTTCATCCCGCCCCTGATCGCCTTCCTGCCGGGAGCCTCGCTGACGCTGGGCGTCATCGAACTCGCCGCCGGCGCCGTCCTGTCCGGCATGGCCCGGCTCGCCAAGGCGGGCAACGTACTGCTGCTGCTCGCCTTCGGCATCCTCGTCGGCACCACCGCCGTGGGCGCCCGCCCCGTCGCCGAGCCCTACCCCGACACCCTGGGGCGCTGGGCCCCTTGGTGCGCGCTGCTGCTGCTCGGCCTCGGCTTCCAGCTCTTCCGCATCGCCCCGCCCCGCGTCATCGGCTGGCTGGTCGGCGCGCTGTTCCTGGCCCGCTTCGTGCAGTCGCTGGGCACCACCGTCCTCGGGCCCGCCTTCGGGGCGTTCGCCGCGGGCATGCTGCTGCCGCCGATGGCCGCGGCGATCCAGCGGCGCACCAGCACGCCGGACCGGGTGATCTTCCTGCCGTGCTTCTGGATGCTGGTCCCCGGCTCGACCGGTCTGCTGGGCGTCTCCGAACTCTTCGTCCAGCACAACGCCAACAGCGTGCCCGACCTGATCACCACCACCGTCACGGTGGCCGCGATCGCGCTCGGCGTGCTGGTGGGAGCGGGCCTGCTGCAGCGACCCCACCTCGAACTCGCCACGGCGGCGCCGCCCGGCGATTCCCGGACGCCTGACCCCCGTACGACCGATCCGAGAACGACCGATTCCCGTACGGCCGAGGGGCCCGGCTGACCCCCGGTCGGCCACGGCCTTGACTTCTCCGGAGCGCCACCTCACCGTGCCGCCATGACGCCCCCGTCACCGCCTCCGCCCCCGCCCCCGCTTCCTCGCTCCCGTGCCGCCTTCGTCCCCTGCTCCGGCGAGAGCTGGCGCGACCCGTACCCCATGTATGCGGCGCTGCGCGACGAGGATCCGCTGCACCACGTCCAGGACGGCGACTACTGGGTCCTGTCCCGGTTCGCCGACGTCTCGGCGGCGCTGCGCGATCCCGAGGTGTACTCCTCCCGGCAAGGGCTCACCTTCACCTACGGCGACATGAAGGCCATCGGCCTGGACGCGGCGACGCCCATGGTGATGCTCGACCCACCCGAGCACACCGACTTCCGCAAGCTGATCACCAAGGGGTACACGCCGCGCCGCGTCGCCGCCGTCGAGCCGGACATACGCCGCTTCGTCCGCGCCCGCCTGGACCACCTCGACGAGCTGGCAGAGCAGAGCGGAAAGGCCGAAGTGGACCTGATATCCGGCCTGTTCAAGCCGCTGCCCAGCTTCGTCGTGGCGCGCTACCTCGGCGTCGACGAAGCGGACCGGGCGCGGTTCGACGACTGGACGGAGCAGATCGTCGCCGCCAACGCCCAGGGGGACCCGCTGGGCGCGACCGAGGCGGTCAGCGGCCTCTTCGGCCACTTCACGCAGCTCATCGAGCGCCGCCGCGCCGCCCCCGCCGACGACACCGTCTCCGACCTGATCCAGGTCATGGGCGACGACGAGGCGAGCCTGCTGCGCATCCTGGGCTTCGCCTTCACGATGGTCGCGGGCGGCAATGACACCACCACCGGGCTGCTCGGCACCGCCGCCGAACTCCTCACCGCACACCCGGAGTTGCGCCAAGCGCTCGCCGCCCGCCCGGAGGAAGTCCCGCGCGCCGTCGAGGAGTTCCTGCGCCTGGCCACACCCGTGCAGGCGCTGGCCCGCACCGTCACCAGGGACGTGACCCTGCACGGCGCCACCGTCCCGGCAGGCCGCAAGGTGCTCCTGTTGTACGGCTCCGCCAACCGTGACCCGCGCGAGTTCGGCCCCACGGCCGACGTACCGGACACCGGCCGCACTCACCGTCAGCACGCCGCCTTCGGCTTCGGCCCGCACCACTGCCTGGGTGCCGCCGCGGCCCGCCTCCAGGCGCGCGTCGCCCTGGAGGAACTCCTCACCCGCTTCCCCGAGTTCACGGTCGACGCGGCGCGCGGCACCTTCGCGGGCGGCAGCTTCGTGCGGCGCTACGCGTCCTTGCCGGGCACCCTGACCTGAGGCCGCGAGGGCGTGCGGCCGCGCGTGGTCAGGGGGTGGCGCGCAGCAGCACGAGCGACCCGCTGTACGTCGGCCGACTGCGCAGGTGGCCGAAGGCTTCGTCCCAGGCGCCGCAGCCCAGCGCGCGGCGCAGAGCGGTGTCGAAGTCCAGGCCGGCCCGGTCGTCGAGGGAGCTCCAGGCCGAACTGGCCGGGCGGGCGGCAGAGTCGAGGAGGAGTTCGGGGCGGCCGTAGTACGCCTCGTTGAACCCGCCGTCGGTGCAGTCCAGGGGGATGGGGACGAACTGGATGGTGGTGGTGCCGCCGAGCGCGGCCGTGAGGCGGTGCAGGGGCGGGTGGCGGCGGGCCTCCGCGTCGAGGACCTCGGGGGCGTACTCGTACAGCCAGAAGTCGCGCACGCGCAGAGGGTCGCAGGTCAGCACGGTGACGGGGCCGCGGGTGACGCGTCGCATCTCGCGCAGCCCGGCGGTGACGTCGGACCACTCGTGGACGCTGAACAGGGTCATCGAGGCGTCGAACTGCCCGTCGGCGAAAGGGAGATGTTCGGCGACGGCGTCGATGGCGGTGGCGAGCTCGGCGGGGCGCTGGGCCCGCAGGGCGAGGGAGGGCTCGACGGCGGTGATCGAGTGGGCTGCGTTCTCGTAGGACCCGGTGCCCGCACCCACGTTGAGGACGGTGCGGGCGTCGCCCAGTGCCTGGTCGACGTAGTGGGCGATGCGCGCGTCAGGGCGGCGGTAGGCGTCAGGGCCGCGGCCGATCGCGCGGTGGCCGACGTCACCGACGTATCCGTCCTGAGTGCGCATGACCATCAATGACCTCGCCTGCTGGGCCCGGACCGGGGGCGGAGCCACCGGCATCCGCGTCCCGAAGAACACTCCCATCCTGCATGTGCCAAGGCGCATGTCATAGTCCCCTGTCGCATGCTTGGCCGATCAGCCAATGTGCGTCGCAAATACGCTGTCGTAGTTGGATGTTGCGCTGGTGGGCTCGGCGGGCTCGGCGGGCTCGGCGGGCCGAAGGAGGCCGGGACTTCGGCCCCGGCCCGATCTGCCAGGAACCGTGGCCCTTCTGGCTCGCGGATGCGGCGCGCCCACAACCGGACTTTTGCGGATGGATTACCTTCGGGGCCATGAAGTCAGGTGGGCCGCGACAGCGGCCCGCTCGCCCCTTCCGTCCCTCTACCTTTGTGAGGCACCACCCCATGAGCCTGTCCATCCGTAACCAGATCGCCGGTACCGTCGCGTCCGTCACCACCGGCGAAGCCATGGCGACGGTCAAGGTCCGCCTGGACGGCGGCCAGGACATCACCGCCGCGATCACCACCGAGGCCGTCAAGGACCTCGGGCTCGCCGAGGGCTCCGCGGTCAAGGCCCTCGTGAAGTCCACCGAGGTCTCCCTGGCCACCGGCCCGGTCCAGGGCCTGTCCATCCGCAACCAGATCCCGGGCACCGTCTCGGACGTCGCCGCCGGCGGCGCCATGGCCTCGGTCAAGGTCGACGTCGAGGGCGGCGCGCTCACCGCGGCCATCACCAAGGACGCGGTCACCGACCTCGGCCTGGCCGCCGGCTCCTCCGTCGTCGCCCTGATCAAGTCGACGGAGATCTCGCTCGCCACCGCCTGATCCGGCGTCGGCACGACCGTGGGGCCCCTCACCCGGGTTGGGCGAGGGGCCCTTGGCGTGCCACGTTCAGGGCCCGTACGTCGCCCGCCCGCCCGGCGCAGCGCGGGGCGCTCACATCGTGGCTCCGGCCCGTGTGAACGGAGAGCCCGCACCCGGCCCGGGATCCGGCCCGCTGGAGGCCCCGCCTCAAGGAGCCGGCTCGGTCAGCCTCAACGCCTCCTCCACCAGCGTCTCCACGATCTTTGACTCCGGCACCGTCTTGATGACCTCGCCCTTGACGAAGATCTGTCCCTTGCCGTTGCCGGAGGAGACGCCGATGTCGGCCTCGCGGGCCTCCCCGGGGCCGTTGACCACGCAGCCCATCACGGCGACGCGCAAGGGGTGCGGGAAGCCGTCGAAGGCCGCCTCCACCGCCTCGGCCAGGCGGTACACGTCGACCTGGGCGCGGCCGCACGAAGGGCAGGAGACGATTTCCAGGCGGCGTTCGCGCAGGCCCATCGACTGGAGGATGGCGATGCCGACCTTGACCTCCTCCACCGGCGGTGCGGACAGCGAGACCCGGATGGTGTCGCCGATGCCGCGGGAGAGCAGCGCTCCGAAGGCGACCGCCGACTTCACCGTGCCCTGGAAGGCGGGGCCCGCCTCCGTGACGCCCAAGTGCAGCGGGTAGTCGCAGCGTTCGGACAGTTCCGTGTAGGCGGCGGTCATGACGAGCGGGTCGTGGTGCTTGACGGAGATCTTGAGGTCGGTGAAGCCGTGCTCCTCGAAGAGTGATGCCTCCCAGAGAGCCGATTCGACGAGTGCCTCCGGTGTGACCCGGCCGTACTTGAGGAGCAGTCGCTTGTCGAGGGAGCCCGCGTTCACGCCGATACGGATGGGCGTCGCCGCGTCCCGGGCCGCCTGGGCGATCTCCTTGACCTTGTCGTCGAAGCGCTTGATGTTGCCCGGGTTGACGCGGACCGCCGCACAGCCCGCGTCGATCGCGGCGAACACGTACTTGGGCTGGAAGTGGATGTCGGCGATCACCGGGATCTGCGCCTTGCGGGCGATGGCGGGCAGCGCGTCGGCGTCGTCCTGCGAGGGCACCGCGACGCGCACGATCTGGCAGCCCGCTGCGGTGAGTTCGGCGATCTGCTGGAGCGTGGCGTCGACGTCGGCGGTGAGCGTCGTCGTCATGGACTGCACCGAGACCGGGGCGTCACCGCCGACGGGCACGGAGCCCACGTGGACGGTGCGCGTGCGGCGGCGCGGAGCGGTCAGCGAGCGGGCGGGCATGCCCAGGTCAGTGGTCACGGAGGGCCTCCGGCTCCAGGTGGGGGTGGCCCGCGCGGGCGCGCAGGACCGAGTGGACGATGCCGCTGCGGCCGAGCCCGGCCGCGGCGAGGATGTCGGCGCGCCCGCCGTGGGCGAGGAACCGCCCGGGCAGGCCGAGGACCCGTACCGGCACGGTGCTTCCGGCGTCCGCGAGCGCCCGGGCGACGGCCGTACCGGCGCCTCCGGCCCGGGTGTTGTCCTCCACGGTGACGACCAGCCGGTGCCGGGCGGCGAGCCGCGTCAGGTCGGCGGAGACGGGCAGGACCCAGCGCGGGTCGACGACGGTCACGCCGACGCCGAGCGCGGACAGGTGCTGCGCCGCCGCCAGCGCCTCGGTGGCCAGCGGGCCCACCGCGATCAGCAGGACATCCCGGTTCCGGGAGTGCCGCAGCACGTCGACGGAGCCGATCCGCTCCACCGCCGAGAGGTCCGCGCCCGCCGTCGCCTTGGGGAAGCGCAGCGCGGTCGGCCCCCGGCCGTCGGCCACGGCCTCGCCGAGCAGCTCCCGCAGCCGCGCCGCGTCCCGGGGCACCGCGACCCGCATCCCGGGCACGGCCCCCAGCACCGTCAGGTCCCACATGCCGTGGTGGCTCGGCCCGTCCGGACCGGTGACCCCGGCCCGGTCCAGGACGAAGGTGACCGGGAGCCGGTGCAGCGCCACATCCATCAGCACCTGGTCGAAGGCGCGGCCCAGGAAGGTGGCGTACACGGCGATCACGGGATGCAGCCCCGCCATGGCCAGGCCCGCCGCCGACGTCACCGCGTGCTGCTCGGCGATCCCGACGTCGAAGAACCGCTCCGGGAAGCGCTCACCGAAGGAGGCGAGCCCCGTCGGGCCGGGCATCGCGGCGGTGAGGGCCACCAGGTCGCGGCGGCCTTCGCCGAGGCGGCAGATCTCCTCGGAGAACACCCGCGTCCACGTCGGCGGGGCAGGGGTGGACGAGCGCGGGCCGCCCGTCTGCGGGACGAGTGGTCCGACCGCGTGCATGCGCTCGGAGGCGTCCGCCTCCGCCGGTTCGTACCCTTTCCCCTTCACGGTCACGACGTGCACCACGACGGGCACCCGCATGTCACGGGCGATGCGCAACGCCTCCTCCACGGACGGCAGATGGTGGCCGTCGACCGGTCCGAGATAGGCGAAGCCGAGGAGCTCGAAGAGCGTGCGGGCCACCGGCAGCGGACCGCTCACACCGCTCACACCGCTCACACCGTTCACCCCACTCACGCCACCGCCGGCGACGCCCGGCGGCCGGTTCGGCGAACCCGGCGCGTCCAGCAGCCAGTCGACGGTGTCCGTCGTGTCGCCGCGCAGGTGCTGGAGGTGGTCGGCGAGGGCGCCGACGGTCGGGGCGTAGGAGCGTTCGTTGTCGTTGAGGACGACGATGACGGGGCGGTGCGGGGCGCCCCCGATGTTGTTCATCGCCTCCCACGCCATGCCGCCGGTCAGCGCCCCGTCCCCGATGACCGCGACCACGGACCGGTCCGCCTCGCCCGCCAGATGATGGGCCTTGGTGAGCCCGTCGGCATACGAAAGGGCCGTCGAGGCATGGGAGTTCTCGACGAAGTCGTGCGGGGACTCGGCGCGCGAGGGATAGCCGGACAGGCCCCCGGCCTGACGCAGCCGACGGAACCCCGGAGCCCGCCCGGTGAGCAGCTTGTGCACGTACGCCTGGTGGCCGGTGTCGAAGAGCAGCGCGTCCGAGGGGGAGTCGAAGACCAGGTGCAGCGCGAGCGTGAGCTCGACGACGCCGAGGTTGGGGCCGAGGTGGCCGCCCGAGGCACAGACGTGCTCGACGAGGAACGCGCGGATCTCGGCGGCGAGTTGCTCTCGCTCCTCGCCGGACAGCGAGCGCAGGGACTCCGGGCCGGAGACGCGGCGGAGCACGGGGTAGTCGTGGGTCACGGGAGCAGAGGTCACAGCAGCCATGGGTGCGCCTACTTACGAAGCGGGGAGCGATGGTGCAACGGGTCGGCGGGGGAGGGGAGTTCACGTCCGTACGGCGACGAACGGGCTCCATCCGTACGGCGGCGAACGGGGCCCATCCGCTCGGCGGCGGGGCGCGCTCACGTCCGCACGGCCGAGGGCGGCGCGAAGTGCAGGTCCTCCACGGTCGTGGTGCGCTCGACGACCGTGACGGGGCCCAGGCCCGCGAGGAACTCGATCACCTCGTCCACCAGGGCGGGCGGCGCCGACGCCCCGGCGGTCAGGCCGACCCGGTCCGCGCCCTCGAGCCACGCCGGGTCGATGCGGGCGGCGTCCTCGATGAGGTGCGCGGCGGTGCCGAGGCGGCGGCTCACCTCCACCAGACGCACGGAGTTGGAGGAGTTCGCCGAGCCGACGACGAAGAGCACATCCACCTCGCCCGCCACCGCCTCCACGGCCAGCTGCCGGTTGGTCGTGGCGTAACAGATGTCGTCGGAGCCCGGCTCGGCGAGGAGCGGGAAGCGTTCCCGCAGCGCGCCGACGACCTCTTGGGTCTCCTGGACGGCGAGGGTGGTCTGCGTCAGTACTGCGACCCGTTCGCTGTCCGGTATGTCGAGCGACGTGAGTGCCGTGACGTCCTCGGCGGTCTCCACCAGGACGGTCCTGTCCGGTGCCTCGCCCAGTGTGCCCTCGACCTCCTCGTGCCCGGCGTGGCCCACGAGGACGACGGTGTGGCCGCGCCCCGCGAACCGCCGTGCCTCCGCGTGCACTTTGGTCACCAGCGGGCACGTCGCGTCCACGACCCGCAGCCCCCGGCGCCCGGCCTCGGCCCGCACCTGCGGGGAGACGCCGTGCGCGGAGAACACGGTCAGCGCGCCGTCGGGTATCTCGTCGAGCTCGTCGACGAAGCGGGCGCCGCGCTCGGTCAACTCCGCCACGACATGGGTGTTGTGCACGATCTGTTTGCGCACGTAGACGGGTTCGCCGGCGTCGGCGAGAAGCCGCTCCACGGTGTCGATGGCCCGCTCGACCCCCGCACAGAACGAGCGAGGAGAGGCGAGAACCACCGTGCGGGGGTGGGGCGTCGGGGAGGCCGGGCCGGGATCGGAGCCGTCGGGATGCGGCGGGACGGACATGGTTCCGCCTCCTCTCAAGAGGCTGGGGCGGTCTGCCCCGAAAGGGGCCAGGGGCTGTTCGGCCGGGTGGTCAGCCCGGCCGGGCCGGTTCGTCTCTGCTGGTCGGGAGGGCCGGATGGTCGGTCCGGCCGAGCGGGCAGGCGTGCGCGCCGAAAACACTCCCCGCCGTGAATCCCCACACCCCGGCGGGCCTCACTCGGCACCACGATGCGCCTGGTGAGCCGTTTCCCGTCCGGCATGCGAGCGGCAGAATTCACCTAAGCACCGGACATCGACACCAGTAAGTGGCCTGTACCGCTGCATGCGTGAATATGTTGAAAGCCCACGAAAAAACCGTCCTGCGCGGCCGGTCGAGGACGTACGCCGATCAGCCGCAGAGCACCCTGAGGGACGCCGCATGACCCGCCGCGGACGCAACCACCAACTGGCCGCCCTGCTCGCCGAAGCAGACTGGAGCGCCGCGCAACTCGCCCGCCGGGTCAACGCCTTGGGCGGCGCCCGTGGCCTGCGGCTGCGCTACGACCGTACGGCGGTCGCGCACTGGCTGGCCGGGACCCGCCCTCGGCGCCGGGTCGCCGATGTGGTCGCCGAGGTGCTCAGCCAGGCCACCGGCCGGACCGTGACCCCCGACGACACCGGCCTCGCCCCCCTCGCCCGGGCGCGCGGCGAGGTGCTGAGCCCGGCCGTCGACCGCACCGACCCGGTCCGCCGCCTGCTCACCCTGTGCCGCACCGACATCCATCCCGGACTGCGCTCGGTCCTCCTCAACTCGCCCTACATCACGGACTTCAGGCCCCGCTGGCCGCTGCCGCCGGGCGACGACGCCGAGGACCTGCCGACCGCGCACACGCCCTGGGAGGCGCACTCCCTGGAGGAGGCGGTGACGCTCTTCCACGACCTTGCGGCGCGCCACCCCGGCCCGCGCACCAGGGCGGCCGCCGCGGCCTTCATCGCAGGTGAAGCGGGACCGGGGCTCTTCACGCAGACCCGCTCCCCGTCCCATGCCGCTCTCCTGGTGCCCCTGTCCCAACTCGCCCATCTCCTGGGCTCGATGAGCGGAGCGGCCGGTCACGACGGGCTCGCCCAGGACTACTTCCGCACCGCCTGCGCACTGTCCGCCCGGGCGGGGGACCACATCACGTACGCGATCACGGTGCGCTCGATGAGCACGCAGGCCCACGAACTGGGCCACCCCATGCACGCGTTGGAGCTCGCCGAGCGCGCGGCGATGCTGGCCCCCCGCGAGACTCCGCCCGAGGCCCTGGCCTACCTCCTGGCCGGACGCGCCCTGGCCCGGGCCGCCCAGGGCCTCGGCCGGGGGGCGCGCGACGACCTGCGCCAGGCCGAGCGCCACCACGCGCGGGCGGGCGAGGACAGCGCCCCGGGTGCCTTCACGGCGTATCCCCGGGCGGGCCTGGACTACCAGCGCGCCCGCACCCTCCTGGTCCTCGGTGACCGGACCGGGGCGCTGCACGCCTTCCAGGAGTCCCTGGAGCACCGCGACGCCGAACACCGCAGGGCCCGCGCACTCAGCCACGCCCGCTACGCCGAGGCCCTGCTGTCGGTCGGACACCTGGACGCGGCCTGCGCCCAGTGGCGCGACTGCCTCGCCCTCCTGCCCACCCTGCCGCCCCATCAGGCCCGCCACATCCTCCGCACCGTGGTCCGGCGCCTGTACCCCTACCGTCACCACGGCAGCGCCCAGCACGTGCTGCTGCTGGTGCGCGCGCAGCTGACGACCCCTCGCTGAGAGGCAGTCCTTCAAGCCACGGAAGCATGCGCTCGATGAGACGTTTGCCACCGCCGGGGGCGGCGCGTCGCGTGCGCGGTCAAGGGGCGAACAGGGTAGCCAGAGATCATGGTCTCCTCATCGAACGTGCCCCGCGCCCTGGCCGGTCTTCGCGCCCTGGACAGTTTCCGGGTCCTGGACCGCCGGATGTTCCTGCGCGTGGCCGAGTCCCGGCTGCCGGGCGCGGAGCAGGTGCTGCCGCGGCTGTCGCGGGCCGCGAACCACGGCCGGCTGTGGTTCGCCACCGCCGGGGCCCTCGCGGTCGCGGGCGGGCCTCGCGCGCGGCGGGCCGCGGTCCGCGGGGCCGGGGCCCTGGCGCTCGCCTCGCTGGCCACGAACACCGTCGCGAAGTACGCGGTGCGCAGGCCCCGTCCGGCCTTCGACGCGGTCCCGCTGGTGCGGCGCCTGGTGAAGTACCCGCACACCTCCTCGTTCCCCTCCGGGCACTCCGCGTCGGCCGCGGCCTTCGCCTGCGGCGTGGCGCTCGAGTCGTGGCGCGGCGCCCTCGTCGTCGCCCCGCTCGCCGCCGCCGTGGCGTTCTCCCGGGTGTACGTCGGTGTCCACTACCCCAGTGACGTCCTCGCGGGCTGCGCGATCGGCGCGGCGGCGGCCGCGGCCACCTGCTACTGGTGGCCGCCGCGCGTCACCGCCCCCGGCGAGCGCACGGCCCGCGCGGACGAGGCGGCACCGGCCCTGCCGCGGGGCGCCGGCCTGACCGTGATCGTCAACTCCCGCTCCGGCGCGGGCGTTCCGGGCCGCCTGCCCGCCGACGAGCACCTCAAGCTGCTGCTGCCCGAGGCAGAGATCGTCGTCAGCGCACCCGGCGACGACCTCGGCGCGCTCCTGGACGAGGCGGCGCACCGCGCCAAGCAGGACGGCGGCGCACTGGGCGTGTGCGGCGGCGACGGCACGGTCAACGCGGCGGCCCGGCGTGCGACCGAGGCGGGCGTGCCGCTTGCCGTCTTCCCCGGCGGCACCCTCAACCACTTCGCCCTGGACGCGGACACGCAGACCTTCGAGGAGACGGCCCACGCGGTGGAGTACGGGCAGGCCATCCGCGTGGACCTGGCGCAGGTACAGGTACCGGCGGGCGAGGACAAGGACTTCCTCAACACCTTCTCCATCGGCCTCTACCCGGAACTGGTCGCCGCGCGCGAGCGGATCGAGGGCCGCATCGGCAAGGCACCCGCCGCCGCCCTCGCCCTGGCCCGCGTCCTGCGCACCGCCGCCCCGATCCACCTGCGCATCGACGGCGAACCCCACCTGATCTGGCTGCTGTTCGCGGGCAACGGCCACTATCTGCCCGACGGCTTCGCCCCCAGCCACCGCCCCCGCCTGGACGACGGCACCCTGGACATCCGTACGGTCTCCGCCGACACCCCCCTGGCCCGCACCCGCGTCGTGTTCTCGGCCCTCACCGGCTCCCTGCTCCGCTCCCGCGTCTACCACGCCCGACAGGTGAGGCGACTGGACCTGAGCGAGCTCTCGGACGTCAACTCCCTTGCTTACGACGGCGAGACGGCACCGGCACCCGACGCGCTCACCCTCGCCAAGCAGCCCGGCGCCCTCGTCGTCTACAGCCCCAGCAACGCGCCGAACGAGGTCGTGCAGCGGGCACGCACGGTCACGGCGGCGGCATATGGGGGCGGCAGCCGCCGCGTGCGCGAGGAGAAGTAGCGGGGGAGCAGGAGGGGGGGAGCAGGAGGGGGGCCGCGCAGACCGGCGCGCGGTGACCCTCAGCCGGGCTGGAAGAAGGCGAGCATCTTCTGGGCGGCGTCCGGCGCCGTCAGCAACTCCTGGATGTCCGCGGACATCCGGGCGGCGGCGCCGGTGCGCTCGAACATCTCGCGTTCGTACTCCCTGACGGCGGCGGGCACGTCGTCCGGGTGCGCGGCCAGCGCGAGGCCGAGGAGCGCGCCGTCGAGCAGCGCCATGTTGGCACCCTGGCCCACCGGCGGCATCAGGTGCGCGGCATCGCCGAGCAGCGTGACGTCCGGCGCCGACGGCCAGGTCAGGCCGACCGGGAGCGTGGAGATCGACCGCGGCACGACCGTGTCGTCGCAAGCCGCGATCAGTGCCGTGAAGCGCGGGTCCCAGCCGGAGAACAGGTCGATCAGCCGCGCCCGGGCGGCGGCCGGGTCGTCGAAGGGGATCCCGCTGGTGGCGAACCAGTCCTGGTCGGTGTTGTAGAAGTTGAGGCCGATGCGCACGCAGCCGTCGCCGTTGCGCTGCGCCGCCAGGGACTGTCCGTTGCCGAGCACCCAGTAGTTGCCGCGCCCGACCATTGCCGCGAGGTCGGGGTGGGTGTGGTCGATGTCGGAGATGCAGAGCTCGACGAAGTTCTGGCCCATGTGCGTCGGCCGGGCGTCGGTGAGGAGGGGGCGGACCCGGGAGTTCGCGCCGTCGGCGCCGACCAGCAGGTCGTACGGAGCGCTGCCGCCCTCGGCGAAGTGCAGCACGCCGTCGGCGGCGGACGCGAAGGCGTGCCCCCAGCGCACCACGCCGCCGGGGAGGGAATCCAGCAGCAGGTCGCGCAGATCGGCGCGGTCCACCTCGGGCCGCGCGAGCGGGGCGTCGTCGGGTGTGTCCTCCTGCAGCAGCAGGGTGCCGTCCGGTTCGAGGAGCCGCATGTCCTGGCCTTCACCACGGGCTATCGCGAAGAACTCGTCGATCAGACCGGCCTCGCGCAGCGCCCGCTGCCCCGAGTGGATGTCGAGCATGCCGCCCTGATCACGCGCACCGCGCGAGGCGTCGCGCTCGTACACGACGGCGCCGATGCCGTGCACGTGCAGCACCCGGGCAAGCGCCAGGCCGCCCGGGCCCGCTCCGACAATGGCGATGTTCGTGGTCATGGTTGCCCCCATACGATTCGCTGTATTGGTCGATACACTGTATCGCTCAAAGCGCTGTATCGTCTGCGGCATGGTGGTGTGGGAGCGGCCGGAGCCGCAGGACCGACCGGTGCCGGCCCCGCTGAGCCGGGAGCGGATCGTGCGAGCGGCGGTCCGACTGGCCGACGCGGACGGCATGGAGGCGGTGTCGCTGCGCAAGGTCGCCGGCGCGCTGGGCGTGGGGCCGATGCGGCTGTACGGCTACATCGACACCAAGGAGGAGCTGCTCGACCTGATGGTCGACGCGGTGCACGCCGAGATCCGGCCGGAGGGGGACGGTTGGCGCGCGGCGCTGCGCTCCTTCGCCGAATCCACCCGGCAGGCCGTGCACCGGCACGAATGGCTCGCCGACCTGATCGGCGGCCGCCCCCGGCTCGGTCCGCACGCCCTGGCCAGGGGGGAGGCCGTCTACGCCGCGATGGACGGCGTCGACATGGACACCGTCGTGCCGGTGGTCGCCGCGGTCGACGCGTACGTGATCGGGGCGGTGCGCCGGGAGATCACCGAGCTGCGCGCCGAGCGGGCCACCGGCATGGACAAGGGGCAGTGGCAGGCCACCTACGGCCCTTACCTGAAGCGCACCTTCGCGACGGGACGGTTCCCCGCGCTCGCCTCGGTCGTACGCGACGGCCCCCACCTCGACGCCGACGAGACCTTCTGGAGCGGACTGGACTTGCTGCTCGACGGCGTCGAGGCGCGTATTTCTGGGTGACGTCTCAGGTTTCTGGGTGACGTCTCAGGGCGTCGCGTGGCCGCCGTGTCGGACCTACGCCCCCGGTGGCAGGTGCCGGGCGCGGCTGCGGACCTGGAAGGCGGTGATGATCTCGGTGACGCCGAGGGCGACCAGCCAGCAGCCCGCCAGCAGCGTCAGGACCGCGACCGAGTCGAAGGGCGAGGTGATCAGGACGACGCCCGCGAGGAAGCTGATCACGCCCATGAAGACCTGCCAGCCCCGGGCGGGCATGTGCGGATCGGAGGCCGCGGCGATCGTCTGGGCGATGCCCCGGAACAGCCAGCCGATGCCGATCCACAGGGCGAGCAGCAGGATCGACTGCAGCGCACCGCGGAAGCAGAGCAGGCCGAGCAGGATCGACAGGGCACCGCTGATGAACGCCAGCACGCGCAGCCCCGTCGACACATGGGTGCCGAACGCGGAGGCGAGCTGGGCGATGCCGCTGACGACGAGGTAGATGCCGAAGAAGACGCCCGCGACGAGCAGGGACGCGCCGGGCCAGACCAGCACCAGGACACCGAGGACCAGCGAGGCGATCCCGGCCAGCAGAATCACCTGCCAGGCGGCGCGCGAGAGGCGGCGCAGCGGCCCGTCGGGCACCTGGTCGCCGGGCGGAGCCCCGCCGTCGGCGTGGTCTTCGGGGGCGTGCGGTGGAGTGCTCATGATCCAAAAGTGGGGGCGGCCGGGCGGGGGCGCCAGTGATGCGGGGCCGTCGGAGCGACGGGTGGGGGTGTCCGGTCCGGGCACGGGCGCCTCGGAGCCGCTCGGAGGGGCGGGCCGCCAGGCATTACGTCCGGGAGCCGAGGACGCAGTCGACGGCCATGTACAGGGTGTCCGTCTCTCGGATCGCAGGCTCGACTCGTCGGCGGGCATCGAGGTCGCCATGAGCGGCTTCGGGACGAAGCGCTGCCACTACGTCACCGACGCCGGTGCGGAACACCAGCTCGTCCCGGACCCCGTCTCCGCGGAGGGCCGTCGCTCCCGCCTCGGAGCGGGCCCTTCGCATGCGCTACAGCCGGCTGCCCGACGGTGCGGCCAACTGGCATGTGCCCTACCCCGGGGCGCCGCACCCTCGGTGGCGCGGGGTCGTTGCTCAAGGTGCTGACCTGCGCCTCATCCCTGTATCCCTGTAGTCCCGTATCGCCGTAGTCCCGTACCCCCGTATCCCCGTTCTCTGCGTCTTTCCCAAGGAGTTGTGCTGCAGCCATGACGGCCCCCGAGGAAGTCTCCCTCCCGTCCCCCGACCGTCTGATGGCCCTCAGTACGGGCTTCTGGGCGTTCAAGGCGCTGGCCACGGCGCACGAACTCGACGTGTTCGCGCGGGTGGACGCCGCGGGCGGGCTCACCGCGGCCGGGCTCGCCGCGGACCTGGGCGTCGAGACCCGGCCGACCCGCCTCCTCCTCACGGCGTGCGCAGCGCTCGGCCTGCTGGCGTCCGACGACGGTGTGACCTACCGCAACACCCCGCTCGCCGACGCCTACTTGGTCCCCGGCCGCCCGTACCACTTCGGCGGCTGGCTGCGGATGCTGGACCAGCGGCTGTACGCGGGGTGGGGCAGGCTGACGGAGGCGGTCCGGTCCAACGCGCCCACCACCTGGGACCCGGCCCGGCAGAAGAGCCTCTTCGACAACGAGAGCCCCGAACTCCTGGACTCCTTCTGGGAGGGGATGCACTCCCTGTCGTCCTCGACCGCCCGCGTCCTGGCCCGGTCCGCCGACTTCACTCCGTACCGCAGTCTGCTGGACCTGGGCGGCGGCTCGGGCGCCTACTCCATCGAACTGTGCCGCGCCTACCCGGAGTTGCGCGCGACTGTCCTCGACCTGCCGCACGTGTGCCCGGTGGCCGATGCCCACGCGGCGCAGGCGGGGCTCTCCGGTCGCGTCACGGCGCGGCCCGGTGACTTCCTCGGCGACGAGCCCCTGCCGCAGGGGCACGACCTGATGCTGCTCTCGATGATCCTGCACGACTGGGACGCCGACACCGGCCGGGCCCTGCTCTCCCGGTGTCGAGGCGCGCTGGCGCCGGGCGGTGCCGTCGTGATCAGCGAACTGATGGTGGACGACCGGCGCGACGGGCCGCCCGCGGCCGCGCTGATGGGCCTCAACATGCTGGTGGAGACGGTCGGCGGGGAGAACTACACGGCGGGGGAGTACGGGGAGTGGCTCGTCGAGGCGGGATTCCGTCCGCCGCGTCGTATCGACCTCGACGCGCCGGGGGCGAACGCGGCGCTGATCGCGGTGGTGGCCGACTGACGCCCGGAGAGTGCGGCCGGACGCGCCGGGGCGCACAACTGGCCGGTCCGCGGGCGCCGTTTGATCCGCTGTCCCCCGTGTGAGGGGCGTCCGATTCTCCTGATCAGGGCACGTCCTGGGGAACCGCACCGCACCTCAGGGTGGGCAGGGCGAACGGGATGAGCCGGATGAGCAGGAGGGCATGAGATGAACGTGCGCAGGAGGATTCCCCGGGCGGCCGGCGCCGCCTCCGCCGTCTCCGTCGCCGCCGTGACACTCGGCGTCATGAGTGTGCTGACCGCCCCGGCGGCCCACGCGGCGGACGGCACGGCACCGGCCTGCATCAACAGGTATGTGACCGACACCCCCAATGGCTTCGACGTCGACCTGACCAACAACTGCGGACGCACCATGCGGGTCAAGGTGGTGGTCGACTTCGCAGGGGACAGCCCGTGTTACATCCTCGGTGCCGGGCAGTCGAAGCTGTACATCTACGAGGGGGTCACGGGCACGTACGACCGGACGGTGGTCTGCTGAGTCGAGGTGTGAAGCGAGAGGAGTCGTGACTGTTGACGCCGATGAACGTGACGGTGTGGGACGAGACCGGGGGCCAGGGCCCGCCCGCGGTCTTCGTGCACAACATCTTTACCTGGGGCAGCGACGACGTCTACGGCTTCGCCGCCCAGCGTCCGTTGGCCGACCGTGCCCGGCTGCTGCTGGTGGACCGGCGCGGGTACGGCCGAAGTCCGGACGTCGAGCGCAACGACTTCGAGGTCGATGCCGACGATGTGGTCGGGCTCCTGGACGAGTCGTCGACCGCGTCTGACGGCCGCGGCCGCGGCCGCGGCAACGATGGCGGAGGCGGGCACGGGGACGGTGTGCACGGGGACGGCGTGCATCTCGTGGGGCACGGCAACGGCGGCGTGATCGCCATGCTCGCCGCCGCCCGCCGCGCCGATCTGGTGCGGTCGCTGACGCTGATCCAGCCCTCCGCGTTCACCGCAGCCGCTCAACACCCCGTTGTGGCGAAGCTCTTGAGCCGGGTGACGGGCGCGGCGCCCCAAGTGGCCGATTCCATGGGCGCGGTGGAGTTCCTGCGCAACTCCACCGAAGGCATCGGAATGCCCATGCCCGAGCCGACCCCGGAGCGACTGCGGGCCGTGGCCACCTCGATGCGGGAGCGGCCCATCTGGGAGGCCGACGTGCCCGTCAAGCCCCTCCGCGCGGCGCCCTTCCCCACGCTGGTGATCTGCGGGACTTGGGAGGACGCCCCGGAGCTCTACCGCACCCACGTCGGTGAACCGCTGGTGGCCGTGGCCGAGACCCTCACCGAGACCCTGGGCGCCCACCTCCTGCGCGTGCCCGGCTTCTACCCCCACACGCAGGAACCCGACGCCGTCAACGAGGCGTTGCGTGAGCTGTGGGGTCGCGCCGGGTAGGCGGCATCCCGCATGCGTCAGCCGATGGTGACCATGCCCGCCTCCGACGGGGTGCCGTGCGCGTCCACGGCGATCAGCATGTAGTCACCGGGTGGGGCCGCTGCGGGGTTGACCGGTGTCTTCGCGGCGATCCGGTACACGCCCTCGCCCCCGCGTGCGGCGGGCTTGTGGCCGGTCACGTCCAGCCACACGTAGCGGGAGCTCATCTCGTTCCCGTGGGTGGTGGAGCCGAGCTTGACGATGGCCAGGCGCATGCCCCCGAGACCCGCGGTGGGGCCTTGTACGTCGACGCTGATCTTCTTGCCGTAACCGGCCTTAAGATCGGCCGCGTCGACGAGTTCGGGGCGGGGACGCCACATGTACTCGGGGTAGAAGCGTTCGCCGTCGGTGTGGGCGTGCAGGTGCTTGTACTGGCCCATGGCGTCGAGGGAGTCGTCGTAGCCGCCGGTGGAGCCCGCCTTCAGGACGGTGCCCTCGGGCAGCAGCATCGCGGTGGCGTGGTAGCGGCGGTCGGTCCTGGCAGTCGCCGCCACGGTGAACTGCTCGGTGGCCGGGTCGTAGATCTCCGCCTGGAGGACGTAGTCGGTGTTCTTGTTGGTGTAGCCGGTCCGCGCGCCGCCCGAGACGAGGAGCGTGCCGTCGGCGAGCATCGTGGCGTCGCACAGGAAGCGGGCATGGTGCATCCGGCCGGTGGCCCGCCAGCCGGACTGCTTGCCGATCGCCTTGCGGGTGTCGATGTCGAAGATCTCCGCCGAGGCCGTCATTTCTGGTCCTCGGCGAGGTCGCGGTGTTTGTCGGAGGAGTCGATCTGTCCGCCGAGCGCGAGGATGCGCAGGCTCGTGTCCGAAGCCCGGAGACAGCTGGTGCTTGCGCTCCTCCGGTACCCCTGTCTGGCTGGGCAGGCGCTTGAGGTCGACGAGTTCGACCTTGCCGACGCCGGTCATCGTGCGGGTGATGGGGTCGAAGACCTCGTAGTTGTTGTGGATGTTGGCGAAGTAGCCCTTGACCGGGTCCTTGTCGGTGCCGTCTCCGACGAGGGCCTTGGTGCTGCCCGAGGAGATCAGCATGCGGCCGTCGGGCATGGTGGTGATCGTGGGGTACCAGCGCGGCAGGGCCATGGTGTCGAGCGCCGTCCACCGCTTGGGGTTCTCGGTGTCGTAGACGAAGACGCCGTGTGCGTCGCCGCTGTCCTGCTCGCCCGGGGTGGTGGGGATGATCAGCCCGCCAAGGACGAGGAGTGTGCCGTCGGGCATCTGCCCTCCGGCGCCGCAGAAGATGTTGGTCTTCATCGCGTGGTCCATGCCGTGGTGCATGTCCTGGTCCCGGGTGCGCATCGTGGCCGGGTCCAGGGAGCGGGACTCGCACTTGCCTCTCGCGTAGAGGTCCCAGATGTACTGGCCGGGCTCGTCCTTCTTGGGGACCAGGTCGCCGTTCTCGTCGCGGGCGCGGGGCGGGGACCACATGGCTATCTCGGTGCCCTTGCCCTTGCGCAGCAGCGCGGAGTGCACGGCGACGATGCCGAGGTCGCCGACCTTCTCCCAGCGTCCCCCCGCGGGGACCGCGTACACGTCCACGCGCGTCTCGCCCTTCGGGGTGCGGACGGTGAGGGTGTCGGCGGGGCGTCCGGGGCGCCCGCCTCGAGGGAGGTGATCCAGATTTCGGCGGTCCTCCCGGCGGGCACCGCGAGGCGCTGCTTGGGTGCGGTGCGGCCCCCTGCCTTGTCGGCGATCAGCGTGCGGCCCTTCGTGCTGGTCACGGTCACGGGGACGTCGCCGCCGCCGCGGGTGGGCTCGAGGCCATGGGCCCGAAACCCTCGACTCCCTCGATGACGGTGTGGACGATCTCGGGCTTGGCAGCGATGGCGTCCGGTATCCAGGCCATGGCGGTCTTGAAGTGCGCGGACTGGACGTGCAGTTGACCGGCCTCCTCGTCGCGGAAGCCCTCGACAAGGGTGTAGCGGGTGGGGTCTTCCACGCTGCGGGTCCAGTCGAAGAACAGGCAGCCCTCTTCGGCCCGGCACGCCTCGGAGAATGCGCGGACGTCGTCGAGCCACCGCTCCGGTGGCCAGGCCCGCGAGAGCCTGCTTGCGCCCGGCGCCGCCCATGCGGGAGGCGTTGGCCAGGCCGGTCGCGCCGAGCACGAGTGCCGGGACGGCGATGGTGCCGGTGACATCGCGCACGGCGGGCACGATGCCGCCGACGACGGCGAGCACCCCGTAGGCGATGGCGAGGGTGGCCAGGCCGTTGAGCGGCTGCCTGCGCGGCCCGCCGGGGGCAGGGGCAGAGGCGGGTGTACGGCGGGTGGGGGTCATGCCGAGGGGAAGTCCTGGCGTTCGATGAACTCGATGACCTCGCCGTCGGGGCCGTAGACGAACCCCATGCGGAGCTTGAGGTCCGCGTGCCCGTTCAGCCCCTTCTGCTCCAGGTCGAGGGGGGCCTGCATGGCGCGGGCGCCGTGGTCGAGGGCGCGGGCGTAGGCGGCGTCCACGTCATCGGTGCGCAGGGCGATGTGGAGCAGGGCGTTGGTCTCGGAGCGCTCCTCGTCGGCGGGCGCTGCACCTGGGTAGCCGGGGCGGGCGGGGCCGCCGGGAACGATGGTGTCGGCGTCGAAGAGTTCGAGGTAGCGGCCGTCTCCCGCGTCCAGGAAGACCGACCGGCCCACGACGCCGGGGGCGGTCCACTCGTAGGCGAGGGAGAAGCCGAGGGCGTTGGTGTAGAAGCGCACGGTGGCTTCGAAGTCGCGGGCCCGCAGCGCGAAGTGGTCGAAGCCGCGCAGCCCCAGGGAGTTGGTGATCACGGTGCGGAGGAGTCCTTTTCTGTCTGTGTGGCGAGGTACGTCCGCAACGTTGGCACTGCTGCCTCCATAGGGCAAAGGCGAGATTTCGATGAAGCTCATAGGTGGGCACTATGGGGGAGCGTGCGACTTCAGGGCGTCTGCAAGGGGGGCGGCGGGGTGCACTGGCCCAGTGGGATCGATCGAATGTGGCGGGCCAATAGTTGGGCATCGCCTGCGGCCCGTAGAAGACCGTCACCCGAATTGACCCGAACAAGGCCCCGGCCGGCGAGAGAACCCGCACCGGCGGCAGAACCCGCCGGCAAGCGCGGCGTCAGTGGTGCGCGTCCAGCGGTACGGGCAGGCTGGGTCAGGCCACTTGATGGTGTGTCAGCCCGTGCCCCGGGGCACGACCAGACCGGTTTCGTACGCGATCACCACCGCGTGGGTCCGGTTCTGCGCACCGAGCTTGGTCAGCACGTTCCCGACGTGCGTCTTCACCGTCTCCAGGCTCACCCTGCACGACTCCGCGATGTCCGGGTTGGACCGGCCGGTGGCCATCAGGCGCAGCACCTCCTCCTCCCGGCCCGTCAGCGCGGCCTGCGGCAGCGCCTCGGCGGATCCCAGGGGGCGGGCGGTGACCATCCGGCGCAGGGCCGCCGGGAAGAGGATCGCCTCGCCCGCCGCGACCACCCGCACCGCCTCCGCGATCTTGGGGACGGGGAGCCGCTTGAGCACGAAACCGCTGGCCCCGGCGCTGAGCGCGGCGGTGACGTAGTCGTCGTTCTCGAAGGTGGTGATCACGACGACTTTCGGCGGGTCGGCCGGCCCGGCGAGGAGCTGCCGGGTGGCCTCGATGCCGTTGCGGCGCGGCATCCGTACGTCCATCAGGACCACGTCCGGCCGCAACTGCCGGGCCCGCTCGACCGCTTCGATGCCGTCGGCGGCCTCCCCGACGACGGCGATCCCGGGCTGCAGCGCGAGCAGCGTGCGCAGACCGCTGCGGGTCACCTCGTCGTCGTCCGCGACCAGCAGGGTGGTGCGGCCGGAGGCGTCGGCGGTGTCAGTGGTGACGGCTGCGCTCGCGTCGGGGCCGGTCGCGACCGCTGCGCTCGCTCGTGAGCCGATCATGCGGGCAAGCGTACCGGCAGCCGGACCGCGAGCCGCCAGTGCTCCGGTCCGTCCGGACCGGCCTCGATCTCGCCGTGCAGGAGCCGCACGCGCTCCACGAGACCGGGCAGGCCGTGCCCGGACGTCGGGAAGGCACCCGGGCTCATGGCCCTCCCGGCTCCGGTCCGGTTGACCACGCGGAGCTCCAACGAGTCCGGCGCGGCCGCCACCTTGAGCCGGATCGGACCGCCCGCTCCGTGCCGCAGCGCGTTCGTCAGCCCTTCCTGCAGGATCCGGTACGCCGCCCGGGAGAGCGTCCCCTGTACCTGCGCACAGTCGCCCGACAGCTCCGGTTCCACCACCGCGCCCGCGTGCCGCAGCCGGTCGAGCAGCTCGGGCAGGTCGGCCAGGGTGCGGGCCGGCGCCGTCCCCGCCTTCTCCTCGCGCAGCATGCCCAGCACATAGTCCAGGTCCTCGAGGGCGGCCCGGGCCGACTCCTCGATGCTGCGCAGGGCCGCCCGCGCCGCCACCGGGTCGGCACAGAGCACCTCGCCCGCCACCGCTGCCTGGATCGTGGCGGCCGTCAGGGTGTGCCCGATCGAGTCGTGCAACTCGTGGGCCAGCCTGTTGCGTTCGGCCAGCGCCCGCTCCCGCTCGGCCGCCAGTGCGAGCCGCTCAGCCGACGACGGGCCGAGGAGCCTGGGCGCCAGCCACCGCAGGGCGTAGGTCACGGCCAGGCACAGAGCCGCAGCCGGCAGCAGGCAGCCGAGCGCCGCCGCCCAGCTCTGCCAGCCGCTCTCCGCCCGCAGCGACCAGCCGTTCACACTCACCCCGGCCTCGGCGCCGGCCCATCCGCCGGGAAGGAGCAGCGCCGCGACGAACAGCAGGACGCTCAGCTGCGCTCCCGCCCACCCCAGCAGCACATGCGCCAGCAGCCAGAGCGGGGTCCGCAGGCGGTCGGCGCCCGATGCCGTGGAAGAGGCCGCCCCCTCACCGAGCGAGCCCGCACGCCGACGCTCGCCCACGGGGTCCGGCAACGGCACCCCCAGCATCCGCCGGGCGCAGGCGATCAGCACCCGGCGCGTGGTAGGAGCCAGCCCGATCACACCGATCAGCACGGACCAGACCAGCACCGTGAGAGCGAACTGCGCTCCCCAGGAAGCGGATGACCACGCCAGTGCCGGTAGTGCCGCGAAAGGCAGCAGGGGAAGGCTCGCCAACGCGCCGCAATAGGCGAACAGCGCACCCGAATACGTGGAGCCGCGCAGCAGCGGCCGGATTCCTCTGAACATGGCCGGACAAGTATGACCGTACGGCCCACCGGCGCCCTCCCTCGATCGGGGGAGGGAATTCTCCCGCCTTCCCGCGATGTGCCCATGAGCCCCCGAATCCAGAATCGGGGCTTCACCAGTTGACGGGACGAAAGGAAAGGACGGGCTGATGAACCCTCAGGGAATCGAGACGCCGCTGAACCACACGGTGTCCGCTCAGGACCAGGCTGTACGGACTCGGACAGCACCGAAGAACGGCCTGGCCACGGCCGCCCTGACCCTGGGCATCGTCGGCCTGTGCACCTCGGTCGTCTTCATCGGCGGCCCGCTCGCCGTGATCGGCCTGATCCTGGGCATCGCCGCGCTGACCACGGCCAAGCGGACCGGTGCGGGCCGGGGCAGGGCCGTCACCGCCGTGGTGATGTCGTCCCTGGCGATCGTGGTGTCCGGGCTGGTCGCCGTCTTCATGGTCTGGTACGCGAACAAGACGCAGGAGTGCTACCAGCCCGACAGCTTCCACCAGTACACGCAGTGCGTCCGCGAGCGCCTGAACGGAAACTGACCGGCCTTCCCTTTCCCTCGCTTTCTCACGCCTTCCCTCACCGGTGAACCGGCCGCCCACTCTCCTCGACAAGGACGAGCAACATCGTGCGAAGCACAAACACCCGCAAGGCCCCCCTGCTTGCCGCCGGCCTCGCGGCGGCCGCCCTTTCGACGCTGACGCCCGCAGCGGCCTTCACGGCGTCCACGGCATCCGACACGTCCACGGCATTCGACACGTCCATGGCATCCGCTGCTTCCCCTGCCAAGGACCCCTTGCGGGAGTACACGCATCAGAAGCTCCACTGGAATCGCTGCGACGCGAAGGGCCCAGGCACCCTCCAGTGCGCGATGCTCAAGGTGCCGCTGGACTACAGCGACCCCGGCGGCAAGACGATCGGCCTGGCGATATCGCGGCTGAAGGCGGGCAGCGCGAAGCGACGTCACGGTGTTCTGCTGCTCAACCCGGGCGGCCCCGGCGCACCGGGACTGCAGCTGCCTGCCGACCCGCTCCTGAAGTTCCCCGCGGAAGTGAAGCGGCGCTACGACCTCGTCGGCTTCGACCCGAGGGGCGCCCGGCGGAGCTCTCCCGTCAGCTGCGGGCTGACCGCCGAGGAACAGGCCGACCATCCGTACAAGGCGGAGACCGTCGCGAAGGACCTGGACCGGGCCCGTGCCATCGCCGGGAAGTGCCGGGCCAGGGCCGGTGAGAAGCTGCGGCACCTCACCACCCGCAACAGCGCCCGTGACATGGACGTCATCCGCGCCGCGCTGGGCGAGAGGACCATCTCCTACCTCGGGATCTCCTACGGCACCTACCTCGGCGCCGTCTACATGCAGCTGTTCCCCCAGCGGGCCGACCGGATCGTGCTGGACAGCGCAACCGACCCGACCCGCATCTACCGGGGGATGTTCCAGGACATGGCGAAGGCGGCCGAGCACGCTTTCACGCGCTGGACCGCATGGACCGCCCGTCGGCACACGACCTATGGACTGGGCGACACTCCGGCCAAGGTCCGCAAGACCTACTGGGACCTGATCGCACGGGCGAATCGCAAGCCCATCCCTTTTGCGGGACAGACCCTCACCGGCGACGGCATCCGTGCCGACAACCGCACGTTCTTCCACGTCCGGAAGGCCGCCGAACGGATCGCCGGACTGAAGAAGGCGGCCAAGGACAAGCACCCCACCCCGCCCGGCACGCCCGATCAGGGCCGGACCCCCGACGACAGCTACTTCTCCGCCGCCTGGTCCTTCATGTGCGCCGACACCCGCACCTGGTCACACGCCCCTGAGCAGTACCGCCGCGAGGCGGTCCGCGACAAGGCCCGGTATCCGCTGTACGGCGACTTCGCGGCCGCCATCACACCCTGTGCCTTCTAGGAGCAGGGCAGCGAGCCGCAGACCAGGATCGACAACAAGGTCCCTGCGCTGATCACGCAGAACGAGTGGGACTCCCAGACGCCCCTCTTCGCCGGCCGGGCCATGCACCGGTCCCTGCGCGGCTCCCGGATGCTCACCGTCGCCGGAGGCGAGGGACACGGCGTCCTCTACGCGCCGGACGGCAGCCCTTGCGCGGACAAGGCCGCGACGTTCTACCTGACCACGGGCAGGCTCCCCGCCGAGGATCTGACCTGCCGGGCTCCGGCCGGGCAGCAGCAGTGAGCCTGTCGAGCTCGCCGAGCCCACTGACTCCTGCTGACTCCGGCTGACTCCGGCGAGGGCGCCGCAGCCGGGGCCGCCGACCCCGCCTCCCCTGACCCTACGCGCTGTAAGGTGACGGGATGGCAGGCACCAACCCCCAAGGCAGAGCGAGCAGATCGGGCCGGGCAGGCAGAGCGGTACGGCGCGGCGCCGGCGAGTTGGAGAGCGAAGTCCTCGCCGCCCTGTGGGCCACCGACAAGGCCCTCACCCCCGCCGAGATCCAGAGCGGGATCGGTGGTGACCTCGCGTACAACACGGTCCACACCATCCTCAAGCGCCTGCACGACAAGGGCCTCGTCCTGCGGGACGCGGAGGGGCGGCGCGGGGCGTACCGGCCGGTGAAGAACGCCGCCGAGATGACCGCCGAGGCCATGCACCAGGCCCTCGACCGCGGACCGGACCCGATCGCCACGCTCCAACAGTTCGTCACCGGCCTGAGTCCCGGGGAGGAGCGCGCGCTGCGTGACCTGCTCGGCAGGGGCGACCCATGAGGATCGACGGCTACACCCCGCTCGCCCTGTCCCTGCTGCTCGCCGCCACCCTCGTCAACGAGGCCCCGCCCGTGGAGGGCGCTAGGCGGTACGGAACCGGGGCGCCGCCGTGGGATCACACGATCCTGCGGCGCACCAGCACGACCAGCACCGCAAGCCCCGGCACCAGCGGCAGCCACGCGGTGAACAGCCGGTAGCCGATCACCGCCGCACCGGCCGCCGACCCGGGCGCCCCGGCGGCCACGAGTGCGAACAGAAGAGCGGCGTCCAGCGAGCCGAGGTTGCCGGGCGTCGGCAACAGCACCGCGGCACTGCTCGCCGCGAGATAGGCGAGAGCCACCTGCTGGGCGGGCAGCGCCACGTCCAGGCTCCGGGTCAGCGCGATGAGCACGGTGGCGTGGAGCAGGGCGAAGGCCAGCGAGCCACCCCACAACGCGGCAGCTCTGTTCGGAAGTTGATGCACATCCCGTACGTCGGCGAGGACACGGGCCGCCGCACCCCGCAGCCGGCCCCGGAACGGTACCGTCGCGGCGCCCGCCACGCAGACCCCGGCGAGCGGCAGCCACGGCACCGACTCCGGCATGCGCAGCACCCCCGGGCAGGACACGGCCAAGACGGCCAGGAGCGCACCGCGCACCGCGCCGCCCGCACCGGTCTTCACCGCGAGCGCCGACGCCGCGCGGGGCAAGGAGAGCCCGCACCGTTGCAGCAGCCGCACATTCACCGCGCCCGCCCCGAGCCCGGACGGCAGCACGTGATTGGCCGCCGACGCCGCGAACTGCCCCGCCAGCAGCCGCCCCGCGGGCAGCGTCTCCCGCACCGCCCCCTGGAGGGCGAGCGCCGAACACCCCCACGTCAGCACCGCACTCGTACCCGCCACCAACAGCCATCCCCGGTCGGCGGCGGCGAGCCGGTCGACCCCCTCCGCGACCACGGCCCGCTGACGCACCGCGACGACCGTCGCCACCACCATGACCACGAGCGCCACGGCCCCACGCCCGCGCGCCCCCTGCGCCCACCGCATCGGGCGCATCTGACGCATCTGACGCACCCGCGTCCGGGTCTCCGACGGCATCGCCATGCGTTACGACCTTCCCGTACGGTGAGCGCGCTGCGGCTTACTGGTCCGGCCTGCACCCTTGCACGTTCCGCTGTTCGTCCGCCGTCAACCCTACGAGGTGTAGGGGAATCCCCGTTGCGGCCGTGCGCCGACTGTGGGGCTGTGAAGGGTGATGCGGGGCACCGGAAAAGGGTGACAGGACGTTGTCGCGCAGGGCTGCGACGGTTGGTCCATGACGTTCACCGATGAGGACTGCCTCGCCGAGACTCTCGCGTTCAACAAGCAGTTCGAGGCCGCTGCCGCGAACCGACCGGCACGCGAACGGCCGCTGGACGCCGCCTTGTTGGCGACCCTGCGACGCAACCGGCTCGGCGGCGACACACCCCCGGTCCGGCTGCCGCACAGCCGAGACCGCGTCGTCGAGGGCGGGGTGAAGGTACGGATCTTCGTGCCGGACCAGGTCGACGGCGTGTACCTGCACATCCACGGAGGTGGTTGGACGTTCGGTTCCGCCGACGGACAGGACGAGAGACTGTGGCGGCTCGCTGAACGAGCACGGCTCGCCGTGGTGAGCGTGGAGTACCGCCTCGCGCCGGAACACCCGTTCCCGGCCGGGCCCGACGACTGCGAAGCCGCGGCCCGGTGGCTGGTGCGGCACGCCGCGGCCGAGTTCGGCACCGAACGGCTGCTGATCGGCGGCGAATCGGCCGGTGCCCACCTCGGCGTCGTGACGCTGCTGTGCCTGCGTGACCGGCACGGCATGACCGGAGCGTTCCGCGCGGCCCACCTGGTCTTCGGCCCCTACGACCTGTCGATGACACCCAGCCAGAGGTCGTTCGGATCCCGGCAGTCGCTGAGCAACACCGAGTCGCTGCGGCGGACCTATGAGCTGGTCACTCCCGGCATGGGCGCCGAGCAGCGCCGGGATCCCGACATCTCACCGCTGTACGCCGACCTCCAGGGGATGCCCCCGGCCCGCATCGTCGTCGGCACCGAGGACCCGCTCCTCGACGACTCCCTCTTCCTGGCCGGACGCTGGGAGGCGACGGGAGCGACTGTGCAGCTCGGCGTCGTACGGCGGTGCGGCCCACACGGCAGCCCAGAAGATCGCGGCCACGATGACCGGCCCCGCCTCGGCGGCGGCACAGGAACTCGCCGCACGGATCGTCGCGCTGCCCTCGCGGACCGACATGTCGGTCCGCGACGCGGTGGAGGCGTCCCTCACCACGCATACGGTGCTGCGCCTGTCGTACGTAGACGCGACAGGCCGGCAGAGCGACCGCGAGGTGGAACCGGCCGGGCTGCTCACCGCGGATGGCCGGTGGTATCTGATTGCCTGGTGCCGAGCGCGCCAGGCCGGGCGTGGCTTCCGCCTCGACCGCATCGCAGCGGCGGCAACGACGACTGAGCGGGCTCGCGCCCACGACCTGACCGCACTGCTGCGCGGCTCGGCCGGGGCCGATGCCGTGCGACCCGCCACGCTGGCGCCCCTCACGTCCCGCCGCTGAACCGGGCAGGACCCCGCGAGGCCCGGCCGATCGCGTGTGCGAGCATGACCCGCCGTGAGAGCGGATGGAGAGTGTGAGGCGGGGGCTGTGGCCGGGTCGGGTGGCGCGGACGGGGGCGAGGGAGCTGAGGAGGCCGGCGCGGCCGACCCGGCGGAGAGCGCTGACGGGACGGCCGGATGGCCGCTCGTACCCGGGGACACGGCGCTGACCATCAAGGTTCCTGAGGCCGACGCGCTGGTGCAGGAGGCGTTCCCGGCACACGTCACGGTCCTCTTCCCGTTCTTGCCCGAGGAACGGCTCGACGACGGGACGACCGAGCGGAAGCTCGCCGAACTGGTTCGCGCTCATGACGCCTTCGACCTCACCTTCTCGGAGTTCGCCTGCTACCCCGGGGTGCTGTACCTCGACCCGTGGCCGCACGACCCGGTCACGGCGCTCGCCAAGGACCTGACCCGGTGCTGGCCCGACGTGGTCCCGTACTGGGGGATATTCGGCGAGGGCGGTCTCGCGCCGCACCTCACCCTCGCCAAGGGAGAGGGCCCGGACACCTGGCGCACCGCCTACGACGCGCTGGCCGCTCGTCTCGCCCCGGCTCTTCCGCTCCACACCCGCGTCCGGCATGTCGACCTGATCACGTGGGACGGCACGCGGTGGTGCGACCGGGCTGCGTATCCGCTGGGCTGACGAAGGTCTCGCCGCGGCCCGGCAGGCCCACTGGCAGCAGACCTGCACCGCCCACCGGGGATGTACGGCAGCGAGCCCTCCGGCCTCTGCCCGCCACGCCGCCGACTTCAGGCCGACCGGGCTCACGCAACTGCCGCCCGCCCGGCTTGTGCTCTCAGTCGCTCCAGCGGTCGTGGATGTCGCTCAGCGTCGCGAACCACACGTCGTCGTGCTGCCGTGCGTGGCGGATGAATCGCTCCAGCATCATGATCGCGTGTGCCCGGCCGCTCACGAGGCCGTGCACGGTGAGGGTCACGACGCCGCCGGGTTCGTTCTCGTAGGCGTAGTCGAAGGTGTCCCGCCAGCGTGCGAAGACCCCCTCGGTCGACATGAGCCCGGCGAGCAGTCCGGGTACATGGTCGAGTGCGGGGACGTCGTCCATGTACCAGGACACGGGCAGTTCGAGGACCGGGCTGGGCGGGCCGAACTCGTTCGGTTCCTCGCGGTGGACCACGACGGGGCGCGGCCGGTAGGGGATGAAGTCGCGGCCCATCAACGAGCTGTCCCAGGCGAAGCCGAACTCCTCGAGGATGCCGAGTGTGGCGTCGGAGAAGTCCCAGGCCGGTGACCGGTAGCCGCGGGGGCGCCGGCCGACGATCTTCTCGTGCTGGCTGAGCTGCAACTCCATCAGCCGCCGTTCCTCCGCCTCGGTGAGCGAGGGCACCGACTCGTGGTACGCGCCGTGCGCGGCGATCTCGTGCCCGTGGTCGAGCACCGACCGGATGCTGTCCGGGAATGTGATCAGTGTGTGCCCGGGGGTGCACCAGGTCGTCGGGATCTCATGCTTCTCGAACAGCGCGAGCAGGCGTGGGGTGCCCACCTCGACGTCGAAGTCTCCGCGCGACAAGAAGGCGGGGCTGAGCTTGGACGTGTCTCCGTCGGGCGTGCACTGCGCGTCGAAGTCGACGCCTATGTTGACGGCGAGACGCTTACCGTCGGGCAGGTTGAGCGGCATGCAGGCTCCTGAGTCGAGTGCCGGGGGAGGGCTTGGCCGTCGTGTTCCCACCAACACCGCCGTCGCGCACGCGTGTTCCCCTCAACTGCCCTGACAGCGCGCCATGGGTGGTTCCGTCGACGCCGGCCTCCCGCATCCCTCACCCGTGCCGCCACCGCCGAGACCACCGTGGACCCCAGCAGCGTGATGACCCTGCTCGCGGATCACGGCACCGACGGCAGTGAACTGACCAGCTACCGCTCCACCTTTGCGAAGGGCGCGGTCGGTGCTCCCGCGCACTTTCACACCAGAGCGTCGGGGATGTTCTTCGTCATGGACGGCGCTCTGCAGGTGCTGGTCGATGACGAGGTGAAGGCCCTGGAGAAGGGGGACTACCTGCGTCTGCTGGGCCGGGTCATGCGCGGAGAAGCCGGATTCGAGGAGATCAAGAACTCCTCGGAGCTGTACGACAACCACTACGTCGACAGCCCTGTCTGGCAGAGCGCCCTGCAGGCCGCCAAGTGACAGCCCCGCCGAGCGGACGGGCAGAGGGCGGCCGTGGTCCCTGTTGAGTTGTCGAGCTGTTCGCGCAGGAAGTCGGCGTGCCCGGCGTGGCGGCTGGTCTCGGTGAGGATGTGGACCAGGACGTTGAACAGTTGCACGTCCGGGCGTGGCCACCAGGGCACGTGGCCGGGGGAGTCGATGGCGAGGGCGGTGATCGTCGCATCGGCGTGCTCCCCGACGCGACGGTAGCGATCGATGATCTCCTCGCGTGTCTCGTGCTCGGTCGCCCACATGTCGGTGCCGCGCTTCTCGAGGTCGTCCCATCGGGGCAGAGGTTCGGGGAAGGGGCGGCCGAAGACCTCGCCGAGGTAGCGGGACTCCCACGTCGACAAGTGTTTGACCAGGCCGAGAAGGTTGGTACCCGTCGCGGTGAGCGGGCGACGGATGTCGTACTCGCACAGCCCGTCGAGTTTCCCGATCACTGCCTCGCGGAGCTGTCGCAGCTGGCTGTGCAGGTGGGCCTTCGCGTAGTCGTCGATCATGGGGTGTGAGCCTGTCATCGGCCGATGACGGGTTCAACGGGTTCAACGGGACCGGCAGGTTCAACGGGTCCAACGGCGACCAGGATTGGGCAGCCAGGACTCGGCGGTGGAGTCACCATTGTCCGTGATCGGTAGCGATCGCATACGGCATGGCCGGAACTCCTCCCTCCCACCTCACACTGCTGCGGCCGGTTCATTGACCGCGTACCGGAAATCGACAAGCGCCTTGAGCACTCACGTCCGGCCTACGGGGGAACCCCATGCGCACGAAGACCCGCAAGAACTGGCAGCTCGGCCTGCTGGGCGCCACCGCCGCGCTCGCCCTGGCCACCAAGACGGCCTCGCCGAGCAAGCCGGCCCCGGAGAAGAGCACACCGGCCCCCGGGAAGACGGACGACGCCGAGGGCTCCGGCGGCGCCAACTCCGGTGGCAGCAGCGGCGGTTCGGACAAGGGCGACTACGCGGACCGGCAGACCCCGCCCGGCCCGATCTGCGCCCACCACGGCAAAGGCCCGTACTGGAGGCTCGTCGGCTACCTCAAGGACGGCACCGACGACAAGGAGGGCAACGACCTGCTGACCTTCCACATCGGCTCGTACGACTGCAGCGACGGGAGCCACCCGGTCCTCGAGATGGAGGGCGGGGGCAGGCACACGACGAGCATGGCTGTCGACGAGAAGCACCTGAAGGTCGTCGTGGCCGGTCAGCTCGCCTCCGAGATGGGCGGCAAGGAAGTGGACACCCAGAAGTTCCTGAGCAAGCTGGGCGCCAGGTGAACACCCTCGGCGGCTGACCGCACGGGCGGCCGAGGGCAAGGCGCTGGGGCATCGGTCTTCCTCTCCCCCTGGGAGAACGGAGGGGGAGACGTGCCTCAGTGCGCCGCCCAGTGACGGAGCTTCTCGGGGTTGCGCACGACCCAGATGTGCTTGATCCGGTCGCCCACGATGTCGAACGCGAACACCGTCACCGTGACGCCGTCCACCTGAGCCACCACACCGGGCTGGCCGTTGACCACCTGTTCCAGGAACGTCATGCCGGCGGGCCTGCGGTGGGCGATCTCGATCCAGGCGTGCGCGATCTGCTCGCCGCCTTCGATGGGGTGCAGGAAGGTCGTGGCGAGGCCCCCGCCGTCGGCGATCGCCGTGGCCTCGGGGTCGAGCAGGCCGATCAGGGCGTCGATGTCCTTGGCTTCCCATGCCTGCTTGAAGTCCCTGACGATGCCGGTGCGTCGGGCCGGCGGGGGCGTGGAGGAAGGCCGTGCGGTCCGGATGCGGCGGCGGGCCGAGGAAGCCAGTTGGCGGCATGCCGCGGGGCTGCGGCCGACGATCTCGGCCACTTCGGCGAAGGAGTGGCAGAAGACGTCGTGCAGGATGAACGCGACGCGCTCGGCGGGGGTCATCGATTCGAGCACGACCAGGAAGGCCAGGCTGATCGACTCGTCCAGGGTGACCCGGTCGGCCGGGTCGACGGCCGCACCGCCCGGCCGCCCGCTGACCCACTCCGTGCGCCCGGGCAGCGGCTCGGGGATCCACTCGCCCACGTAGGTCTCCCGCCGGGCCCGTGCGGAGCCGAGCAGGTTGAGGCAGATGCGGCCGGCGACCGTGGTCAGCCAGGCGCCGGGGGAGTTGATGGTGTCCTGCTGCTGCCGCGACATGGCGTACCAGCGGGCGTATGTCTCCTGGACGGCGTCCTCGGCCTCGGCCAGGGAGCCCAGGAGCCGGTAGGCGAGGTTGATCAGCTGGCGCCGCTCGCCCATGACCGTGTCCCGGTCCGTGTCCGGGCCCGTGTCCAGGCGCGGGTGCGGGTCTGGGGCCGGATCGGGTCGGTGGTGTCCTGCCTCGGATCGGGTGGTCATGGTGTCGCAGCTCCCTCGGTCGCGTCTGCCCTCACCGGTCCGACAGCGCAGCCCTCTGGAATGTGAGGCGAGGCAGCGACCTCACATTCCCGAGGGCTGCCGTGTCGGACTGCTGAGACGAGCACATCATCCAGCGGACAGGAAGCTCACCGACATCATGACGACATCACTGCCGACGCCGGCTTCGACCTCGACCTCGACCTCGACCTCGACTTCGACCTCGACTTCGACCTCGACTTCGACGTCGATCGCACCCTTTGCCGTCCCGGCGCCCGCGCAGCGCCTGGAGCGGGCGGCCACCGCGCTGACCGCGCATGGGTTCACCGTGGAGATCCTCGATGACGCCGCCGCCGCGCGTACGCGCATCAAGGATCTGATCCCGGAGGGCGCCGGCGTCTTCACCGGGGCCAGCGAGACCCTCCGGCTGTCCGGCATCCACGAGGACATCAACACCGGCGGGCGATACGACGCCATCAGGCCACGGGTCCTGGCCATGGACCGCGCCACCCAGATGAACGAGATCCGGCGGCTGACCGCTGCCCCCGACGTCGTCGTGGGCAGCGTCCACGCGGTGACGGAAACCGGCTCTCTCGTGATCGCCTCGGGCAGCGGAAGCCAGCTGCCCGCCAACGCCGGCGGCGCCGCCCGTGCGATCTGGGTCGTCGGCGCGCAGAAGGTGGTTCCCGACCTGCCCGCCGCGCTGCGCCGCGTCGAAGACCACTGCCTCCCTCTGGAGAGCGCCCGCACCCAGGAAGCGTATGGCTGGGACAGCGCCGTCAATCGCCTCCTCGTCCTCAACGCGGAATTCCAGCCCGGACGAGGCACCGTCCTGCTGCTCCGCGAGGCGATCGGATTCTGAACCACCCTGCGGTTCCGGGCAGTTCTCCTGTCGATCCCGCGCCCTCGCGGCTGGGCTGGTGGCGGTGGCGGCCGACCCGTCCGGGCTCGAAGGGCACGAACAGACCCTGTACGGGGCCTGCTTGGCGGCCGTCGCGTTCGCGTCCGGCGTCTGCTGCGGGCCGCGTGGCAGGGCGCGGATGCCTGGCCCGACGTCCGGGGCGTGGTGACGTGTGGGGCGCGGCAGGGGCGCACCCCGCCTGCCCTGTCATGCACATTGCTTCCTTGTGAACCAGTGCGCCTCCTTCGTCGCCGAGTGCAGGGCTGGGAGGGAGGAGAGGTAGAAGACATCGCGTGGCAAGTACACACCACCCAGTCCCAGGAGGCTCGGATGGCCAAGGCCGACCCCATGCCGGACAGCCACAAAGTCACGTACTTACCGGACGAGTGGCACTACCCCGACGTACTCGACGACGACCTCAAGGACAGCGGTCTGGCTCCTCCCGAGGCGGCCGAGGTGATCTCAACCTCATGGGAGTACTGCCGGTGCAGCATTCCCGTGTTCACCAACTGGGACCGCTTCCTCGCCTTCGTCCGTCTCACCGTGATCTACACGGTCGCCGAGTACCGGGGTGACCTGACCGACGACGTCCTGGAGGGCAGGCCCCTGCTGGGCTACGACGCGGACGGTCTGCTGCGCACGCTGTTCGAGGACACTCCCGTGCTGGAGGAGATGTCGCGTGAGTTCTGGACCTTCATGATCATCGCGTCGGAGAAGACGCGCGGCGACCGGCGGGGCTCGCTGCTGTTTCGCCGGCTGGTGGAGGCCACCGCGCACTCTCCCGCGGACTTCCTGCGTCTTCGCGACGCCGACGCCCAGGTCCGGCTCTACCTCGCCGCCACCCTCGCCTGCAACGACGTCACCGACCCGGACGCCTACTGCGGGGAGGAGCAGAACCGGGCCCTGAACGAACTGACGATCTCGCGCTACGACACCGTGGGGTACTTCAAGCACCGCGCGGAAGCCGAACTCTTCGACCCCTACTTCTACACCGGCCCGGAGATCCGCCAGGAGTACTACCACAAGCTCCGCCAGGCCCTGTGGGCGCTGGACACCAACTGGGGGCGCACGGCCAACGGGCGGTACATGCTCGCCTACATGAGGATCATGGGCGGCCCCATCCACCTGGAGATGCGGCGCTACCGGTTCGTGCAGGACGGGCTCGTGCTCGGCAGGACCGAGACGGACTCCGTCGTCGAGGAGACCCGGCGCAACTTCAAACTCTGGTACCGAATCGACGCTCCCGACGCCGGGCAGCCGCAGCCGGCCGACGTCGAACGGTACGAGGCCATCATGGCCCAGGAGGAACGGCTGCTGTTTCCCGGGCTCGCGGCCATGCTCAATCGCCCCGACGAGGAGAAGTGCCCACGTTGCGTGCGACGCCATGCTTATGGGGCGCAGTCGATCGGGGAAGTGGCCGGGGTCCAGCTCTGCGACGACTGCCGGGCAGTATGGCGCGCCTATTTCCTCGACGTCCCTCGCCGTGTCGCAGCAGCCCTGCCCCTGGCGGGTGCAAAGCCGGACCGGCCCACGACGGCAGCCGCGCGCGAGAGTGCACCGACGCCTGGATGAACGACCCAGGCGAGGTCAGCGTCGTCCGAGTACCTGGTCGATCTCGCTCAACTGGGCTGCGGTGAGCGGCCCCTTCGCCATCGCCGCCGCGTTCTGCTCCGCCTGCTCGACCGAGCGGAACCCCGGGACCGGGACGGTGCGCGGGCTGCGCGCCCACAGCCAGGCCAGGGCGCCCTGGCCGAGGGTGCGGCCGCCGGAGGTGAGGATGTCGCGCAGGGAGTCGACCCGGGTGACCCAGTCCTGGTCGGCGCCGGCGTTCTCACGGAAGCCCGGCAGCCAGGTGGGCGGTGAGTTGCGGATGTCCCCGGCCGCCAGGACCCGCCCGGACGTGTGCTTGCCCGTCAGCAGCCCCATGGCCAGCGGACTCCGGTTGATGGCGGCAAGGCCCAACTCCTCGCACAGAGCGATCATTTCGGGCGCGTCCTGCAGTACGTTGAGTGCGTGCTGCACGGCCGCGCAGTGCTCCCCCTCGGCGAACACCCTGGCCCGCTCGGGGTCGTCGGTGCTCCATGCGTAGGCGCGCACGAGTCCCTCGCGGACGAACTCCTCGCAGAGGTCGCGGAGTTCGGCGCCCCGTCGTGGATCGGCCTCGGACAGGTGCAGCTGGTAGAGGTCGATGTGATCGGTGCCGAGCCGCTGCAGTGACGCGGTCAGGGCCCGGCGGGCGTATGGCGGGGAGTCGTCCGAGCCGGTGAGGGTGCGCGTCCTCTCGTCGAAGACGTTGCCCCACTTGGTGGCGATCACGACGTCGTCGCGCCGCTCGCCCAGCGCACGCCCCAGCACGCGCTCGCTGTGCCCGGCGCCGTACGTGTCCGCCGTATCGAAGAACGTCACGCCGAGGTCGAGAGCGCGGTGGATCGCCCGTACGGACTCGCTGTCGTCGACCGTGCCCCAGCCGAGGGGCCGGCCGCTCGCGTCCTGCCACTCCCCGCCGATGGCCCAGCAGCCGAAGCCGAGAGCGCTGACCTGGATGCCGCTGCGACCGAGTGTCCTGTTGGTCTCCATGCCTGCCCACGCTAGGAGTTGGAGCGCACGCGAAGGCAACGCTTTGCGGCCTCGTCGACGGCGGCCCCGGCTGTTCGGCGCGTGCAACAAGGCTGTTATGTACTGATCGATCCAAAACCTGATAGCGTGCGGAGCGGTGAGTCCACCAGTCGTGGTGGGCTCGGTCCGAACGGATGGGGAGGCATGCCATGGCAGCAGATCAGCGCACGGCCCGAGAGGTCCTGGACGCGTATCTGCGCGAGTTGCACAGCGGCTACAGCGAGCGGATGGTGGAGCTCTTCGCCGCGAAGGTCGACTGGAGTATTCCCGGGGCGGACGACGTCCCTTGGCTCGGGGAGCGCTCGACGCGGGACGAGATAGCCGACTACTTCACCTCACATGCGGGCTACGTGGCCAGGGACGAGTTCGTTGTCGAGCGCGTGCTGGCCGATGACCGGGACGGGGTGGCGCTCGGGTACTTCAAGGGCCGGGTCAAGGCCAACAACGCGCCGATGGAGAGCTGGTTCGCCATCCAAGTGACCGTGTCCGACGGGCTGATCACGCGCTATCGCTTCTACGAGGACAGCCTGGAGGTCGCGCGGGCGTGGCGGGCGCCGGGTCGGGCGGAGTCGGCCTGAGCCCTGAGCCCTGAGCCCTGAGCCCTGAGCCCGATGCCCGGAAAGGGGCCGTCGGGCAGGGGGCGTCGAACACAGGCTCTGTGCCTGGCACGCACTCAGCCGACGATGGCCACGGGCGCGTCCCAGGCGTTGCGGTCGACGGTGATCGTGTAACCGCCGCGCTTCTCCTTGCTGTTGACCATGTACTGGTGGCCACGGCTGTGGTTCGTGTACAGCGACTTCGACCACGGCCAGTCACTGGTCGTGGTGTTGACTTTGTCCCACTTCGCGTACCAGAGGCTGTCCGGCAGGTCGGTACGGTCGGCTGCTGTGGCCACGGCCTTCGCACTGGAACTGCTGAACCCGTAGTACCCGGCCCGGTACGTCTTGGCGCGCAGGGTCTTGGTGAAGGCGCGCACGTACGTGAGCACGGCCTTGTTGCACGAGGCGTTCGCGACGTCGTACGGCTCCATGTCCAGGTAGATCGCGCTGCCCGCCTTCATGCCGAGCTTGGATGCCTTGGCCACGGCGTCCTTGCCGTTGGCGACACCGAGGGAGGAGGCGTTGGCCGCCGTCATCTTCTCCGGGCTGGAGCCCCTCTGGCAGAACGGCTGAGCACCCACGTAGAGGGGGATGAGCTTCCACCCCTGGGCGGTGACCTTCTTCACCCAGGGTGCGGTGAGGTTGGGCTGCGAGCAGCCGCGGTTCTTGCCACCGATGTAGACGGCGGCCGCGCCGTAGAACCCGGTGCGCCACGCCTTCATCGCGGCGGCAGAGGGGGCGGTGCAGGTGTCGAAGGCGCGACCGGTGTACGTCTTCTTCGCGGGCCAGGTGGTGCCCGCCGACGCGCTCTGCACGAGGGCGCCGCCACCCGCGACGATCGTGGCACCCGCGGCGCCCCAGGCGATATAGCGATTTCTCTTGGACAGCCGGTGCGCAGGCTTGCGCGACGTGCCGAACATAAGGTCCCCACCCCTTGACGCGCACTGGCGCACTTCTGTTGTTACTGATCGCTGCAGGATAGACCGGGCTTGTCAGGGCCCTCAACGGCCGACCGGAAACCTTCCGCCCCCCGTGGGACGCCACACGCCGCGCTGCTCACCATGCCCCTGGGGATGGCCGGTATGCCTCTGACACACCGGGAGGGGGCCCGCGAGGATCGAGGATGCAGCCTGAATTCCCCCTGCAGAGAGCCTCTGGGATGGTGAGAGTCGCTGATGAGCGCGAGTGACCCCGGTCCGGCTCCGACATCAGATCCCGGGCCTCTGAAGAGGGCGTGCAGGGCCGCGATACGGCGCATGCGCAGCGGCTGGCGGTACGCGTGGACTCCGGCCTCGCACGCCGCGGTGACCGGCGGCGTCGTCATCGCCGTCGCAGGCAGCCTCTCGACCGTCGTCTTCACCGGTCTGTGGGATGAGACCTTCGGACCCGAGCCGCCTCCCAAGGCGGCCTCGTGCCCGGGAAAGGGCTGCGAGGGCAAGAACCCGCAGAAGATCGGCGGCTGCACTGCGGACGCGCGGACCTACCAGCCGGTCAGGAAGAAGAACCCTGCCACGCTGCACCTGCGCTACTCCAAGCGCTGTGGCGCGGTATGGGCCCGGGTGACCACCGCCGAGGTGGGAGACAGCATCAGCGTCTCGGTCCAGGGCGGTTCGGCGCAGAGCGCCGTGGTGGAGACCTTCCATGACCAGTTCACTCCCATGACGGTGGTCACCCGCTCCTTCAGAGTGCGGGCATGCGTCGTGCCGACCCATGCCACGAACCGCAAGGGCACCTGGGATCGGTACTGCATGAACGCCTCCGACAAGTCGCCGTGGTCGAAGCCCGGTTAGTCCTGGGGCGGCGCCCCCAGCTCAGGGTGCGCCTCGAGGAGTTTGCGCGGGGCCGCCTGGCGCCAGGAGTCGGCGAGGATCGCCGCCAGCTCGTCGCGGTCGTCCAGGGCGTGGATCCTGACTCTGAGCCAGGGGTAGTTGTCGTCGTGGCCAGCGCGCAGGAAGAACTTCTCCGGCTCTGTCGCGATGAGTTCGGCGCGCTCCTCCTGAGGGCACTTCACACCGAGCACGGGGCCCTCCGGGGAGTCGTCGATGGAGGCGAAGACCTTGCCGCGTTCGACGCGGAAGGTCGGCATGCCCCAGGCGGCCTTCTCGAAGGCGCCGGGCAGTTCGAGGGCGATCCGGCGGACGTCGTCTTCGGTGGGCATCGCGCGCTCCTGCTGGTCGGGGCCCGGGGCGGGTCGGAGTCCCAGCATCGCGCACCCGGCTCTGGCTCACCTGGGCAAAGGGGCCTGTCACCCGGGCGGGGTGGTAGAAGAAGTGCCCCCGGTGACCCAGCGCACGCCGTGCTGTGCGCCTTGCGCGGCGTACACCGGCGCTCTCGCCGCCACGGCCCGCTCATGCGCGCGGCGGACCAGGTCCCACGAGCTGCGCGGGCGCCAGTGTGCCCTCGTGCCCCGCGTACCACGCAGGTCATGGGCACAACAAGGCGACGGTGGCTCACGCCTTCTTGAGCCCCGGCCGTGTCCCGCACGATGGCGCTCATTGGCCGCTGCTGGACCTGCGCGGCGGTCGATGGCCACGTACGACTCAGCAGAGGACGGCGGGCGGGGTATGACGGACCTATTCGTCGAGGGAATCGCCGAGACCGAAGCGCAGAACGAGCCTGACTTCAGCTCACCGGAGGTCAGCCAACTCCTGGATGGGGCACGGACGTTGATCGGGACGTCCGTGCACCAATGGACGCAGAGCATGGCAACCGCGCTCCGGCGCATGGTGGAGTACCACTTCGGCTGGAACGAGCAGGGCGAGCCGACCGGGCGGAGAGACAGAGATGAGGAGGGCGGCGGCGCCGAGCACACGCCGCTGCCCGGCAAAGCGCTCCGCCCGGCCCTCGCGCTGCTCTGTGCGGAAGCGGTGTGCACACGGCGCGACCGCGCCCTGCCCGCCGCGGTCGCCGTCGAGCTGGTGCACAACTTCTCACTGGTCCATGACGACCTCATCGACGGCGACGCCTACCGCCACGGCCGGCCCACGCTCTGGTCCCGCTTCGGCCGGGGTGAGGCCACGCTGACGGGCGACGCCCTGTTCGCCCTGGCCTTCCGGGTCCTGGCCGAGGCCCCGGCGCCCCGGCTCGCGCTCACCCTGTGCGAACTGGCCGACGCCACCCACGAGATGGCCGACGGACAGGCGCTCGACCTGCTCGGGCAGGGCAGGGGCCGGGTCGACGGCGGCGTGGTCGCCGAGCGGGCTTGTGCCGTCGCCCGGGCCAAGACCGGGGCGCTCATGGGCTGTGCGTGCGCGGTCGGCGCCATCGCGGGTGGCGCGGACGATGTGCGTACGGGGCACTTCCGCGCCTTCGGGCGGAGCCTGGGCCTCGCCTTCCAGCTCGCCGACGACCTGTTGGGCATCTGGGGCGACCCGGGCCGCACCGGCAAGCCCGTGGGCTCCGACCTGGCCGAGCGGCGGGTGACCCTGCCGGTGGCCGCGGCTCTTGCCTCGCGTACGGCCGCGGGGCGGGAACTCGCCGAGCGCTATGACGCCGTTGAGCCGCCCGGCATGGCCGAGGTGCCGGACATGACCCGACTCGTCGAACAGGCCGGTGGCCGCCTCTGGGCAGTGCAGGCGCTCGCACGCTTCCGCGCCGAGGCCGCGGCCCATCTGCGGCGGGCTGCACCGGCATCCGGGCCGGGCGGCATGCTCAGCGGCCTGGCCGCGGCTGCGGCTTGCCGTAGCCACTGAAGGTCGAGGGCCGGGTCTCAATGCCTGGTCCCGAAGCCCGAGTTCGAGCGCCTGGCTCCAGGGGCCGAGGCCCGTTGTACCGGCTCAGCGACCAAAACCCGGTAGCGGAATCCCGGTGCCCGATCCTGAGCAACCGAGCCCCGTGTCAGAGCCCAGCGTCCGACACCGAAGACCGAAGACCGAAGGCGGAAGACCGAAGGCGGAAGGCGGAAGGCGGAAGGCCGAAGATCCAGCGCCCGATCCCGAACGATCGTGCCCCCGGAACCCGAGCCCCCGCACCTGAGGCCCTCCAATCCACCCGCAACAACCCACGACACCGGCCCACGACCTCCGCCCCATGACCCCTCGGCCGCCCCCGGGGCCGGGGCCTGCCGCGAAAGGACGTGTCCCCCCATGCCCCCCACCCCACAACCCGCACGCGACGCCCCCTTCCTCCCCAAGTCCTGGCTCCAGCGCTACGACAGCGTGCGCCTCACCCGGGACTCGGACGGCGCCGTCCTCGACCTCCCCGTCGGCAGTTCCATCCTCTCCTTCCTCGACTACAACCCGCGCTGGTTCGTGGACCGGCTGGTCGAGAGCCACGGTCGGACGCTGTTCACCCTCGGCCTCGACATGACCAACTCGTGCACGGACGCCTGCCCGATGTGCTTCACCATGGCCAAGCGCAAGGCGGACGGGCTCAATCTCCACCTCGACGTCGATCTGACCCTGCGGCGCATGGCCGAACTGCGCGCGGCCTACCCGGACACCTTCCGTCTCGTGATGATGTCCGGCTCCGGTGAACCCCTCAACTTGCCCGGCGTGGAAGAGCTGTTGGACGGGGTCGCGGACCTCGGGCTCGCCATCCGCGTCTACACCGCGGGCAAGAAGCTCAACAAGGAACGCGTCCGCCGCGCCGTGCTGCGCTCGGCCGTCGCCGTGCGGCTGAGCGTCGACGCCGTGGACGAGGAGACCTTCCGGACCGTGCACGCGGCCGAGGGGCTCGACGAGCGGCTCGACTCGATCCGGGCCCTGGTGGAGGAGCGCGACCGCTCCGGGGCCACGACGCTGATCGGCGCCCACTTCGTCATCCAGCGCGACAACTGGCGCCAGATCGTGCCCTTCGCCGAACAGACCCGGCGCCTGGGCTGCGACTACGTCTCGTACAGCCAAGAGACCTACGGGCACGTCGCCGGAGGCTTCACCCGCGCGGAGTTCCAGCGCATGATCGCCGACCTCAACGCCGTGGAGCAGCTGCACGACGACGACTTCGGGGTGATGGTGCCGCGGCTGACCGCGCGGCCCACCGTGCTCGCCTTCGACAAGGACTTCACCGCCGACGAACGCGTCCTCGACGGCTGTCACCACAGCCGCCAGCACATCTTCTTCGGCGTCCGCAACGACTTCTCCGCCTGCTGCCTCGCGGGCATGGACGCGGACTTCGCCCGCGAGTCCCGTCTGGGGCCGCTGGCCGACGACCGGACCATGACCGGTGTGCGCGCGGTCGTGGAGCAGGGCGTCGGCAGCGCCCTGGGACGGCCCGCCAAGCTCAGCTGCAACTCCTGCATGATGAACGGCTACAACACCGTCCTCGACAAGATCTTCCATTTTCTCGACGGCGAGACGTCGTGGGACTGCGGGCTCCTGCCGTACGTACCGGGCCGCAGCCGCGCCACGGACTACGAGCTGGTGATGAAGGGCGTCGAGGAACAGGAACGTCTCGCCGCGCGCACCGGTACGGCCGAGCGGCCCCCCACCTTGCTGCCCGTCGTCAACGCCGACTAGCCGACCGGCCGACCAGTCGAGGGGGCGAGGTCTCCATGAACCAGCCGCTGTCCTACCAGTTCTGCATCGCGGTGCTCGGACTGTCGTGGATCGTCGTCTACGCACTGATCATCCGTCTCGGATTCCGGGACCGGACCTATGGCATGCCATGTGTGGCGGTGTGCGGAAACCTGGCGTGGGAGTTCCAGTTCGCCTTCGTCAGGCCCTACGAGCCCTTCCAACAAGCCGCCGACATCGTGTGGTTCACGATGAACCTCGTCATCGTGGCGACCGTCGTGAGATTCGGGCCGCGGCAGTTTCCCGGCCTGCCCGCCGCCGGCTTCTACGCGCTGTTCGGCACCGGCATGGCCCTGGCCTTCAGCGGGGTCCACCTGCTGGCCCGCGAGCTGGGCGACATGGCCAGCGTCTATCTCGGCTTCGGCGACACGGTGCTGATGTCGGCGCTGTTCCTGTCCATGGCCATCGGCCGCCGCACCCTGGCCGGGCAGTCCCTGGTCATCGCATACGTGAAATGGATCGGTACGGCCGTCGGCAGCGTCGCCTACTGGTTCTTCGACGCCGAGCACTCCCACGTGCCGCTCATCGGATACGGCGGGATCGCCATCTTCGTCCTCGACGCGGCGTACGTCGTGGTCCTGCACTGGCTGCGCGCCCAGGACCGGGCGGTGACCACACCGCCGGTGCTGCCCCGCCCGGCTTCGTCCCGGGACGCCGCCGAACCAGCCGACCACCGTGCCCGCACAGCCCGCACAGCCCGCACCGACCTCGCAGACCTCACCGAAGGACCGTGACCCCCATGCGCCTGAAAGCCGACCTGTACGACGCGTACCGAGATCTCGTGGGCGACCGGGTCCAGCGCGGCGAACGCTACGAAGAGATGCTGCCCGCCTTCTACTCCTTCGCGACCGCGGCCTACCGCGACAACTGGGCCGACTCCTTCCACCTGCCCCCCTTCCACGGACCCGAGGGCCTGGGGGAGGCGCTGACCGCGCAGGAGCACCGCCTCGCGGACGACGCCGGGTTCACCCATGGCATGCGCCTGCTCGACATCGGCTGCGGCATCGGCGGCCCGGCCCTGTCCATCGCCCGGCACACCGGCGCGCACGTGACCGGCCTCAACATCGTGCCGGCGCACATCGACCTGGCTCGTGAGCGAGCCACCGAGCAACAGATGGACGATGCAACGGAGTTCGTCGTCGGGGACATGATGAAGCTGCCCTTCCCCGACGCCTCCTTCGACGGCGCCTTCTCCTTCGACGCGATCTGCCACGCCCCCGACAAAAGCGCCGTCTACGCCGAAGTGGCCCGCGTCCTCAGGCCCGGCGCGGTCTTCAGCGGCTGTGACTGGCTGTGCGCCGACGACCTGGGCGCGGCCGACTACCAGCGCTGGATCGAGCCCGTGTGCACGTACTCGGCGCTGCCCGGAGTGCTCAGCCCCGCTCAGGTAGCCGCCGGACTCACCGCCGCGGGATTCACCGTCCACCATTGCCACGACCTCGCCGAGAGCGGCGACATGGCGCCGAACTGGGAGCTGTTCGAGCGTGCCGCGGCGACCATCACGCCGCCCCGCACCGGCGCCCACGAACTGCTGTGGCAGCACGCCGTGACCACCGCTCGCGCGGGGCGCGCGGGCACGTTCGTCGTCGGCACCTGGCACGCCGAGCTGACGAACGACTCCTCCCGGGAGGGCCGATGACCCGCTACGACACCCTGATCAAGAACGGCACCGTGATCGACGGGCGGCGCACCCCACGCCTGCGCGCCGACCTCGCCATCAAGGACGGCAAGGTGGCCGCCATCGGCAAGCTGCACCCCGGCGACGCCGAACGCACCCTGGACGCCGACGGGTTGATCGTGGCCCCCGGCTTCGTGGACCTGCACACCCACTACGACGCCCAGCTGTTCTGGGACCCGTACTGCAGCATCTCCGGTCTGCACGGCGTCACGTCCGTGGTGATCGGCAACTGCGGCTACGGCTTCGCGCCGGTGCGCCCCGCGATGCGTGAGGCCGCGATGCGCACCCTGACGCGTGTCGAGCAGATCTCGTACGACTCGATGCGGCTGTCCCTGCCCTGGACCTGGGAGAGCTTCCCGGAGTTCGTCGACGCCGTCGAATCGACCCCCAAGGGCGTCAACGTCCTTCCGTACATGGGGGTGAACCCCCTCCTGACGTACGTGATGGGGGAGAAGGAGGCGAAGGCGCGGCACGCCACCGACGAGGAGAACACCGAGATCGCCCGGATCTTCGACGAGGCCCTGGCCGCCGGGGCCTGCGGCTGGTCGGCGCTGCGCTGCCCGCCCGACTCCTACTCCAGCGTCCACCGCGACCACGACGGGACGTCCTTCGCCTCCGACCTGATGAGCAACGAGACGGCGCTGGCCCTCGGGCGCGTGATGGCGCGCCGCAACGCGGGCTTCATGGAGCTGACGATGGTCTCCAACGACCCGGCAGCCGACATCGCGCACATGGAGGAACTGGCCCGCGTCAGCGGCCGCCCCATCATCTGGAACACCCTGGTCGTGGACGGTGCCGACCCCGAGCGGCACCGCATGGCCATGGCCTGGTTCGACAGCTGCCGCGAACGCGGCCTGCCGCTGTACTGCCAGGCCACCACCACCGACGTCAGCATGCCCTTCACGCTGGACGTGTGGAACCTGTGGGACGCCAACCCGGCCTGGCAACAGGCCCTGACCGGCACCGTCGAGGAACGCATCACCGCCCTCTCCGACCCCCGCACCCGTAAGGCGCTCAAGAAGGAGAACGTGGTCCTCTTCCCGCTGCGCCTGGTCACCCTCATCCGCACCGAGCTCGTCGAATACACGGCGTACGAAGGGAAGTTGCTGCCCGAGATCGCCGACGCCGTGGGCCGCGACCTGGTCGACGTGTTCCTGGACATCTCCATCGCCGAGCAGCTGCGCACACAGTGGCGAGTCGACCTGCTCGAACCGGACTCCTCACTGCTGCGCGAAGTCATCCAGCACCCCTGGATGATCCCCGGCGTCTCCGACGGCGGCGCCCACAGCAAGATGCTGACCAGCGGCCGCTTCCCGACCGAACACATCGAGACCTACGTCCGCGAGTACCAGTGGATCTCCCTGGAGGAGATGCACTGGAAGCTCTCCGCCTTCCCGGCCTGGGTCGCCGGATTCAAGAACCGCGGCACGCTCGTCGAAGGCGCCCCGGCGGACATCGTCGTCTACGACTACGAGAACCTGCGCTCCCTGCCCGAGGAGATCAGCCACGACCTGCCGGGCGGCGACTGGCGTCGCACACGCAGGGCGGAGGGCTACCGCCACATCCTCGTGAACGGCGAGATCACCTACACCGACGGCACCTGCACGGGCGCCACGCCCGGGCGGCTGCTGCGGCACGGCGGCTGACACACCAAGGGGGGCAGCTGTGGGGCGATCGGGTGCACACGTACCTGCGGGCGCGCGCGTGGCCGTCGTCGGCGCGGGCATCGCGGGCCTGGCCGCGGCCTTCCGGCTCCAGCGCGCCGGTTGCGACGTCACCGTCCTCGACACGGCGCCGCGCGAGCTGGTGGGCGGCCGGATGGCGAGCCAGGAACGCGACGGCTTCCACGTCGACCTCGGCGCCCCGCTGCTGGGCCGCCGCTACCGGCGCATGCGGTCGCTGATCGCCGACGCCGGGCTGGAGGGGGAGGTGCTGCCCGCGGCCGACCTGACCGGCACCGCGTACGAGGGACGGGTGCACCGGGGCCGGACCGGGAGCCCGTTGCGGCTGCTCGGCGGCGGACTCCTGCACGGTGTGCCCCTCACGGACCGCCGCCAACTCCTGACCGAGCTACGGAAGTTGCGCCCGGTCCTGCACCCGGACGACATGTCTGCGGCCGCCGCGCACGACACGGAGAGCGTGTACCGGTACGCGCTGCGCCGGGGCCTGTCCACCCGCACGGTGGAGCATCTGCTCGACCCGCTCGGAGCCACGCTGTGCCTGACGGACCCTGAGGACACCGCGCAGGCCGCGCCCTTCCTGTACCTGGCGTTCCTGCTCACCTCGGGCGGCTACTTCACCTCCGTGCGCGGCAGCGGCTTCCTGCCGCAGGGTCTGGCCCGCACGGTGCCGGTGCGGCACGGAACGCGGGTGGTCGCGGTGGCGGCGGCGGGCGCGGAGGTGCACGTCACCTCGCGGTGCCCTGCGCGGGCAGAGCGCAGTGACGCCTTCGAGGGGCTGGTGCTCGCCGTCCCGCCGACGCTGCTCCCCGCGATCTGGCTACAACTTCCCCCGGAGCTCAAGGAGTTGTGCCGTGCCACGCGATACGGGTCCGCCGTACAGGTGACGTTCTGCCTGGACCGGCCGACCACGGAGCACGCCGTGATGGTGCACACCCCGCGCGCGGAGACCCCGGACCTGGGGGGCTGCGTGCTGCCGCACAACCTCTCGCCGCTGCGCGTCCCGCCGGGCCGGGGAATGATCACCGCGTATCTGCGCGGCGAGGCGTCGCGGCGGCTGTGGGACGGTGACGACGCGGAGGCGGCCGACCGGGTCCTCGCGGGCCTCGCCGCCCTGGGCGTCCTGCCGGAAGCGGGCACCCACTGCGAAACCGTCCACGTCGACCGGATCCCGAACTGCGTGGTGCGCCGCGCCCCTGGTGACTACCGCCGTGTCGCCCGCGCCGCCGCCTCGTACCGACCCGGCGGCGGCCGCATCCAGCTCGCGGGCGGCGACCTGTTCGGCCACTCCACCACCATCGGCAGCCTCACCTCGGGCGAGGAAGCGGCGCGACGTCTCCTCGCCGAGCTGCGGCCCGCGCCCTCCCGCACCCTCGGATCCCGCACCCCGCGCACGGAAAGGCCCGCATGTTGAATCAACGGATCCCCACGCCCCGCGGCCCGGCGGCTCCGGTGTCACCGATCCTCATCACCGGCTGCTCCACCGGCATCGGCCGCGCCACCGCACATCGCCTCGTCCACGACGGCCACTTCGTGTACGCCACCGCCCGCACCCCCGAAGCCGTCAAGGAGCTGCGCGGCGCCACCTGCCGGACGCTGCGCCTCGACCTCACCGACGAGGCGAGCATGCGCGCGGCGGTCGAAGTCGTCGAGCAGGAGCACGGCCGCATCGGCACCCTGGTCAACAACGCCGGATACGCGGAGATCGGCCCGGCCGAGCTGCTCACGACCGAGCGGCTGCGCCTGCAGTTCGAGACCAACGTGTTCGGCACCTGGCGGCTGTGCCAGCTCGCCCTGCCCGCCATGCGTGCGGCGGGAACGGGCCGGATCGTCAACGTCGGCTCCATCGGAGACAGTTGCACCCTGCCGTTGTGGGGCGCCTACACCGCGTCCAAGCACGCGCTCAAGGCACTCAACGACACCCTGCGCATGGAGCTCGCGCCGTACGGCATCACGACGGTGCTGGTCGAACCGGGCCTGATCGACACGCACTTCGCCGCCGCGATCGACCAGAACATCACCCGGCACGGTACGGACGGCCCCCACCCCGCCTACGACGCCCAAATGCGCGGTTTCGGCGCGGTGTTGGGCGACGTACTGTCCCGCGGCGCGACGTCCGCACGGCTGCGCGCGACGCTCCTGCAACGGATCACCCAGAAGCCCGACGCCGTGGCCCGCACCATCGCCACCGCGGCCACGGCCCCCCGCCCGCACCCCCACTACCGCGTCCCGCTGCACGCCCGGCTCGCCATCGCCGCGCACCACGCCCTGCCTGCCCGTAGCTGGGACGCGCTGACACGCCTGCTGTTCCTGGGCCGGGCGGGCGCCGCAGCACCACCTCGTGGCGCACCTCTCGCCGGCGCTCCGGCCCGCCGGGTGCCCGGGGGCGAGCGGTGAGCCGGGGCGGGCCGTCACGTTCGGTGCGGGTGGGCGTGCGCGTCCTGAGCGACTACCTCACCGACGGCACCTCCAAGGGACCGAGACCGGCGACCCCTTCGACGCATACCGGACCGGCGCCGACACCTATCGGGCTCCCGTCCGCCTGGCCGCCTACCAGCGCGGGCTCGAACAGCGCTTCCCTCAGGAAGCCGCGGCGATCGCGGAGTTCTTCCGCCGGACAGGACGCCTTCTCCGGCGGGGTGCTCGGCGCGATGGCGGGCGGACTGCTCGCCGCACACGAAGCACTCGGCCCGCTGGGCAGGCTGCGCCTGTGGCGGTCGCTGCTCCACGCGGCGGGACGTACGACACCTCGGATACCGCCCGTTCGGCCAATGCCCCCCGTACCGGCAGAAGGGACCAGAAGGGACACCATGACCGAACCCCGCGACCCCCTGCACTCCGACGCCACCTGGCACGACCTGATCGGCCCCACGCGCCGCTCCCAGGCGCGCCGCCGACTGGCGCGACGCTGCTGGATCGGCACGGACGACCCCGAACCCTGGGTGAGCCGGCAAGTCGACCGGGAATGCCTGGAGATGGCCTACGTGCTGCTCGCGCTCATCTCTCCCGTCACCGCGCCGGGACGCGACCGCGACGCGATCATCGTTTACGGGGCGCTGTCCGCGGTCTTCGACACCTGCGCCACCAAGATGCGCGCCTTCACGACCCAGGACCTGCTCAAGAAGAACTACCGGGGCCGCCCGATCGAGGAGTGGGCGCAGCGCGCCACCAACGGCGTCGACGACTGGTCGAAGAACACGCTCCTGACACAGTTCCACCGGCAGATCGCCCAGCTCTCCGAGAACCGCGTGGAACGCGGCAGGCAGCCGAGCGCCGCCCGCACCCGCGTGAACCAGGAGCACTACCGCGCCTACATCAACTGGCGTGTGCGCGAAGGCTGGTACTACGGAGGACTCTTCGCCTGCGCCCTGGCCTCAGGCATCGACCTGCGGGACATCCCGCGGCACTGGATGGACGAGACGCTGGAAGCGGTCGTCCTCACCTTCGACATCCACGGGTCACTGCGGCACGCCTACGAGCAGGAGATCGGCCACACCCTCAACTACCTCCCGGGCAGCCAGCACGACAAGGTGTCCGCCTCGCTGGCCGCGTACACGGAGATCCTCCTGCGCCTCCAGGACACCGACGAGCTGAGGGCCCCGGAAAAGGAATACCTGATGCGCTTCGTCACGGGCCTCATCACGGCCTCGTACGGATGCCGCCGCTACAACAGGACCACCGCCCTGCACATCGCCCGCTCCGAAGACGTGGCGATCAGCTGGAGCCACATCGACCAACCCCCCAACTACCGCTACAGCTACGACGAATTGAGCAACGGAACCAACTGACCCCCGAACGAAGAGCGAGACCGAGACAGAGACCGAGAACCAAGGGGAACGACATGAGCACCCCCGACGCAGGCCCCTACCTCACGCTCGACGCCGCAGCGCACCGCGCACACATCCGTCAACGGCTACTTCACCGCGGCCGCGATGCGCACACGCACCCCGGCGATCCGCGCCCGCGCGGCCGAGGTCCTGGACCGCCTGCCCCAAGACGCCGACTGGGTCCAGGACTTCTGCATGCCCTACACCGTCCACGTCATCGCCGACCTCCTCGGAGTGCCCGACACGGACCACGACACCATCACCCGCTGGGACACCCTGCTCACCTCGCTCGCCACCGGCGCCGAACTCACGGCCGAAACCGTGACCGCCTACCTGGACTTCACCCAGGAATTCACGGAGTACTTCCGCGACCGCGCGGCCCACCTCGCGGACCACCCCGACGGCAGCCTCCTGAGCCACCTGATCCAAGAGGGCGACAACCTCACCGACCACGAACGCATCCAGTTCCTCCTCATCCTGTTCCCCGCGGGCAGCACCACCACGGTCATCCTGCTCACCCACATCGCGATGCGGCTGGCCGCGCAGCCCGACGTCATCGCCGAACTGCGCGCGGATCCCGCAGCCCGGCCCGACTTCATCGAGGAGTGCCTGGTCGAGCGCAGCCCGTCCGCGAACGTCTTCCGCACCACCACGCGTGACGTCGTCCTCCAGAACACCCCGATCCCGGCAGGCGCCCACCTGCTGCTCCTGGTGGCCGCCGCCAACCAGGACATCCCCGACCGCTCCGCGCACCTCGCCTTCGGCCACGGCGTCCACCGCTGCCTGGGCGCCCAACTGGCGCGCACCGAGGCCCGCGCAGCCCTGGACGAACTCCTCGCCCGCTACGGCCACATCGCCCTCAGAGCCGACCCGTCCTCCCTGCCTGTACGCCCGCACTTGCTGATCCCCGCGTATGAGCGGCTCCCGATTCGACTGGAGCGACCGAGCTGACGAAAGCCCCCCGGGGGCCAAGCCGTATGTCAGGCCGCCGCAGCGAACAACGTTGAGCTCGCCCACACCCCGACACAACAGCTCCTGGCTGAACCGTGGAGGTGGCGCTCGTATGAGCCAATGGGCCTTCTGTGCAGGCCATTTGGCCACCTGATCTTCGTTGCCGCAGCGACCTGTGTGACGAATGGGTTTGAAGGTATCTGATCTTCGGCCAGCCCTCGTGCGGAGATCTCACTGGTCCTGGCGCGAGTGAACGGCGGTACGGGACGGGGTTGCCGCACGCACGGCGAGACGCGCCCGGGAATCACGCCGGATCGGATTGACCAAAATCTTCGTTGCATCATGCATGCGCATGGCGGATTTACCGCTCCTCCCCCTTCGATGCGCCGTCCGGAAACGCCCTGGCTGGCCCGGACGACGCGATGTGAAGCTCGGCGGCGTTGTTGTCGTCCCGGAGAAAGGCAGAAGCAGTCATGGCCCTCAAGGACTTCCCGCAGCCCGTTTCACTTGCCGACGCCCTCGCGAAATCGCACGGCCCTGGTCAGGCGGTGCAGACGTACGTCCAGACGATCGGTCAGACCGTCGACATGCAGGTCGGTGAGCTGAAGAAGAACGAGGGCTTCATGGAGGAGCTCAACCAGGCCGCCGCGCAGACGGCGAAGGACGGGCTGGAGGCGCTGGAAAAGATCAATGGGCATCTGGCGACCGCCCGCACGCATGCCGACGAGTGGAACAGCGGGCTGCTGAAGGGGATGCTCGACACCAACGCCGACGTTCAGGGCTACAGCAAGGAGTTCAAGACCCTCGGCGGTGCTGCGTCCCAGGCGCTCAAGGACGCGGAGAGCGGGAGCCCGGAGGCGATGAAGGAGGCGCTGGGGGAGGCGCACACGAAGCTCAAGGCACTCCAGGGCGCCGTCGGAAAGCGTCAGACGAAGGCTGGCGGGATCGCCGACTCGCTCCACACCTTCCAGCAGCACGTCGCGGCCGATGCCGTCGCGTTCGGCGACGACAAGACCAAGGTCGACGCGGTGCTCACCGGGGACACGGGCTTCCTCAACAGCCTCATGGGCGAGATCGACGCGCTGAACGAAGGCATCAACAAGGACAACGCGATGATCGCCGGTGGCGCAGTCGCGATCGCCGCGGGCGTGGTCGCCGGTGTGATCGGGGGCTTCTTCATCGCCACCGGGATCGGTGCGGGGGTGGGGTTGATGATCCTGGGCGCGGGTGTCTGCGTGGCCGGTGCCGGGGTGGCCCTGGTCACTGTCGCGGGCCTCGACCTCAAGAAGAAGCAAGGGCAGATGGCCGAGGACCAGAAGGAGCTCACCCTCCTCAAGGCGAGCGTCGCCTCCTTCGGCTCCGCCCAGAAGGCCGTCGCCGGACTCGCCGATCAGGCGACGGCGGCCGCGGCGGGCGCACAGCTGCTGTACCAGGGATGGGAGGCTCTGGGATCGAGCCTCGGCGAGGTGGTGGAGATCCTCCAGGACGCCATCGACGCCGGCGACCCGGACGACCTCAAGGACGCCCTGGACAACACGGCGGCGTTCCTGGACAGCGCGCTGGACGACTGGGCGAACGTCGACAAGGCGACGGAGGCCATCGCCACGGCTCTGAGCGGCCTCCAGACCGCGCAGACGGACATCCCGCAGGTTTTCCTCGCGGCCTAGGCCGCGTCTGACGGCTCTTGAAGCCGTCTCTCGGCCGGTACAGACAATTCCCATGAGGCTGCCCGCGCCTCGTGAGGCGACTCACGCCGTGCGGGCAAACCGCCAGGCGGCCCACCAAGAGCCATCGGACTGGCCCTGGGCGCGGCGGCGCCGCACACGGGCCGGGCGGCGCCCGCGACCGCCCGGCCCGCCCCCTGTCCCAGTAACCCCGAGGAGCGACCAACCATGTCCACGAACGCACCGCAGTCCGTGTCCATGAACGAGGCGATCCGCAGCACGCACGGCCCGTCGATCGCCGTACAAGGCATGATCACCGTCATCCAGCTGACCCCCCACCTGGACTTCGAGTCCGTGAAGACGAAGGTCGAGCCGGAACTCCAGAAGCTCACCCCGGACGTGGCCGCCGCCGCAGTGCAGGCGCTCGACGACATCGACACCCACACCGGTGGCGCCCTCGACCACGGCAACGATTGGGTGACGGAGGTGCTGCCGAAGCTCGACCAGACCGCGGACGACGTCAGCGGTTATGCGGACGAGTTCGACCATGTGGCCGGCCCCGTTCTCCAGGCGATCGAGGACCTCGGGCCGGCGCCCACCCCCGATGAGCAGAAGGCCGTCCTGGAGAAGGCCAAGTCCAAGCTCACGGCGCTCCAGCCCCCTGTCGCGGAGCGCGCGAGGAACGCGGGGAAGCTGAGCGAGGCCCTCGACGGCGTGTCCGAGGACGCCCAACGCGACAAGAGCTGCTTCGAGCAGGACCGCCAGGCCGTCGACAACGCCATCACCGGCGGACACGGTGCCATCACCGCGATCGGCGATCGCGTCACCCAGCTGAACAGCGAGCTCGCCGAGGACGCGGCGAAGATAGCCAAGGGGGAGGTCGATGTCATCCCCGGCATCTGTCTCATCGCGATCGGCGGCGCCTTCACCCTGGACGGAGAACCCGAGATCGGCCTGAACTTCATCACCGCCGGGATCGGCCTCCTGCCGCCGTCGGGGACGACGATCAGCCAGAAGGACCTCGACGAGGAGAAGGCGGAACTCGCCCAGGATCTGGAGGAATTGACCCTCCTTCAGAGCGCGATCTCCTGCTTCGGCACCACACAGTCAGCCGTGACGCAATTCGCCGGCAGCACCTCGGTCAGTGCCGAGGGCGCCCACGCTCTGAAGAACGCCTGGGATGCCTATGGCGACGCCCTGAAGTCGAACCTGAAGAGCGTCAAGGACGCCCTCGACGGCCTGGCGCATTTCACCGAGACCATCACCGGGCTGCGCCAGTTCCTCCGGTTCACCACCGAGGACTGGGCGGACGCCAAGAAGACCGCTGAAACCGTGAAGGCGGCCCTGTCGGGCGTCGCGACGGACCCGGACGTGTCCCGCGTCGACTGGGGGACGAGCATGGCAGTGGGCGCCCCCGGCGCGATGATGGAGGACTTCGACAGTGCCGTGTCCCACGCGGAGGCCACCGTCCGCAACTACTGCGTCGCCGTGAACCCCGACGACCAGGTCGCCAAGGACTTCCTGGAGACCTCGCTGCGGTGCGACGGCACCAGCTGGCTCTGCGACGGCACCCGCTGGATCCGCGACACCTGCCACGCCCTGGGCGACATCCCGTTCGCCCAGCTCATCAAGGACTCCAACATCGATGACATCACGTCGCGGCTGAAGCCGGTCTGCGACAACTTCGACCTCGACAACCCCAACGCCAAACTCATCCTCTTCAACGACTACGTACGGGAATTCACCCAAACCCGCACGGCCCTCAAGGGCGAACAGCCCGCCGATCAGTACAAGGAAGCCTGGCAGGACTGCTGCGACGCTTCCGACAACGTGTCCACGCGGCTCGACAAGCTCAAGCCCGCCGTCCCGCAGCTGGGCGCCTCCGTGCAGGAGGCGCTGAGCCTGGCACAGGAGGGCGATGGCGATGACGCCATCGATCAGTGGCACAAGGTGCTGAACTACGCAGCGCAGCTCACTGACATGCCGTAGCACACCCTCAGCGGCGTCCTGCGCGCCTGAGCCCGGCCCGCACGCAGGCAGGCAGGCAGCGTGTGCTCGCACGCCTGCTCGCGCCTGCGGGCACGGGCCCGTATCCCGGTGAGCATCCACGCCACGGCAGACGTGGCAGAGCCGCCCGCCGGAGAGGGCCCCGGGCGGTGAACGAGTCCGGACAGCGGAAGTCTCGCCACATGACCCGTCGGACACGGCCTGGGCGGCCTACGCGGTTGTGGCGATGCCGCCGTCGACGGGGAGCACGGCGCCCGTCAGGTACGCGCCTGCCCGGCTGGCGAGGAACACGGCGGCACCCGCCATGTCGTCGTCGCGGCCGATCCGGCGTAGTGGGGCCGACGCCGCGATCGCCTCGCCGAACTCATCGAGGGTCGCAGCCATCATCGTCGACGGGAACGGTCCCGGCGCCACGGCGTTCACGGTGACGTGCTGCGGTCCCAGTTCCTTGGCGAGCACTCTGGTGAGTTGATGCAGTGCGGCCTTGCTGCTGGAGTACGAGTAGTTGGGCCGCTGGGGGATGTGGATGGCGGCGATGCTGCCGATGTTGATGATCCGCGCGGGATCGTCGGCGGTGCCCGCCCTGCGAAGCGCGGGCAGCAGCGCCTGGACCAGCCAGAACGGCGACTTCAGATTGAGGTCGACGACCGTGTCCCAGGCCGCGTCCGGGAACGTCGCCAGCGGCTCGTCCCACATGGCGCCCGCGTTGTTGACGAGGATGTCGAGACGCTCCGAGTCGGCGGCGACGAGGTCGGACAGCCGCCGACACTCGTCGTGGCGGGACAGGTCGGCGGGGATGGCCCGCACCTCACCGAATGTGGACAGCCGTTCCTGCGCTTGAGTGCACGCTTCTGCGTTGCGTGAGCTGATGACCACGCGGACGCCCGCCTGGAGAAGGCCACGCGCGATCATCATCCCGATGCCTCTGGTGCCACCGGTGACGAGCGCGCGCTTTCCGCTCAGGTCGAAAAGTTCTGCATGCGTGGTGAATTGGTTGTCTGCCACTTGACGCCTTTCCAGTTGATCGTGCGGGATGACGCGTCGGGGTGTTCAGCAGGTCGATGTGTGTCCCTGTCATGGAATCCGTATGCGTGCGCGGGTGGGAGTCACTGCTCTTCCGGGTAACGGCAGTACCTCCCAGCACACCGCCGCACGATCTACGGTGGTGATGTGACCGGCAGTGAGAGGCATGAACAGGCCGACGAGGTGCGGGAGTTCCTCAGCACCCGTCGCGCCCGCATGACGCCCCAGCGGGCAGGGCTGCCCGTCTTCGGTGGCAATCGACGTGTGACCGGGTTGCGCCGGGAGGAGGTGGCACTGCTGGCCGGGATGAGCATTGACTACTACATCCGCCTCGAGCGCGGGAACTTGAGGGGCGTCTCGGACTCGGTGCTGGACTCCTTGTCCCACGCACTTCAGCTCGACGATGCCGAGCGGGCCTACCTCTACGACCTGGCCCGCGCGGCCACTGCGCCCGGTCGGCCGCCTACTGCGACGGGGCGGATCCGACCGGTGGTTCTGCGGGTGCTCGACGCGATGACCGACCTGCCGGCCTACATCCGCAACCGGCGGTTCGACATCCTCGCCGCCAACACTCTCGGCCAGGCTCTGTATGCCCCGGTCTACGATTCCCCGTTGTTCGCACAGCGTGGTCCGGTCAACACCGCGCGGTTCCTGTTCCTCGATCCTGGTTCTGCCGATTTCTGGCCCGAGTGGGAGAAGGCCGCCAACGACTCAGTCGCCTTCCTGCGCACCGAGACCGGCCGCTCGCCGCAAGACAAAGGGCTGATGGACCTGATCGGCGAGCTCTCCACAAAGAGCGACGAGTTCGCCCAGCGTTGGGCCAGGCACGACGTGAAGTTCCAACGCTCCGGCGTGAAGCAACTCCACCACCCGCTCGTCGGGGACCTGGCCCTGCCCTACGAAGCCCTCGATCTGCCCGCTGACCCCGGGCTCCGTATCACCGTCTACTCGCCCGAGCCCGACTCACCCGAACGTCAGACACTCGATCTTCTGGCCAGCTGGGCCGGCTCGACCGCACTCGAGCGCTGACAATCGCCACCCCGCTGGATCACATCCCGGACGGTGCCTTCGTCGGCCTGCACCAGCTGGGCGATCACTGCCACGGCGCACGATCTGCTGAAGCTTCTGCCCTTCCTGACCGGTCAGTCTGCGCACCCGGACAGGCTCAGCCACCACACCCCAACGAGATGATCTGCCAGCGGCAGAACACCGGCCGGACCGGGCTCGACGATCAATACAGTCCCGTCTCATGACGAAGATTGCGACGCGTACGGTCGCGTACCCGGCCGACGGTTTGACGATGATGGGGCACCTCGCGCTCCCGGCCGGTGTCGGCCGCCGGCCCGCGGTGCTGCTCGGACCGGAGGGCATGGGGCTCAGCGACGTCGAGCGCCGCCGGGCCGATGCTCTCGCCGAGCTGGGATACGTGGCGCTGGCCTTCGACCTTCACGGCGGGCGCTATCTGGGCGACCCCGAGGAGATGCTGGCCCGTTGCCTGCCACTGCTCGCTGATCCCGACCGGATGCGGGGCATCGGCCATGCGGCGCTCGACGTGTTGCGCACCGAACCGCGGACCGACCCCGACCGGATCGCCGCCGTCGGCTACGGCACCGGGGGCGCCGTCGGGCTGGAACTCGGGCGCGACGGCGTCGACCTGCGCGCGATCGGAACAGTCAACGCCCTGACCACGGGCCGACCAGGCGAGGCGGCGCGCATTCGCTGCCCGGTGTGGGCCGGGGTCGGGTCGGAAGACCCGATCATGCCGCCCGCGCAACGGAGCGCGTTCACCGCCGAGATGCAGGCCACGGGCGTCGACTGGCGCCTCACGGTCTACGGCGGCGCCTTGCACGCCTTCCACCACCCAACGGTCGACCACACCGTCCGCCCCGGCGTCGGCTACCACCCACAGCACGCGCAGCGAGCCTGGCGCGATGTCGTCGACCTGCTCGTCGAGTGCCTGCCCGTGACGGAGGCAGCGCGGCCACGGGACTGGCCGCACTTCTAGTAGCAGGTCTTGCAGCACCGGCCGGCTCCGCCGATGTTGCGGCGGGTCGGAACGTCACACAGAAGACGCGTCGTCGCCCAGGTAGGGAACGACCATCCTGGTCCGCGTCTGCCTCTTGAAGAGGGATACCTGTACTACTGCCACCAGTGGGGCTGAGCCGCCGTGGAACGCGCTCCGGGATCGTTGTAGATCAACGCGAACAGGCCGAGCATCGTCACACGAAGAGCGGGGAGATCAGCACGCCGAGCGCGGCCGGGACCAGCCCGTGCAGATGCCGGCCCTCGAGGCCCTGCCGCCGACTCTGATCGTCCAGCGTGTCCTGAACTGGCACGAGGAGATCAACCACATGGCCGCCGCCACCGAGTGGCTGTGACCAGCGCCTTCGACAGACGCTCTAGGTGGGGGGTGACCTGTCGGCGAGCTGGTTGCTGAGGTCGATCTCCGCCATGTGCGTCTCGGCCCAGTCCCGCAGGGCGGAGAGCGGTCTTTCGAGGGACAGGCCGAGCTCGGTGAGCCGGTAGTGGACGGCGGGCGGCACGGTGGGTTCCACTCGCCGCGCGACCAGGCCGTCGCGGACCAGGCTCTGCAGGGTGACGGACAGCATCTTTTGTGAGATGCCAGGGATGCGGCGCCGCAGTTCCGCGAAACGGAGCTCGTCCGGAGTCTCCTCGGCCAGCACTTTGACCGTCATCGACGTCCACTTGGTGCCGATGCGGTCGAGCAACTGACGGGTCGGGCAGCGCGGATCCAGCAGATCACCCCGCTCACCGGGCCGTCGGCCGGGTTCGCCGGGCCTCGATGTGGTCACTCTGGGCTCACCACCTGAAGGGAAAGTGCCGTCTTGGACGACCCAGGATAGTTCCATAGCGTGACCTGGTCACTATTCCTCACCACACACCTGGAGCCTCTCCATGCCCGAGCTGCGGCGCGTCCCCGTCAACGGTGTCGAACTGAACGTCGCCCTCGCCGGATCGGGCCCGGCCGTACTGCTGCTGCACGGTTTCCCGCACACCTGGGAGCTGTGGACGGACGTCATGGCCGACCTGTCCGGCCGCTACCGCGTCATCGCGCCGGACCTGCGCGGGTTCGGCGCGAGCAGCCCGGCCGCCTCCGGGTACGACGCGGGCACCCTGGCCCAGGACGCCGCGGCGCTCCTCACCGCGCTCGGCGTGTCCTCGGCAGCGGTGGTGGGCATCGACGCGGGTACCGCGCCGGCCTTCCTCCTCGCCCTCCGTCGCCCCGGTCTCGTCCGGCGTCTGGTCGTCATGGAATCCCTCCTGGGCAGGCTGCCCGGCGCCGAGGACTTCCTCGCCGACGGGCCGCCGTGGTGGTTCGGCTTCCATTCCGCCGCGCCCGGCCTTGCCGAGACCGTGTTGGAGGGCCACGAGGCCGCCTACGTCGACTGGTTCCTGCGTGCCGGCACGCTCGGCGACGGGGTGCGCCCCGCCCTCCGGGACGCCTTCGTCCGCGCATACACCGGCCGCCAGGCGTTGAACCGCGCGTTCTCGTACTACCGGGCACTGCCCCAGAGCGCGGTACAGATCGAGCAGGCGGTCGCCACGGCCCGACTGACGGTGCCGACCATGGCGTTGGGCGCCCAGCCCGTCGGTACTGTGCTGGAACGTCAGCTCCGCCCGGTCACCGACGATCTCACCGCACACGTCATCGAAGACTGCGGCCACATCATCCCGCTGCACCGCCCGCACGCCCTGCTCAAGCTGCTGCATCCATTCCTGGCCGATGAGGACGCGAAAGCGAGGGGACTTGGGGACCGGGAGGACCTGGGGACGGCCAGGGGGGCACACCGGTTGACCGCAGGGAACAACGGGACTGGGCGGGACGTTGCGATGGTTGCGGTTGAGCGAAAACCGCGCAGCGGACCAGCTGTTGACCCTGGATGACCCTGGACCGAGAGGCCCCAGCATGCCCCTGACCCAGTCCGAACGTGAGTCCTTTCTGACGGAGCCGCACATCGGTGCCCTGTCGATCGCCCGCTCCGACGCGGACCGTGCGCCGCTGAACGTACCGGTCTGGTACATGTACGAGCCGGGCGGCGACCTGTGGCTCGTCACCGCCGCCGACTCGGCCAAGGCAAAGGCCCTGCGCGCGGCCGGCCGGGCCTCGCTGATGGCCCAGCGCACCGAGCCCACGGTCCGCTACGTGACGGTGGAGGGACCGGTGGAGATCGAACCGAGCACGCCGGAACAGCTGCGGGCGGTCGCGGAGCACTATCTGGGCCCGGAGGGAGCGGCCAAGTATCTCGAGTTCGCCGAGGCCGAGCTGGGTGACGAAGTGATCGTCAGGATGCGCCCGGAGAAGTGGCTGTCGGCTGACATGGGCTCCTTCTGAGCGGGAGGACATGGCGACGACTCTTCACATCGGCTCGGTACGTCCGAACAACCCGGCGTGCCCCGGCGGGAGTTGAGTGAAGATGCGGCGCAGCAGGGCGTCGTCGGCGAGCGCGGTATGGCCGATACGGGGGACATGGCCGACACGGGGTCATGCCGGTACGTCGGCGTACAGCAGCCCGTGTACGGCGTCGGCGCTGCCGCATCCCGACCGCAGCATCCGGTGCCGCGTCTCCGCGAATTCCTGTGCGAGCTCCGCCCGGTGGAAGCCGTCGAGTTGCGCGCGGCCCAGGTTGAGGAGGGTGCGTTCGGTTCCGTCGGAGTGGCGACAGACGGCAGCGGCCATCTGCTGCAGCCGCCGGTCCCACGCGGCCGAGCCGATGTCCGGCACGTCGAGCAGCGCGAGCAACACCCTTGTGGATTCATCGTGTTCTGCTTCGATGCGCTCGAAGAAGTCGGTGTGCGCGTAAGGGCGGAGCGGGGGATGCAGCACGCTTTCCTCGGCGTGGCCATGCGCGATCAGGAGGTCCGCGAAGTCATGGAGGGCCGCGTGCCGGTCGGCCTCGACGCTGCGCATCAGGCGCAGCAGGCCCTCCAGCGTCCGGTGGTCTTCGAGGATCAGCTCGATGACATCTTGGGGCGGGTTCATGTCGGTGCGCCTCCTGCCTTGGTGGGTTCGCATCCCGCTACCCGATCCGCGCACAAAACATTGCCCCCGCTGACCCGTGTGCCGCATGTCCCTGGTCAGAGCCCTGCGGGGATCGCTGCTCCGCCTTTCCATGAGCGTTCCGTCGGCGCGCCCGCAGGTTGTCGATCAGGGGGACGGGGAAGGAGTACTCCGCAGGACCTGCCGCGCAAAATATGCCGCGGCCCCGGTGAGCGGCCTTGCCGCGGATGTGCCGGTTGTCCCAGGAGGGGAAGTGATTCGCCATGCGTGCGCCACAGCGCGCCCATCGGCGTTCTGCCCGTGCCGAATACCTGCTGCCTCGTGAAGCCGCCTCGGCCGGCCGGGCCCGCCAGTTGACGTCCCTGTTCCTCGACCGCCCGCGCCGTCGGGTGCGGCGGGTGGACGCGGAGCGGGTCGACGACGCGGCGCTGATCGTGTCGGAGCTGGTCACCAACGCCGCGGTGCACGGCCGCAGCCCTTGTCGGCTGCGAGTGGAGGTGTCCGATGCGCGCGTGGTCGTCGAGGTGTACGACGCGAGCCCGGCCCGGCCGCGCCTCCGCCCGCTGACCGCGGAGGGGGAGAGCGGACGGGGGCTGGCCATGGTGCGGATGCTGGCGCAGCACTTCGCCGTCACCCCGGCCGCGGGCGGCGGCAAGACGGTGCGCGCGGTGCTGGCGGCCGACTGAATTGACGCCGGGGCCTTGGTGTCCGGACCGGCCCGCCGTCAGGCGACCTTGCGCGGGAGGAGCGCCCCGGGAGCGCACCGAGAGCGTCACCTTTCGGGCTGCGATGCCACGGGCCGTACGCAGTAACGCACCGTCGGCGTGGCGTTCGGATCCTTATACGGAGAGTCAAGTCACGGGATTGTCACGGTCGTTGGTGGGTAGCAGCCTGCCCACGACGCGCTCCCGTCCGGGGGCGCCCTTCTCATTACGGGAGCGACGACGGTGACCACGATCTCCAGCCATCCCGGCCGCACGACCGCCGGTGCCGGGCGACATACCACCGGCCCGGACGCCACCGCACCAGCGGGCCTGCCGGGCCTGTCGGGCCTGGAATGCCTGCCGTCCCTGCCCGACCCCAGGAGCACCAACGGCACCGACGCCCGCGCGCTGTCCAAGACCCTCTTCGCCCGCCTCGACGAACTGGAGGAAGGGACCCCGGAGCATTCCTACGTACGCAACTCGCTGGTCGAGTTCAACCTCGCCCTGGTCCACTACGCCATCGGCCGCATGACCGTACGCGCCGAGTCCCGCGAGGACGTCGTCCAGGTCGGCACCATCGGGCTCATCAAGGCGATCGACCGGTTCCAGGTGCGGCGCGGCACCGAGTTCCCCACCTTCGCCCTGCCGACCATCTTCGGCGAGATCAAGCGGTTCTACCGCGACACCACCTGGGCCGTGCGCGTCCCGCGCCGTCTGCAGGAGCTGCGCCTGCGCTTGTCGAAGGCCACCGCCGAGCTGGAGCAGGACAACGGCGGTTCGCCGAGCGTGAGCGAACTGGCCGAGCATCTGCACCTGGACGAGGACGAGGACGAGGTCGTCGAAGGGCTGATCGCCGCCAACGGTCACACCACGGTCTCCCTGGACCACCCGACCGACGTCTCGTCGCCGGAAGCCACCCTCGCCGACCACATCGGCTACACGGACGGAGACCTGGAAAGGGTCGAGGACCTGCACGCCCTCAAGCCCCTCCTCGCCGGCCTCTCCGACCGCGATCGCAAGATCCTCGCGCTGCGCTTCACCGAGGACAAGACGCAGAGCGCGATCGGCGAGGAGCTGGGGATCTCCCAGATGCATGTCTCGCGCATTCTGACGCGTCTGCTCAACCGGCTCGAGGCCGAACTCACCGTGCGGCGCTAGCCGCTGCGTCCCTGCCTCGCCGTGCGGAGTCCTGACGGTCGCTCCCCGGCTCGCTGACACATCCTTCTCTCCAGCGAGCCGGGTCGAGCTCCGGCGGGGCGTGCGTTCCCGCCCCGCCGAAGCAGAGCCCCGCCGGCGCCAGAGGCATGCATCCGCACACCCGATTCCAAGGTCGCCTCTCCCGTACGCGAAGCCCACGGGACGAATCTCGAGGAGAGATCTTGCAGAACTCACAGCAGAACTCACAGTGGAACGCGCAGCGCGACCCACGGCGAAACCCACAGCGCAACTCGCCCAACGGCCCCACGCTCATCGTCTCGGTGCAGCGCGCCTGCCGCCTGCTCGCCGCGTTGGAGCGGCGCGGGGGCCAGGCCACCGCCAAGCAGCTGGCGCGCGACACACAGATCCCGCTGCCCACCACCTACCACCTGCTGCGCACGCTCCTGCAGGAAGGCATGCTGCTCAACGCCTTCGGCCACTACATGCAGCCTCCCGCAGCGCCTGAACTGCCCACCTGCGTACCGGCATCGGAGAAGTCGGCACCGGAGGACTGGCTGGAGCGCATCAGCCGCCACCTGAGCGCGACGACGTACGCCGCGCTCTACCGGGACGGCGAGGTGGAGGTGTTCGCGCGGTCGCGGAACACTCCGGAGGCCCTGACGGCCACCCCGGTCCTCTTCGGCTCGGCGGCACATGCGCACGCGGCCGGACAGTGCCTGCTCGCCCGGCTCACCGACGCACAGCGCCGCGACCACTTCCGACGCCATCCCGTCTTCCCCCTCACCCCGTACACGGTGCCGGACACCGGGACCGCGCTGCGCAGACTCTCGGAGATCACGCCCTTCCAACCCGTGGTGGAAGTACAGGAGTTCGCCATGGGGTACGCCTCCGCTGCCGTGCCGATCTCCGTGGGAGGGGCCTTCGCCGCCATCTCCCTCTGCGTACCGGCCAACCGTGCACACCAGTTGAGGAGCCTGACGGCACAGCTCAATGACCGCGCCGAGGCAGCCCTGCGCGCCGGCTCGCTTCGGGGCGATGCGTGACAGCCGCAGGACTGCGTACGGGGATACTCGCTGGCGCAGCGGCCGTCCGGTTGGCAGGCTTGATTCATGAACGCCCAGCTCGCTGACGTGCCGGGCCACTCCTGGCTCGGCGCCCCGATCGACACCCGCCCCCTGTTCGCGCCCGAGCAGGCCGCGCTGATGGCCACGCTGCGCGGCCTGGCGCCCGCCGACTGGGGCAAGGAGGCGGTCCCGGGCTGGAGCGTCCGGGATGTCGCCGCGCACATCCTGGGCGACTTCTACGGGCGGCTCGCCCGGGACCGCGACGGACTCGGGGAAGGGCCCGCCTTCGCGCCGGGGGAGACCCTGGAGGCGTTCATCCACCGCATCAACCAGGAATGGGTCGACGCCTGCCGCCGGGTGGGCCCGACTGCCCTCACCGACACCCTCGGCCTGATCGGCGGGCAGGTGTCCCGCTTCTTCGAGGCCACCGATCCCGACTCACCCTCGCTGGGAGTGTCCTGGGCCGGTGTCGACCCGGCGCCGATGTGGCTGGACAGCGCCCGCGACCTGACCGAGTTCTGGACCCACCGCCAACAGATCCGGCACGCCGTAGGGCAGACCACGGACCCCGATCCGCGCCTGCTGTCCGCCGTCCTGGACACCTTCATGCGGGCCCTGCCCCACACCCTGCGCGAGGTCACCGCACCGGTCGGCACACAGATCCAGGTGCGGGTCGACGGACCGGCCCGCGGCAGTTGGACGGTGACGGCGCTGGAGAACCGCTGGTCGCTCGCCGAGCCGGGCACCGGCACCGACACCGAACATCCCGCCGCTCGCGTCGGCCTGGACGCGGAGACCGCCTGGCGCCTGTGCACGCGCGGCATCGAGCCGGACGCCGCCCTGGACCGCGCCCGCATCGACGGCGACCGCCAACTGGCCGCAGCGGCCTGCCAGATCGTGTCGATCATCTACTGACGTCCACGAGCCCGTCAGGTGCGGTGCAGGCGCACCGGCAAGGCTTGGACGCTGTTGCTGACGAATGACGGCAGCGGCGTCAGGTCCTGCGGCGGCACCGCGAGATCCAGGCACGGGAAGCGGGCGAAGAGCGCCGGCAGCGCGATCTCGGCTTCGAGGCGGGCGAGGGCGGCGCCGAGACAGTAGTGGGCGCCGTGCCCGAACGACAGGTGCCTGTTCGGAGAGCGGGTGGTGTCGAACTCGTCCGCATCGGCGCCGAAGTGGCGGGGGTCGCGCCCCGCGGCCGCGTACGACGCGAGGATCGCCTCCCCCTTCGGGATCACCGTGTCGCCGATGGGGATGTCGTCGCCGGCGTAGCGCAGCGGGAAGTGCCCGACGGGGGAGTCCCAGCGCAGCGTTTCCTCGATCACCGCGCTCCACGTCCGCTGCCCCGCGGTGACGGCCGTGAGCTCCGCGGGGTGGGTGAGCAGCGCCCTGACCGCGTTGGTGATCAGGTTGAGGGTGGTGCCGTGTCCGGCGACGAGGATCAGGATGAGGGTGCCGGTGAGCTCGTCCTCGCTCAGCCGGTCGCCCTGGTCGTGGGCGGCGATCAGGTGGCTGGTGAGGTCCTCGCCCGGGTGCTCGCGCCGCTGTGCGACGAGATCGGCGAGCAGGGCGTGGAGTTGCTGCATGGTGGCCAGGGTTTCCTCGGGCGAGGGGGTGCTGCTCGTCAGGCTCGCGGACAGGGCCCGGAACTGGTCGAAGTGTTCCCCGGGGACGCCGAGGAGATCGCCGATCACCTGCATGGGCAGTGGGTAGGCGAAGTGGGCCCGCAGGTCCACCGGTCCGGGCGGGTGCGCCGTGAGGGCATCGAGGAGGCGGTGGGTGATCGCTTCGATGCGGGGGCCCATCGCGTTGATGCGGCGCGGGGTGAACGCTTGCGTGACCAGGGTGCGCAGGCGCAGGTGGTCCTCGCCGTCGGCGGTGGTCATGCCGCGGTTGGTGACGAAGGCGATCAACGGCCAGCCGTCGGGTATCCGTCCGTCGCGCAGCGCGGCCCAGTTCGAGGCGTCCTTGAGGACGCGGGGATCGGCGAGCAGATCCTGGAGCGCCTGGTGACGGGTGATGACCCAGGCGGGAACGCTGCCGGGCAGCTCCACCCGCACCGCGGGGCCGAGGGCGCGGAGCCGTGCGATCTCGCCGTGCAGGTCACCGGCGGTCTCATCGAGGCGTACGAGCGGGGCGTGGACGTCCACGAGGCGGCTCCAGGGTCCGAGGCGGGCAGGGGGGCGGCGTGTGCCGCACCGGATCGTCCACCCGCACCGACCTGTTGGGGGATCCGCCACGGCACCGCGTGCACGCCAGCATCCACCCGAGAGGGAGTGTCCCTCCAGAGCGCCCTACGATTCCTCGCGCGGGGCACCCTCGTACGCCTGTCCCTGCGCCCTGCCCTCCGTCTGTCCCTCCTGCGGCCGGGATGCCTGGCGGGGCACGCGGGGCGTGGTGTGAGCGGTGGGCTGGGCCGGGGGCCAGGTGGGGCGGCTCGCTTCGGGCAGCTGTGCCAGTGCTTGGGACACGCTGAGGTAGGTGGGCAGCAGGATGATGCTGCCGGTCTGGGCCAGCAGGTCGACGAGGTTGCGCCCCGCGCCGGCCAGCAGCAGGTTCCCGCCGCGGCGTGCAAGCAACCACCGTAGGGCGAGCAGGCAGTTCAGTCCGCGCGAGTCACAGAAGGTGAGGGCGGTGACGTCGAGGACCAGGTACTGGCGTCCGGTGTCGATGCTGGTCCCACAGGTGGTCAGGAAGTAGCTCTCGCAGCTGTGGTCGAGTTCCCCTCGCGCGCGCAACACCGAGGTGTCGTCGCAGCTGGCGCTCGTGGTGATGGTCAGTCGATGGGTCTGTGTGGACATCGCACCTCCGTACGGCCAGCACAGGAATTCTCGAACTGCGCGCACAGCCGGCTCGTCGGGCAGCCGACGCTCGGCGGTGGCCTGCCGCCGCGAACCCTCCCTGCCGCGTCCGGCGCGCAGTGACGCCCTTACGGGTGAGCCTGCCCAGGATATGCGCGGGCAGCGGATCAAGATGAGATTCCTCATCGGGTTCGAACAATCCGTGGAGCGGTGGACCAATGTGTTGTGGGAGACGCTGATCCCGGCGTCACGCAAACAAGCGGAGGTGGTGGCGAAGCTGCGCACCGAGTGCGACGACCGGGCGCTGATCCTCGACCGGCAGCGCACGCTGGTCCCCAACGCCTTCGTGGTCCAGCTGCCACCGGACGCGCATCAGCAACTCATCTCCTGCAGCGGCCAGTTGGGCAGACACCTGGCCATCCAGGTGCGAAAGCACGCGGCGGAGCGGGGCTACACCTTCGCCGGTCCGGTGGTCGTCCACCTCACCGGGACGCCCGGCGCGCACGTGGGCCGATTCCGCATCCACAGCCGGATCGCCCCCTTGCAGCGGCGCACCGGCGCCTGAAGGGCGCCCTGCCCGCCTTGCTCCTGGCCCTCCGGGAAGGCAGGGCGGGCGGCGCCGGTGGAGGTGTGCGGGGGTGAGGCCCACTCTCAGCCACTCCCATGATCAGTCACTGCCGCTCCCGACGCCGTACCGTGGCGAGCGAAGCCGATCGTTTTGGAGAACTGGTGACACCTCGCCTCAATGCCTACGCCCAGCCCGTCGGGGAGCCTCTCCCTGGGTGGACGCCTCGCCCGGCCCCCGACAGGGTCGACCTGGAGGGCGCGTACTGCCGCCTCGAGCCGCTCGACGCCGCTCGTCATGCGGACGAGCTCCACGCGGCGTACGCGACCGAGTCCGATGGCCGGAACTGGACCTACCTGCCCGCCGGGCCCTTCGAGAGCGCCGATGACTACCGCCGCTGGGCCGAGGGCGCGGCCCGCAGCACCGATCCGCTCCACTACACGGTCATCGACCGGGCGACGGGCCGGGCCGTGGGCACCATGGCGCTGATGCGGCACGACCCGGCCAACGGGGTCGTCGAGGTCGGCTACGTCGTGTTCTCGCCGCTGCTGCAGCGCACCCCCATCTCGACCGAGGCGCAGTACCTGTTGATGGCCTACGCCTTCGACAAGCTGGGCTACCGGCGCTACGAGTGGAAGTGCGACGCTCTCAACGCACCCTCGCGCAAGGCGGCCGAGCGGCTCGGGTTCACCTTCGAGGGCGTGTTCCGCCAGGCGTTGGTCTACCGGGGGCGCAACCGCGACACCGCCTGGTACTCGATCGTCGACGGGGAATGGCCGCTGCTCCGCGAGGGGTTCGGCCGCTGGCTGGCTCCGGAGAACTTCCACGAGGACAGCCGGCAGAAGCACTCGCTGACCGAGCTGCGCGGCGATCCCCAGGGGGACATCGGGCCTACTGCCTGACGAACAGGGCCGGTCGGCCGGGCTCCCGCCGCTACCCGGCCTCGTCCGTCCGCGCTGAGGGGCCGGGGGCGAGGATCCGAGTACCCGCGGATCCATGGCATTTGACGACCCGCTGCTGTGTCAGCACGCCCACGGCCCGTTTGATGGTGAAGCGGGACACGCGGTAGTGCGTCGCGAGCTGGACCTGGGACGGCAACATCCCCGTGAGTTCACCGGAGTTGATGCGTACGAGCAGGTCCTGCGCCACCTGACGGAAGGCTGCGGGCGAGGTGTCGGCCGCGGCGAACGCCGCTTCCTGCTCCGTCGGGCCTGCCGCCTCGCAGGCGGGTGCGTGTTGCAGGCGGAGTCTGGTGCGGGCGGCGCGGCGGACGAACTCCGCCGTGGTGGCGGACACGTGGTAGTGGCGGGCCACCGCCTCGGCGTCCAGGAGGCGTGTGGTGGCGGTCTCGGGGTGCTGTACGAGCCTGTGGACCAGGTCCTCGGCCATGCTCTGGTAGGGCGGGGCGGCGTGGGTGTGGGCGGCCATGGTGTGACTCCGTCGTTCTTGCGCTCGCTTTCGCGTCTCGGACTGCGCGGCATCCGATTCGCCCATTATGCTCGCGATTTCACCCGGAATTGCACATCTATGTGCAAGCGCGGGCGGTGAAGGACCTTTGTCCTTGGCGCTTGGCTCACGTGTGCTCTTCCGACCTGCTGTCGGCCCGAGAAGACGGGACGTAGGTCCCGCCAGGCAGGAACGACGTAGGTCCCGCGGCGCAGGAACTCGGCCGGGCGGCGGGGCTCGCGGCGGGCCTCGATGAGATCGAGCGAGCCCCGCCGCCGTACGCCTCCGGTGGATCAGCGGCTCCCGGACGCCGTGTCACCCGCCTTCGCCGCCGCACCGCCCGCGCCCGGGACGCCGTCCTCGAAAGCGGTGCCCGCCGCGCGGTACCCGTCGACCTTCGACTTCACCTCGGCGGGGGTCAGCGCCTGGTCCTTGACGTGCAGGACGTAGTCGACCTGCTGGTCGTAGGCGCGGGGTTCCGTGGAGCTCTGGCCACCGAAGTCGATCAGCCACTGGTTGAAGTAGAGGCCCATGGGGCGCTCGGGCAGGTACTTGGCGTCGTGGGTGCCGAACAGCTGGCCGTCGACGTAGTACTTGATGCTGCTGTCGTCGATGGTGAACTGCACGTCGTGCCAGCCCGCGAAGCTCGTACGGGATTCGGTGTGCTGGTTGACGGCCTCCCAGGGGTCGGGGCGGTAGGTCTCCCAGGACGTGGTGTAGAGGATGTCGGAGGACTCGCCCCAGCCGCCGTTCGGCAGGTATTCGAAGTCGTACTCGGAGTAGTCGTCCGCCATCGGTGCGGTCAGGTCGTTGAGGGCGAAGAAGGTCTGCACGACGTGGTCGCCGTCCGGGCCCGACTTCGGCGCGTCGGAGAACTTGACCCGGGCCGCGTACGTGCCGTTCTTGAACTTCATGGACTTGGAGAGGAGTTCGGTCTGCTGCGTCGACTCGCCGGTGCCCGCCGTGGACGTCTCCAGGTTCATCACCGAGTTGTCGCCGTCCTTGGCGAAGGTGATGTTCTCGGTGGCCCAGGTCGCGCCCGGGACTCCGGGGCCGCCGGAGGTGGAGCGCACGGTCCAGCCGTGGGCGGAGATCGCCGGGTCGGTGTGGCCGGTGTAGTTGAAGTCGTCGAAGAGGGCTTCGCCTGCTGCGGCTGCCCTGTTGGCGGTTGTGCCTGCCCCGCTGGCCGTGCTGGCCGTGCTGGCGTTGGCGTTCACGGCCAGGCCCGTCGCCGCCAGCGCTGTGGCGGTCGCCAGGGCGATACGGACGCGGGGGCGGGTGCTGTTGCGGTGCTGTGCGGACACGATGTCTTCTCCTTCGTGGGGGGGGTGTGGTGGGGGAGGGCTGCGCTGGGTGGTGCTGCGTTACGTACGTGGTCGTGCCGTTCTCGCTGCCACGGCTGAGGAGGGCCGTGGGGACAGGGGGCGGTAGCGCACGCCGAGGGCGTCGAGCCGGGCCGTGTGGTCGTGCAGTCGCGGCAGGAACGAGTCGGTGAAGGAGCTCTCGCCGCTCCATACGCGGTCGGCGAGCGCGCACAGCCGGGGAAAGGTGAGGTACTCGACGTGTTCGGCGGTGGCCGCGAACTCCGTCCACAACTGGGCCTGCGCACCGAGGACTTGCGCCGTCAGTGAGGGTTCCCACTCCTCCGGCGCCGTGTCGTGCCCGTGGACCGCGCGCAGGTCGACCACCGTGCCGGGCTGGGCGGGCGGCTCGTCCGGGTCGGCGGACTGGGCGTGGTCGAGGTAGGTGGAGCGGTAGTGGCCCGTCACCACCTGGTGGCCCCGGCTCGCGGCCGTGCGGGCGTGTGCGCGGTCGCGCCAGGTCATCACGGTGAAGCCGGGCGGCAGTCCGGTCCCTGTCTCGGCCCAGCCCACCGGCGTACGGCCGTGCGCGAGCAGGTGTGCGCCGACGCGGGACATGAACCAGCCGTGCAGCTCCTCGGGCCCGGTCAGCCCTTCGGCCGCGATCCGGTCGCGTGCGGTCGGGCTCGCAGCCCACTCCGAGGTGGGGCACTCGTCGCCGCCGATGTGGATGTGCGGGGACGGGAAGACGTCCATGACCTCGTCGAGGACGCCGCGGCAGAAGTCCAGGGCCCGGTCGTGGACACCGAGGACGGTGTCGCACACGCCCCACTCGGTCCACACGTCGAGGCGCCGGCCGGGGTGGTTGCCGAGCTCCGGGTAGGCCGCGAGGGCGGCGCGGACGTGGCCCGGCATCTCTGTCTCGGGGACGACGGTGACACCCCGCTCGGCCGCGTACGCGACGAGGCCGGTCAGCTCCGCGCGCGTGTAGTGGCCGCCGTGCGGGATCCCGTCGTACGTCGTGCTGCCCGCCGGGCCGACCATCGACCGGCTGCGCCGGCTGCCCACGTCGGTGAGCCGCGGATAGGCCGCGACGGGCATCCGCCAGCCCTGGTCGTCCGTGAGGTGGAGGTGGAAGACGTTCAGTTTGTGGAGGGCGAGCAGGTCGACGTACCGGCGCAGGAAGGCGGCCGGCTGGAAGTGGCGGGCCACGTCGAGCATGGCCCCGCGCCAGGGGTGGCGCGGCACGTCGGTGATCTCGACGCAGGGCAGCGGCCAGTCGTGGCGCGGTTGCCGGGAGGCCGACAGGGCCGCGGGAGGCAGGAGTTGGCGGATGGTCTGGATGCCGCGCAGGAGCCCGGTCGGGTGGGCGGCGCGCAGGAGGAGGGCCTCGGGGGTGATGGTGAGGCGGTAGCCCTCCGTGCCGAGCTCGCCCTGCCCGTCGTCATCCAGGGTCAGGGTGAACTCCCCGTCCGGGGAGGGGCGGAGAGGCAGGGCGGTGGCTGGGGCCAGATAGGCGCGGAGCAGCTCGGCGGCGTCCTCCGTGCCGGGGGCGGCGCGGACCGTCGTACGGGAGTCGAGGACGAAGCGGCCTGGGCGTCGCGCGCAGTGAGTGGGTTGAGGGACGAGGGAGGGCTCGGAGTGCGGAGTGGGCACGGTGGGGGCCTCCGTGGTGGAGTCGTGCGGGACGGGACGGGACGGCGAGGGGCGGACAGGTCCTAGGTCGTGTCCGCAAAGTCGGTTGGCTCGTTGGGTATCTCGTGGTGCGTCGTCATGAGTTGACCGATCCGGCGTGGGCTGTGGTGGAGCCGT
>NZ_JBHYJB010000036.1:0-118314 GCF_042740175.1 Streptomyces sp. NPDC059009 | reverse complement strand
GGACGGGCTCGATCGAGCCCGTCCGGCGATTGAGGACGAGGCGCGGAGCGCCGGTCAAGGGTGCCCCAGGGCGACGGAGTCGCTGTTTCGGGAAGGGGCGGGGTTGGGGATCAGTCCTCGTCGTCGTGGTCCACCGTGACCTTCGCCGACTTCAGGTCCACCTTCCAGTCACCCTTCGTGGTCTCCGTCTCCCAGGCCGCCGCACCGCGGTGGTGGTCGTCGTCCAGGTCCACCGACGTCACCGTCCCCTTGGCCGCCGCGGCCTTCGCCGCGTCCTCGGCCGAGACCGACGCGCCCTTCAGGGCCGCCGCCACCCGGGAGGCGTCCCCGTCGTCGTCCTTCTCGGTCCACGAACCGAGGACCTTGCCCGTGCCCGGGTCGACCTCGACGCTGTGCCACGTGCCGGCCTTGTCGTTCTTGCCGTTCTTGAGCACGTCGACGTCCCAGACCAGGCCGCCGTCCTCGTCGTCGAGCTCGGCGGAGACCGCGGTGCCCGGGGTGTGCTTCAGGGCCGCGGCGATCGCGTCGGCGGCGGTCACCTTCGCGGCGCGCGCCTCGGCCCGGTCCTCGGCGTCGTCACCCCGGTCGTCGTTCCGGTCGTCCCTGTCGGCCCGGTCGTGGTTCTTGACCTGCACGCTCGACTTCGACGCCGCCGAGGGCTCGTCGTCGCCGGAGACCGCGAGGGCCGTTGCCGTGCCGCCTCCTGCGAGGGCCACGGCGGCGACGGCGGCGATGACGATCTTGCGCTTCATGAGGGTTCCTCCCGAGTCGTTGCGTCTTCTCGACGAGGACCAATCTGGCTGAGCGACCCTGAAGCCAGCCTGAAGCCGCCTGAAGCGTTCTTCAGGTTCGGTTTGCGACCCTGTTCTCCATGCGCCTGTTGATCGTCGAGGATGAGAAGCGGCTGGCCCTCTCCCTCGCCAAGGGACTGACCGCCGAGGGGTTCGCCGTGGACGTCGTCCACGACGGGACCGAGGGGCTGCACAGGGCTAGCGAGGGGACGTACGACCTGGTCGTCCTCGACATCATGCTGCCGGGCCTGAACGGCTACCGGGTCTGCGCCGCGCTCCGCGCCGCCGGGCACGACGTGCCGATCCTGATGCTCACCGCCAAGGACGGCGAGTACGACGAGGCCGAGGGGCTCGACACCGGCGCCGACGACTACCTGACCAAGCCCTTCTCGTACGTCGTCCTGGTGGCCCGGGTGAAGGCGCTGCTGCGGCGGCGGGGCGCCGCCGGTGCCTCGCCGGTGCACGTGGTCGGTGAGCTCCGGGTCGACACCGCCGCGCGGCGGGTCCTCAAGGGCGAGGGCGCGGGGGAGTGTGAAGTGGTGCTCACCGCCAAGGAGTTCGCGGTGCTCGAGCAGCTTGTGACGCGGCTGGGGCAGGTGGTGTCCAAGGGGGAGATCCTCGAGCACGTGTGGGACTTCGCGTACGAAGGCGATCCCAACATCGTCGAGGTGTACGTGAGCGCGCTGCGGCGCAAGCTCGGCGCGGGGCTCATCACGACGGTGCGGGGCGCCGGGTACCGGCTGGAGGCCCCGCGATGAGGTGGCCCAGGAGGCTCTTCGGTTCGGTACGGGCGCGGGCCGCGCTCGGCGCGACCCTCGTCGTGGCGCTCGCCCTGGTCGTCGCGGGCGCCGCCGTGCTGTTCGCGCTGCGCGCCACGCTCACCGACCAGGCGGGCACCCAGGCCGAGTCCGCCGCCCGCAAGGTCGCCTCGCAGCTCGCTGCCAACGTCCCGTACCGCGATCTGGAGTGGCCCGACAGCGAGGACCACCCGGTGCAGGTCGTCGACGGGGACGGCCGCGTCGTCGCCGTGAGCGAGGACCTTGAGCGGATCAGCGGAACGGGGAGCGACCAGGTCCGGCCCGACTCCGCGGCGGGCGGCGGTGGTTCCGAGGGCGATGGGGACGAGGACGACGACGGGGGCAAGGACGAGGGCAAGGACGGGGACGATTCGCTCAAACCCGGTGAGATCGACGACGACGCCCACTTCAGCGACGGCTCCGCCACCGTCGACGGCGACACCGCCGACTACCGCTTCGCCGCGGTCGAGGTGAACGTCGAGTCGAAGGGTGACCTCACGGTGTACGCGGGGGCCCCGCTGGATACCGAACAGAGCGCCGTCGCCACGGCGTTGACGGCCATGCTCATCGGGTTCCCGCTGCTGCTCGCCGTCATCGCCGCCGTGACCTGGCTGGTGACGCGGCGCGCGCTGCGGCCCGTCGACGCCATCCGCGGCGAGATGGCCGCGATCACCGCTTCCGAGGACCTGGCCCGCCGGGTGCCCGAGCCGGACACCCACGACGAGGTGGCCCGCCTCGCCCGCACCACCAACGAGACGCTGGCCGCCCTGGAGGCGTCGGTGGAGCGGCAGCGCCGCTTCGTGGCCGATGCCTCGCACGAGCTGCGCAGCCCCATCGCCTCGCTGCGCACCCAGCTCGAAGTGGGCGCCGCGCACCCGGAGTTGCTGGACGTCGAGGGAGCGGTGGAGGACACCGTGCGGCTGCAGGAGCTCGCCGCCGATCTGCTGTTGCTGGCCCGGCTCGACGCCGGCGAGAAGCCCGGCGAGGGCCGCGTCGACGTGGCCGCCCTCGCCCGTGAGGAGCTCTCGCAGCGCGCCGGGGACCGCGTCGAGGTGCGGCAGCGGCTCGACGGGCCGCTCGAAGTGGCCGGATCCCGCGGGCAGTTGGCGCGGGTGCTCGGCAATCTCGTGAACAACGCGCAGCGGCACGCGCGCTCCCAGGTCACCGTCACCGCCCGCGCCGAGGACGGCTGGGCGGTGCTCGCGGTGGCCGACGACGGGAGCGGCGTGCCGGATGCGGAACGGGAGCGGATCTTCGAGCGGTTCGTGCGGCTCGACGACGCGCGCAGCCGGGACGACGGGGGTGCGGGGCTCGGTCTCGCGATCGCCCGCGATGTCGCGACGGGCCACGCGGGAACGCTCACGGTCCGTCAGGCGCCTTCTGGGGGTGCCCTGTTCGAGCTGCGGCTGCCGCTGGTGCGGCCCGGGGTCTGAGGGCCGCGGCGCGGTACGGGCCGGGGGACTGGTGTGCGGGGACGGTGCGGCGTGCGGGTGGGCCGGGGGTCAGGGCCTGCCGCGCTGCGCGCGTAGATGTTCGGCAATGGGCGCGAGCGCGCTGCGCAGCTCGCCCAGGGACTCGGGCGAGATGAGGTCCACGAAGTGCTGCCGCACGGAGGCGACATGGTGCGGGGCGACCTTCTTCATGGTCTCCATGCCCTCGTCGGTGAGGACGGTGTAGAGGCCGCGGCGGTCGGACTCGCAGTTCTCGCGGCGGACCAGGCCCGCGTTCTCCATGCGGGTGATCTGGTGGGAGAGGCGGCTCTTGGACTGCAGGGTTGCGGCGGCGAGATCGCTCATGCGCATCCGGTGCTCGTCGGATTCGGAGAGGTGCACGAGGATGTCGTAGTCGTTCATGGTCAGACCGAAGGGCTGGAGGTCCTTTTCGAGCTGATAAGTCAGCATCCTGTTGACCTCCACGTGAGTACGCCAGGCGCACTGTTCCTCGTCGGTCAGCCACTGCGGTGCCGTATCGGTCTCCATGGATTCGATTCTACCTAAGAAGTTGAAAGGTGAACGAGTGATGAGTGTGACACGCCTCGCACCCCTCTCGGAAAGGAGGGGTACAGGCGTTCGCCGTCACACTCCGCAGACTACCGCTCACAGGCCGAAGCGACGCTGGAGGTCCCCCAGTTGTCCGGGAAGGCGCGGTGTTCCCGGCTGCTGTCCCTGTTGACCCCGTTGCCCTCCCTGGGGCTGTTGCCCGGCTCCGCCGCGGCCGCCGGGCACCCCCGCCTGGTCCGGCACGGCGCCCGTCGCCTGCTCCGCCATGAGTGTCTCCGACGACTGCAGCAGGACCGTCCCCGCGCCCACGAACTCGAACTGGTGCTCCTCGCCCGAGCTCCCGCCGATCCCGGTCAGGGCCCGCACTCCGCCGAGGATGCCGGTCATGTATCCGTGGTCGTAGTGATGGCAGGGCGAGGGGCAGTCGGCCCAGCCTACGAGCGCCTGGGGGTCGACGCGGAGCGGGGGCTCCATGAACACCACCGGGCCGTTCGACGCGGCCACGAACTTGCCCGTGCCGATCAGCGTCAGGAAGCCCGGAACGATGGACTGCTTCAACGAAAGAGTTGGCTGAAAAGCGAGCAGATTGCCTGAGCGAACGGTGAGGTTGCCGTCGTCGAGGTCGTACGAATTCACATCGAAGGCCCGGTCGGCGAGGAGCATCTTGCCCTGGCCCTCGGCGACGACCCAGTCGCTCGCGTGCAGCGGCGAATGAAAGCTCGTTCGCACCAAGTGGTCGAGGCGGCCGTGTCCGATGCCGTTGAAGTCCACCCGCCCGTAGTAGGCGATCATCTTGCCCTTCTGCATGAACCACTGGTTGCCCTTGAGCTCCACGCAGAAGGTGTACGGGTTGACGTTGTCGTCGGACGGGAGCGTCATCGGGTCGAAGACGGCGGGGCCGTGCGCCATCGGGGACACAGGGGCGTTCACAGCTTCTCCTCCGATGCCTGGACGTAGACGGCGCCGCTTCCGGAGAGCTCCAGCTGGAACGCCTCGCCGGAGCCGCGCCCCACCATGTCGCGCCAACCGAGCGCCGTGGACAGCTTGTTGCGCACGTCACCGTGGTGCGCGACGTACGCCTGGGGGTCGACGTGGACCGGGCGCTGCGGGGTGATGGGGAGCTCGACGACTCCGCCGTGCGCCATGACCGCGACCGAGCCGTGGCCCTTCAGGGTCGTGGTGAACAGGCCCTGGCCCGAGACCTGGCCGCGCACCATGCCCATGACGCCGCCCTGGGAGCCCAGGAACAGCGTCCCCTGCTGGAGCGTGCCGTCGAAGGCGAGCAGCCGGTCGGCCTCCACGCAGAGGGTGTCCCCGGAGAGGCCGATCACCTGGATGTGGTGGCCGCCGTGCCCGAACATGACCGTGCCGGTGCCCTCGACCGTCATCAGCGGCGTCGCCTCATTGGCGAGCCTGCGGCCGATCATGGACATCAGCCCGCCCTGTCCGCCCTGCATGTTGGGGGTGAAGGAGACGTCCCCGCGGTAGGCGAGCATGGCGCCCCGCTGGCTGAAGAGCTTCTGGCCCGGGGCCACCGTGGCCTCGACCATCTTCGAGTTGATCTCGCGGAAGGGCATCAGACGTCGCCCCCGATCGTGTTGCGCTCACTGGGCTGGACATAGACGAGGCCGTCGCCCTCGAAGCGGATCTGGAACGCCTCGCCGCCGCCCTCGCCCATGAGAGTGCGGAAGGTCACTCCCGACTGGAACTTCTGCCGGAGGTTGCCCTGGTGCGCGATGTACGCGCCCGGGTCCACCGTCAGCGGATAGTCGCCGCTCACCCGCAGCGCCACCGCCGGGCCGTCCGACATGATCGCGGCCTGGCCCGTGCCCTCGACCGTCGTCGTGAACAGTCCGTTCCCCTGGGTGGCGCCGCGCAGGCCGGTGAACGTCGTGCCCGTGCGCAGCGCGGCGTCGGAGCAGAGGAGGTTGCTGGACTCGACGAAGAGCTTGTCGCCCTGCAGTTGAACAAGGCTGATCTCCGTCGCCCGGTCGGCGAACCAGCAGGTGCCGTTCCCCCTCACCTCCATCACCGTCATCTGCTCGCCGGTGAGACGGCGGGTCACCATGCCCCGTATGCCCTCGCCGCCGCCCGTCATCTTCTTGAAGGACACATGGCCGTCGTACGCGACCATCGAGCCGTTCTTCGCCTTGACGGCGTCGCCTGTCATGTCGACGGCGAGCACCCTGCTGCCTTGAAGCCGGAAGGTAGCCACGGCACGACGTTAGCGGCGGCAGAGCGCTCCGGAACAGGGCTTACGACCCTGACGCGACCCCCAAAATCGGACGGTTGAACCCTGACTGTCAGAATGGCTGAACCCTTGTGCATGCATTCACAAGATCAACCCCGACACCGAAGGTGCCCTGCCGTGGACATCAAGACCGCATCCGCACTCCGCCGACTTCGCCTGGTCTCGGCCCCCGAGGCCGTCTCCTTCCTGCTGCTGCTCGTCTGCTCGGTGCTGAAGCGGACCACGTCGTTCGACGGCGTCATGGTGATGGGCATGGTCCACGGCGTGCTCTTCATCCTGTACGTGCTCTTCTGGCTCGACGCCTGGAACCGCACGAAGTGGGACATCAAGACGGCCGCCCTCTACTTCGTCCTCTCCGTCCTGCCGACCGGCGGCTTCTTCGCCGAGCGCAAGCTCAAGCGCGAGGCCGAGGCCGCGGTGATCGCGTCGCGCGCCCGTCGCGAGGGGGTCGTGAACGCATGATCGTCGCCTTTTCCGTGACGCCGCTCGGCGTCGGCGAGGACGTGGGGGAGTACGTCGCCGACGCGGTCCGGATCGTCCGCGAGTCCGGTCTGCCGAACCGCACCGACGCGATGTTCACCTCGGTCGAGGGGGAGTGGGACGAGGTGATGGCCGTCATCAAGCGCGCCGTCGCCGTCGTGGAGGAGCGGGCGCCGCGCGTCTCCGTGGTCATGAAGGCCGACATCCGTCCCGGTGTGACGGACGGTCTGACGTCGAAGGTCGAGACGGTGGAGCGGCACCTCGCGCCGTAGAACCGCGACACCCTGACGTCTCCTGGGGCCCCTGCCGATTCCGGCAGGGGCCCTTCTGTGCTCTCCAGGTGCGCACCTTCGCACTTGAGCAACTGCTCAAACAGCTGTACCTTCTGTTTGAGCAGTCGCTCAAACACGTATTGACGTGGGGGTTCTCGTGAAGCAGCAGACGAAGCAGCAGACGCAGAGGCCGGGTCTCTATGTCGAGGCGCGCATCCGGGCGGAGCTCGACGAGCTCTGGGCGCGCACCCAGGAACCCGCTCGGCACCAGCGCTGGGACCTCCGCTTCACCGAGATCACGTACTTGCCGAAGGCCGAGGACGAGCCGCAGCACTTCCGGTACGCCACGCGCGTGCTGCCCTTCGTCACCGTCGCGGGCACGGGCATCTCGGCGGGAGAGCGGCGCCGCCCGGACGGCACCCGGACCTCCGCGCTGCGGTTCGCCTCGCCGCACCCGCTCTCGCTGCTCGCCGAAGGCAGCGGCTACTGGCGCTACGTACCCACCGAGGACGGCGTCCGCTTCGTCACCGGCTACGACTACCGGCCGCGCTGGGGCCGCTTCGGTGCCCTCGCCGACCGCCTGGCCTTCCGGCCGCTGATGGGCTGGGCCACCGCCTGGTCCTTCGACCGGCTGCGGCTCTGGCTGGAGCGCGGCATCACACCCGAGCGGGCGTTGCTGCAGGGCCTCGGCGAGGTGCTGCTGCGCCTCCTCGCGGTGCTCGCCGCCGTGCTCTTCGCGCCCATGACCGCGCTCGCCACCGCGGCGGTCGCCCTCATGCTGCCGCCGCTGCCCACCACGCCCGCCGCGCGGCGCTGTCTGCGCACCCCGCCCGAGCGCTCCCGCGCCCACGCGCCCCGAATCCTCGCCCGTCTCGCCACGCCTCAGGAGCAGCAGCAGTCATGACAGCCACTTCCTTCAGCGGCCCGGTCCCGTCGGTCTCCGGCAGCCCGGTCCCGTCGATCTTCCGCACCGTCATGGGCGCCGACTTCGAGCGCCTCCACCCGCAGCTCCAGCGGCGCTTCTCCGTGGGCCTGGCCAGTGCGGAGGCGTGCACCGGGCGGGGTGTGATGGACCGCATCTGGCACGGCCGGGGCTTCGTGAAGCCGTTCCTCGCGGTCGGCGGCACCCGCAACATCCTCGTCCCGCGCGCGGGACGCCGGGTTCCCTTCATCATCGAGAACGTGCCGTACACCGACACCTTCGGCCGTGAGACGGTGAGCTTCGTGCGCACCTTCGACCTGCCCGGCCGCTCCCGCCGCTTCGACGCCCAGATGGTCCTCGCCCCCCAGGGCGACCGGATCCTCGACTACCTGGGCACCCACCAGCACCTCGCCAGCGACCTCCACCTGAGCGCCGAGCCCGACGGCTCCCTGCTCATCCGGTCCGGCACGCACCGCTTCCGGGAGGGGCCGGTGGACGCCCGGGTGCCCGAGTTCATCGGCGGTGACGCGGAGGTCCGCGAGTCCTTCGACGACGCGGCGGGCCGCTTCCGCATCCAAGTCCGGGTCACCAACCGGTACTTCGGGCCGCTCTTCGGGTACGAGGGGTCGTTCACGGCGACGTATCAGGACGTGCGGGCGTGCGGGGTGCGGGCCGGGCTGCGGCCCGTGCGCGAGGAGGCGCGGGCGTGAGTCCTGCCGGGAACGGGAACGCGCCCGCGCGCAAGGGTTCCGCCAAGGACCCCGCCAAGGGGCAGGAGACCAAGGAGAAGCTCCTCGAAGGCGCCCTGCGCACCCTCACCGAGCAGGGCATCGCCAAGACCTCCGCGCGCACCATCGCGGCGTCCGCCGGGGTCAACCAGGCGCTGGTCTTCTACCACTTCGGGTCCGTCGACGAACTCCTCGCCGCGGCCTGCCGGTACGGGACCGAGCAGCGGGTCTCGCTCTACCGTGAGCGGCTCGGTGAGGTGCGGTCGCTCTCCGAACTCCTCGCGTTCGGGCGGGAGATGCATGAGCGGGAGCGGGCGGAGGGACATGTCGCCGTGCTCGGGCAGCTGCTCGCCGGCGCCCAGACCCAGCCCGCCCTCGCGCGGGCCACGGCGGCGGGGCTCACGCTGTGGATCGAGGAGATCGAGAAGGTGCTGGTGCGGGTGCTCGCGGCCACGCCGCTGGGGGAGTTCGCCGATCCTGCCGGCCTGGCGCGGGCGGTGGGGGCGTCCTTCGTAGGGATCGAGCTGTACGAGGGGGTCGATCCGGAGGGGGCGGCGAGCGGGTTCGACGCGCTGGAGCAGCTGGGGGTCGTGGCGGCCGCGCTGGAGGAGCTCGGGCCGGTGGCTCAGCGGGCGGTGCGGCATCGGTTGCGGAGGTCGGTGCGGCGGTGAGGCCGTGCCTGCGGCGCTTCTTTCCCCGCTGCATCTACTAGCGCGCTCCGCGCGCGGGCGCCCCTTCCCGAAACGCGACTCCGTCGCCCCTGGGGCGCCCTGATCGCGGCCTGCGGCCTGCTCGTCCTCAAGCGCCGGACGGGCTGGTTGCCTGCCGGAGCCCGTGGTGGACGGTCGCCGTACCGCGAAAGGCGCCCCGCAAAACCCGTCACGATAAATCGCTCGCACGGACGCATCCGGTTCGACACGCCGAGGAAACTCCACTTTTGTGTGGGTATCGGCTCGTTCGATCACCAGAACCTGGAGGGCGCTGTGCGGCCGGAGGGCTACGACTACGACACCCACAGCCGGCTCGCCGGACCGCTCACCGAGCCCCACGGCGGCGGCGAGGACGGCGGCGAGCCCTATCGGGTCCAGTACCGGTCGCTCCTGTCCCGCGAGCCCCACCGAATACGTGCCGTCCTGCTGATGACGCTCGCCCCGCTGCTCACCGGGGTCCTGCTCGTCTACCTCGTCTGGCCCACGCACTGGACCGAACGCGAGGGCGGCGACCGGTGGCTGATCGGGCTCGACATCACGATGCTCGTCGCGATCGGGCTGATCGAGCTGTTCATGCTCGTCAACGTCATATCCATCGCGCACGCCACGATGGTCGCCCGGGACCCGATACCCGTCGTGCCCGAGGAAGGGACGCGCGTCGCCTTTCTCACGACGTACGTGCCCGGGAAAGAGCCCCTCTCCATGGTGCGCGCCACCCTTGAGGGCGCGACCCGGATCACCCACAGCGGGCCCCTCGACGTATGGCTGCTCGACGAGGGCGACGACCCGGACGCGAAGGCTCTCTGTGCCGAGCTCGGTGTCCGGCACTTCACCCGTAACGGCGTCCCGGAGTGGAACCGCAAGAAGGGCCCTCACAAGGCCCGCACCAAGCACGGCAACTACAACGCCTGGCTCGCCCTGCACCACGGCGACTACGACTTCTTCGCCTCCGTCGACACGGACCATGTGCCGCTGCCCGGCTTCCTCGAGCGGATGATGGGCTACTTCCGGGACCCGGACGTCGCCTTCGTCGTCGGGCCGCAGGTGTACGGGAACTACACCTCGCCGGTCACCAAGGCCGCCGAGTCGCAGCAGTTCCTGTTCCACGCCCTCATCCAGCGCGCGGGCAACCGCTACCGCGCCCCCATGTTCGTCGGCACCAACAACGTGGTGCGGATCGCCGCCCTCAAGCAGGTCGGCGGGCTCTACGACTCCATCACCGAGGACATGGCGACCGGGTTCGAGCTGCACCGGCACAAGAACCCGCTGACGCGGCACCACTGGCGGTCCGTGTACACGCCGGACGTGCTCGCCGTGGGGGAGGGTCCCGCCTCCTGGACGGACTTCTTCACCCAGCAGATGCGCTGGTCCCGAGGCACGTACGAGACGCTCTTCAAGCAGTACTGGAAGGCGCCCTTCACGATGCCTCCCGGGCGGCTCTTCTCGTACTCGCTGATGCTCGTCTACTACCCGATGACGGCCGTCAACTGGCTCCTCGGCATCGTGAGTTGTGTGCTCTTCCTGTGGTTCGGGGCGTCGGGCACGCAGGTCGCCGCCTCTGTCTGGCTGATGCTCTACAGCGACGCCGCCGCGCTGCAGATCGGGCTCTATCTGTGGAACCGGCGGCACAACGTCTCGCCGCACGAGCCGGAGGGGTCCGGAGGGCTCGCCGGGATGGCGATGTCCGCGCTCTCCGCGCCCATCTACCTGAAGTCGCTCGGCGCCGCCTTCCTGCGCCGCCCGAGCCGCTTCGTGGTCACCCCCAAGGGGGGCGACGCCAGCCCGGACCGGGTGCTGACCTTCCGTATCCATCTGTTCTGGTCGGCCGTGCTCGTCAGCTCGCTCGTGGCCTCCTTCATGCTCGGCCACACCCACGTGGCGATGCGGACCTGGGCGGTGCTGGCCCTCGTCATCTCGCTCGCCCCCGTCACCATCTGGGGATGCACGCTGGTCAGGGAGCGCAGGCAGCGCAGGGAAGCGGCCCGGGAGCGGGCCGCCCAGCGGGCCGCGGACGGCGAGCCGGAGCCCGCCTTCGCCACCGGAACCACGACAGGAGGCAACTGACCCATGGCATACCGGCCTTCGAAGCGCACCAAGAAGACGCTCCTGGGAGTCGGGGCGGGCGCCCTCCTCGTGGGGCTCAACGCCCCCGCCGCGCTCTCCTTCGCCGAGGAGAAGTACCACGACTACAAGATCGCCCAGCCCGGCTACAAGAAGAAGTACGGCTCCTGGAAGCAGATCGACATCCCGGAGGAGTACCGGACCAACGCCATCCACGCCGCGCTCCTGCACACCGGGAAGGTGCTCATCGTCGCGGGCTCGGGCAATGAACAGAAGAAGTTCGACGCGGGGTCCTTCGACACCATCCTGTGGGACCCCGAGAAGAACACCTTCAAGAAGATCGCGACCCCGGAGGACTTCTTCTGCTCCGGTCACGCCCAACTCCCCGACGGCCGCCTCCTGGTGGCCGGCGGCACCGCGCGCTACGAGCTGCTCGACGGCGAGGTGCAGCGCGCGGGCGGCGGCATGCGCGTCAAGAACGAGAACCCCGACAAGGCCGTCGTCCTGAAGAAGGGCACCAAGTTCCGCTCGCCCTCCGGCATCGAGTACGTCTCCAAGTTCGACGTGAAGGTCCCCAAGGCCAAGCGGGACTTCGAGATCACGTACTCCCGTTCCGGAGTGATGCAGCCCTGGAAGACCAAGGTCACCGCGAGCGAGGCCCGCGTCTTCGTGGAGGCCCTCGACAGCGGCAAGCAGGCCGAGACCGGCAAGTCGGCCCAGTACGAGATCGAGGGGCTGACCGGGGAGGAGGCCGACAACACGTACGGCATCTCCGAGAAGCTCACCATGGACAAGCAGGACTTCCAAGGGATCAAGGCCGCCTACGAGTTCGACCCCAAGGCCGAGAAGTACGTGCCCGTCGAGCCCATGGAGAAGGCCCGCTGGTACCCGACCCTGGTCGGCCTCGAGGACGGCAAGGTCCTCGCGGTGTCCGGGCTCGACGACGTCGGCATGATCGACCCCGGCGACAACGAGATCTACGACCCGAAGACCAAGAAGTGGACCGACGGCCCCAAGCGCTACTTCCCGACCTACCCGGCGCTCTTCCTCACCAAGGGCGGCAAGCTCTTCTACCCGGCCTCCAACGCCGGGTACGGCCCCGCCGACAAGGGCCGTGAGCCGGGCCTGTGGGACATCAGGACCAACAAGTTCGAGAAGGTCCCCGGCCTCGACGACCTCGATCAGACCGAGACGTCCTCCTCCTTGCTGCTGCCGCCCGCGCAGGACCAGAAGGTGATGATCCTCGGTGGCGGAGGCGTCGGCGAGTCCAAGAAGGCCACCAAGCGCACCGCCGTCGTCGACCTCAAGGAGGACAACCCCTCCTTCAAGACGGGCCCGCAACTCCCGCAGGGCACCCGCTACTTGAACAGCGTGATCATGCCGGACGACTCGGTGTTCACGACGAACGGCTCCTCCGACTACCGGGGCCGCAGCGCCAGCAACATCCTGAAGGCGCAGTTCTACGACCCCAAGGAGAACGCCTTCCGCGAGGCCGCCGAGCCCAAGGTGGGCCGCAACTACCACTCCGAGGCGCTGCTGCTGCCCGACGGCCGGGTCGCCTCCTTCGGCTCGGACCCGCTCTACGACAACGAACAGAACACCAAGCTCGGCCACTTCGAGCAGCGCATGGAGATCTACACCCCGCCGTCCCTGCACAGGGCGGGCGAGAAGCGCCCCGTCCTCGGCGACGGACCCGAGACGCTCGCCGACAGCGGCCGCGCGACCTTCAAGACAGCGCACCCCGACACGATCGCCTCGGCCCGCCTGATGCGCCCGAGCGCGGTCACCCACACCACGGACGTCGAGCAGCGCTCCATCGCCCTCGGCCTCACCAAGAACAAGGACTCGGTGACCGTGGACGTACCGAAGGGCGACACCGCACTGGTGCCGCCCGGGTGGTACATGCTGTTCGTCACGGACAAGGACGGTGCCTCGTCCGAGGCGAAGTGGATCCAGGTGAAGTGACGGTCGGGGTGAAGCGACGGTCGGGGTGAAGTGACCGTCGGGGTGAAGTGGCCTGCGGTTAGGCGGACTTCGCGTTGCGGGCGAGCCCCAGCGCGTAGTCCGGCCACCACTTCCCGGCCGCCGGGCCGCCCCGGCACGGGCCGTCCGAGTCGCCGGGCCGCTTGATCCACAGGATGGCGTCGAGCAGCGGGTCGCCGGTGCGGTCGGTGGGCGGGGTGCCGAGGCCGCGGCCCGGCGGGTTGCACCAGGCGTCCTGGCGGTCGCCGGTCAGCGGGCCGCGGCCGTTGCGGCTGGTGTCGATGACGAAGTGCTTGCCGCCGAGGAGGCCGGAGAGGGTGCGGCCGTACGCCTTGGTCGTCTCGTCGCTCTGGAAGTTGGAGACGTTCAGGGAGAAGCCGTCGGCCTGGGCGACCCCGGCCCGCTGCAGCGGCTCGGCGAGCTTGTTCGCGTCGTTGATCCAGCCCGGGTTGCCCGCGTCGAGGTAGACCTTGGTCCTCGGCTGGCGCTTGAGCCGCTGGATGGCCTCGGAGAGCAGCTGGTAGCGCATCTCGTGGTACTCGGCGGGGGTGCAGCCGTCCACGATGTGCGGGACCGCGTCGGGCTCCAGGACCACCACGGCCGGGCTGGCGCCGATGCTGTTCGCGAAGCCGTCGATCCAGCTCCGGTAGTACTCGGGGCTGCCCGCGCCGCCCGCCGAGTGCTGGCCGCAGTCGCGGTGCGGGATGTTGTAGGCGACGAGCACGGTGGTGTGGCCGCCCTCGGCCGCGCCCGCGGTGGCCGCCTTGATGTCGGGGGCGGGGTTGTCGCCCGCGGGCCACAGCGCCACCGGGCGCTCGGAGATCCGCCGCAGCACCTCCGCGTCCTGGGCGCGGCCCTCGCCCTGCCACTGCTCGACCTGGCGGGCGGCCGCGCTGTCCGGGTCCACCCAGAAGGCGTTCTGCGGGGGCTGGGAGGGCCCGGTGGAGGGGCCGCGCACGGCGGCCGTCTTCTCGGCGTCGGAGCCCGAGGAGCAGCCCGCCGCGAACCCGAGGGCGGCGAGTGCCGTGAGTGCCGTGAACGTGCGGAGCAGCCGGTGCATCCAGACCCCTTGAGCGCGCGAAGGTGACGGTCAGTCAGCCCGGCAATCGTGACATAAAGGGCTAACCCGGCCCCTGCGCGACACCGGCACCGGTATCGGCACCGGCCCTGGTATCGGCACCGGCACCGGCCCCGGTATCGGCACCTCCCCCGGCGGCGAGCGCGATGCCGAGCGGCGTCCGCTCGTACAGGACCTGGTGCCCGTACCGCCGCGACAGCAGCAGCCCCGCGTCGCGCAGCGCCGCCAGATGGGCGGAGACGGACGACGGCGCGAGGCCGAGCCGGTGCGCGAGGCCCGTGGTGGTGGCGGGCTCCTCCAGGGCGGTGAGCACCGTGGCGCGGCCGCGGCCGAGGAGCCGTACGAGCGCGTCGGGCGTCTGGGCGGCGGGCTCGTCCCGCAGCCCGCCGATGCCGCGCACCGGATAGGCGAGCGTCGGCTGCCACGGCGGCTCGAAGCCGCTGACCACCTCGGGCCAGGTGAACACGCTCGGTACCAGGACCAGGCCCTGCCCCGCCAGATGGCGCACGTGCTCGTCCCGCCCCTCGACGGTGAGCGTGCCCGCGTCCCACGACAGGCGCCGGTCGAGCTCGGGCAGGAGCCCGCCGAGGCCGACCTCCGCGAGCCGCCGCGAGTGGAAGGCGACGTCCGCCTCCAGGAGGGCGCGCAGACGCGGCCAGTCCGGCTCGATCAGGGCGTGCCAGGCGGCCTCCATGGCGTCCGCCAACTCCCTTACGGCGCCTGCCGGATCGGCCAGCATGGCCCGCCCCTTCGGCGACTCGGCGGCGCCCGGCGTGCAGGCGAGCGCTTTCGCCATGTCGTCCCGGGCCGCCTCCGGATCGGCCGTCCGTACGGCTGCGATCTCCTCGTCGAAGCGGGCCGAGGGGGCGATCGGGGGCGCCCCGAGGAAGTCGGGGGAGTGGCCGCGCCGAGGCATCAGGAGCCACAGCGCATGGAGGTCGAGCCCGCGGCTCGCCTCCGCGACGCGGCGCAGCCACCTCGGGTGGTAGCCGTGCCGGTCGGGCCGCTTCAGGGTGCGGACCGCCTCCTGCGTCTCCCACAGCGGCGACACCGCGAACCGGCAGCGCAGCAGGTCGTCCTGCCCGAAGTGCATGCGGTGCGGCACGACGTCCCCCTCCCCGGAGCCTGAAGATTCGCCTGGGTCCGAAACTCTAGGGCGGTCGGCACGCACGCGTGCAGGGTGCCGTCATGCCAGCCGAACCCACCGGGTACACCCGGGTCTTCGCCGTACGCGAGTTCCGTGCCGTCTTCGCCGCGCACGCCCTCTCGCTGCTCGGCGTCATCGTCAGCGAGATCGCGCTGACTGTCCTCGTGTACGGGCTCACCGGCTCGCCGCTGCTCGGTGCGCTCACCTTCGCGCTCGGGATGCTGCCCTACCTGGTGGGCGGGACGCTCCTGTCCGGGATCGCCGACCGGTACCCGCCGCGCCGGGTGCTCGTCGTCTGCGACGTGCTCTGCGCCGGGTGCGCCGGGCTCATGGCGCTGCCCGCCACCCCCGTCGCGGGACTGCTCGCGCTGCGCTGCCTCATCGCCGTCGTCTCGCCCGTCTTCAACGGCACCCGGATGGCGACCCTCACCGATGTCCTCGGCGACGGCGACCTGTTCGTGCTCGGCCGCTCCCTGCTGCGGATCGTCTCGCAGAGCTCCGTCCTCGTCGGCTTCGGGCTCGGCGGCGTGCTGCTCACCCTCGTGACGCCGCGCGGCGCGCTCGTGATCACCGTCTGCACGTTCGCCGCGTCCGCGCTCCTGCTGCGGTACGGGACGAAACGGCGCCCCGCGCGCGGGGACACCGGCGCCGCCCTCGTGCGCTACTCCCTCGGCGGCGCCCGGCAGGTGCTCGGCAACCGGCGGGTGCGGGCGCTGCTGCTGCTCTTCTGGGTGCCGCCGATGTTCATGGTCGCCCCGGAGGCGCTCGCCGCCCCCTACGCGGACCAGATCGGGATCGGCGTCACGGGCGTCGGGCTCCTGATGTGCGCCCTGCCCGTCGGCACCATCGCCGGGGAGCTCTACGCCGGCTCCGCGCTCTCCACGGCCGCCCGGTCCCGGATCGTGCTGCCGCTCGCCGCCGTCACGCTGCTGCCGCTCGTCGCGTACGCGCTCACGCCCGGGCTCGGCCCGGCGCTCGTCGCCCTCGTGGCCGCCGGGGCCGGATCCGCGTACACCCTGGGCCTGGACCGGTGGTTCGTGGACGCCGTCCCGGAGGAGCTGCGCGGGCGGGCGATGACGGTGCACACGGCCGGGCTCATGACGGTGCAGGGGATCGGGATGGCGCTCGCGGGGCTCGCCGCCGAGTTCTTCGCGGTCGGCACGGTCGTGGCGGGTGCGGGCGTGCTCGGGAGCTGTTGCTGTCTGCTCCTTGTGGCCGAGGTGCGGGCCACCGCGCGCGGCGGCGCCCGGCCCACGGCAGGCGCGACGGGAACGCGCCACTCTGCACGGGAACACGCGACCGAATCCCGAGACGGGGCTGACCAGCATATGACCGGCGGGTAAGGTCGAAGCGTGCCGAAGCCGCTCAGCCTTCCCTTCGATCCCATCGCCCGCGCCGACGAGCTCTGGAAGCAGCGCTGGGGCTCGGTTCCCGCGATGGGCGCCATCACCTCGATCATGCGCGCGCACCAGATCCTGCTCGCCGAGGTCGACGCGGTCGTCAAGCCGTACGGACTGACCTTCGCGCGCTATGAGGCCCTGGTCCTGCTGACCTTCTCGAAGGCGGGCGAGCTCCCGATGTCGAAGATCGGCGAGCGGCTCATGGTGCACCCCACGTCGGTCACCAACACCGTGGACCGGCTGGTCAAGTCGGGCCTCGTCGCCAAGCGGCCCAACCCCAACGACGGGCGCGGCACGCTCGCCTCCATCACCGACAAGGGCCGCGAGGTCGTCGACGCGGCCACGCGCGAGCTGATGGCGATGGACTTCGGGCTCGGGGTGTACGACGCGGAGGAGTGCGCGGAGATCTTCGCGATGCTGCGGCCCCTGCGGGTGGCGGCCGAGGATTTCGAGGACACGTAGCGGGCCGGAAGACGGCGGGCGGGAGACCGGCCGGGGGCGCTGAAGATCGCGCAAAACGGGCCGTTACGCTCGGATACATGAAATCCAGCGTGCTGACCCGGTACCGGGTGATGGCCTACGTCACCGCCGTCATGCTCCTCATCCTGTGCGCCTGCATGGTGGCCAAGTACGGCTTCGACACGGGCAAGGACCTGACGCTCGTCGTCTCCCAGGTCCACGGCGTGCTCTACATCATCTACCTGATCTTCGCCTTCGACCTGGGCTCCAAGGCGAAGTGGCCGTTCGGCAAGCTTCTGTGGGTGCTGCTCTCGGGCACCATCCCGACCGCCGCCTTCTTCGTCGAGCGCAAGGTCGTCCGCGAGGTCCAGCCGCTGCTCGCCGACGCCTCCCCGGCCCTCTCCAAGGCGTAACCGGACGACCTCCAAGGGCGTAACCGGACGACGCGTCCCACCGCCGTGTGCAAGCACACGGCGGTTGCCCATCGACATTTACTAGGACGTCCTAGTAAATTTGCAGCATGGACGCTGACGCCATCGAGGAAGGCCGCCGTCGCTGGCAGGCCCGCTATGACGCCGCGAAGAAGCGCGACGCGGATTTCACCACGCTCTCCGGCGACCCGGTCGAGCCCGCCTACGGGCCCCGGCCCGGGGACACGTACGAGGGTTTCGAGCGGATCGGATGGCCCGGCGAGTATCCGTTCACGCGCGGTCTGTACCCGACCGGGTACCGGGGCCGGACCTGGACCATCCGCCAGTTCGCGGGCTTCGGCAACGCGGAGCAGACCAACGAGCGCTACAAGATGATCCTGGCCGCGGGCGGCGGCGGGCTGAGCGTCGCCTTCGACATGCCGACGCTCATGGGGCGCGACTCCGACGACCCGCGCTCCCTCGGCGAGGTCGGCCACTGCGGCGTCGCCATCGACTCCGCCGCCGACATGGAGGTCCTGTTCAAGGACATCCCGCTGGGTGACGTCACGACGTCGATGACGATCTCCGGGCCCGCCGTGCCCGCCTTCTGCATGTACCTGGTGGCCGCCGAGCGGCAGGGCGTCGACCCGGCCGTGCTCAACGGCACGCTGCAGACGGACATCTTCAAGGAGTACATCGCGCAGAAGGAGTGGCTCTTCCAGCCCGAGCCCCATCTGCGCCTCATCGGCGACCTGATGGAGCACTGCGCCCAGGGCATCCCGGCGTACAAGCCCCTGTCGGTCTCCGGCTACCACATCCGCGAGGCCGGGGCGACGGCCGCGCAGGAGCTGGCCTACACCCTGGCCGACGGCTTCGGATACGTGGAGCTGGGGCTCAGCCGCGGGCTCGACGTGGACGTCTTCGCGCCGGGGCTCTCCTTCTTCTTCGACGCGCACGTCGACTTCTTCGAGGAGATCGCCAAGTTCCGTGCGGCCAGGCGCATCTGGGCGCGGTGGATGCGGGACGTGTACGGGGCGCGGAGCGACAAGGCGCAGTGGCTGCGCTTCCACACCCAGACCGCCGGGGTCTCGCTGACCGCGCAGCAGCCGTACAACAACGTCGTGCGCACGGCCGTGGAGGCGCTCGCCGCGGTGCTCGGCGGCACCAACTCCCTGCACACGAACGCCCTCGACGAGACCCTCGCGCTGCCGAGCGAGCAGGCCGCCGAGATCGCCCTGCGCACCCAGCAGGTGCTGATGGAGGAGACCGGCGTCGCCAACGTCGCGGACCCGCTGGGCGGTTCGTGGTACATCGAGCAGTTGACCGACCGGATCGAGGCCGACGCCGAGCGGATCTTCGACCAGATCAAGGAGCGCGGGCTGCGCGCCCACCCGGACGGCAAGCACCCCATCGGGCCGGTCACCTCCGGCATCCTGCGCGGCATCGAGGACGGCTGGTTCACCGGCGAGATCGCCGAGTCCGCCTTCCAGTACCAGCAGTCCCTGGAGAAGGGCGACAAGAGGGTGGTGGGCGTCAACGTCCACCACGGCTCCGTCACCGGCGACCTGGAGATCCTCCGGGTCAGCCACGAGGTGGAGCGCGAGCAGGTGCGTGCGCTCGCCGGCCGCAAGGAGGCGCGCGACGACGCCAGGGTGCGGTCCGCGCTGGAGGCGATGCTGGCCGCCGCGCGCGACGGCTCCAACATGATCGAGCCGATGCTGGACGCGGTGCGTGCCGAGGCCACGCTGGGCGAGATCTGCGGGGTGCTGCGCGACGAATGGGGTGTGTACACGGAGCCGCCCGGCTTCTGAGCGTGAGCGGTCGGGCTGCTGAGCGCGCGCCGTCCGGAGGGTGAGAGCGAACCGTTCGGACAACTGCGTGACTTGAGTGGCCGGAGTGATCTGAGTTACAGGTGTTGTTCCCGGGGGCGCGGGTAGGCGCGGCCGCGTCCCTCCTTCCTGCCCCCTGGAGAACACCTGTGAGTCCGGACGCCCCCGGTCGCCCCGACCGCCACGCACGCACCGCCGCCGTCGCCCTCGGCGCCGCCACCCTCGCGGTGGTCGGCACCCTGCTCGTCGGCGGCTCCGAGGGGGTCCACGCGAGCCCGCCGCCCGCGCCGAAGGTCCAGGACGACTTCGACTCGCTCGGCCCCGAGGTGCGGGCCGCGAAGCTGGACGGCGGCCGCACCGCCCACTACGTCGACGCCGGCCCGCGGCGCGGCAAGCCGGTCCTGTTCATCGGCGGTACGGGTACCAGCGCCCGGGCCGCGCACATGACCGACTTCTTCCGCAGCACCCGCGAGGACCTCGGGCTCCGCCTCATCTCCGTGGAGCGCAACGGCTTCGGGGACACCGCGTACGACAAGGGCCTCGGCAAGGCCGACTTCGCGGCGGACGCCCTGCAGGTCATGGACCGGCTGCACGTGAAGAACTTCTCCGTCGTCGCGATCTCCGGCGGCGGCCCGTACGCGGCCGAGCTCGCCGCGAAGGCCCCGGGGCGCGTCTCCGCCCTGCACCTCGCCGCCGCCCTCCCGCCGTACGGCGCGAAGCCCGACTACTGCGGGCTCTCCGACGACGTGCTCACCGACGCGGTGCGGGACCAGATCAAGGACCCCAGGAAGTGGTGGTCCTTCCCCGACGACAGCCCCGTGAAGTCGATCCCGGGCTTCGCCGACACCGCGTACGAGGAAGGCGCCCGCACCTACAACCAGCGCGGCCAGCAGGCCGACCCGGCGCCGCAGGTGCACGAGCAGCGGCTGTACTGCGAGCGGCCGGGCCCCGACCTGTCGAAGCTCACGGCGCCCGTCTACCTCTACGGCGGCAAGAAGGACACGACCGTGCCCCCGTCGACGCTGAAGACCTGGCAGCAGAACCTGCCGGGCAAGCCCGTCGTGCGCACGTACGCCGACACCGGGCACGACGTGCAGTACCGGCACTGGGACCAGATCCTCGTCGACCTGGCGGGGCACGGGGACCGCACCGTCGTCTGCACGGAGAAGCACACGAAGGTGCTGCCCGCCGCCCAGGCCGACCGGCTCGTGTCCAACGGCAAGGCCACACTGGGCAGTTGTGCCTGGCAGAAGGGGAAGAAGTAGCCGTCAGCGCTGCGGCAGCGTCAGCCTGAACAGCGCGCCGCCGCCCGGTGCCGCCTCCGCCGTGAGGTCGGCGCCGTGGGCGTGCGCGATCTGCCGGGCCATCGCGAGGCCGAGGCCCGAGCCGGGCAGGGCGCGGGCCTTCTCCGCCCGGTAGAAGCGGTCGAAGACGTACGGGAGGTCCTCCTCGGCGATGCCGGGGCCGTGGTCGCGGACCGTCAACTCGCGCTCGGTGAGCGTGACTTCGACGGGCGAGCCGGTCGGCGAGAACTTGGCGGCGTTGTCGATGAGGTTGGTCAGGAGCCGGGAGAGGCGGGCCGGTACGCCGGGCAGGGACGTACCGGCGGCGGCCGGTGCGACGTGCAGCGCGAACGGGACGGCGGGCCAGTGGCCGCGCGCCGCGTCCACGACATGGGTGACCAGGGGGGCGAGCCGCACCTCCTCCAGGAGCGGCTGCGGCTCCTGGTCGCGGGCCAGCTCGATCAGGTCGTTGACGAGCCCGGTGACCTCGCGCAGCTGGCGGCCGAGCGCGCCCGAGGCCCGCTCGCGCTGGGCGGGGCTCAACCGCTCGGCGCGGGCGAGGAGTTCGGCGTTGGTGCGCAGCGCCGTGAGCGGGGTGCGCAGCTCGTGCGAGGCGTCGGCGACCAGGCGGCGCCGGGCCGCCACGGACTCCTCCAGCTCGCCGAGCATCGTGTTGAAGGTGGCGGCGAGGCGGGTCACCTCGTCCTCGCGCCCGCCCTGGCCCGGCGGCAGCTCGATGCGGTGGCGGGCGTCCCGGGTCGCCGCGATGCGCTCCGCCGTGGCGGTCAGCCGGGTGATGGGGGCGAGGCCGGTGCGCGAGACCCAGTAGCCGCTCACCGCCGCGAGCAGCACGCCCGCCCCGCCGACCGCGAGCAGCAGATAGGCGGTCTGGCGCACGCCGCGCTCGGCGATGTCGGCGCGCAGGGCGACCTGGAGGGCGGTGCCGTCGCCCTCCTTCATCGTGTACATCCGCACCGGCTTCCCGGCGAGCGTGATGTTCGTGTAGTAGGGCGCCAGTTGGCCCTTCGCGACCTGGCGGGTGGCCTGGCTCACCGGGAGCAGATAGGGCTTGGCGGGGTCCTCGGCGGGGTCGGCCGGGACCAGCTGTGAGCAGGCGGGGGAGCCCAGGAAGCGGCACTCGCCGGTGATGACGCCGAGCGTGCCCTCGGAGCGGTGCTGCTGGGAGATGAGCGTCGCCGACTGGGCGAGGTTCTGGTCGAGCTGCTGGTAGAGCTTGTAGCGGATCACGAAGAACGAGGCCACGCAGGCGCCGACGGCGACCAGGGCCACCGCCGCCGACGCGGCGACGGCCAGTCGGGTGCGCAGCGGGCGGCGGCGTCGCCAGCGGGCGCCGAGCCGGCGCCGCGTGCTCACGGGGAGCCCAGCCGGTAGCCGACGCCGTGCACCGTGTGGACGAGGCGTGTCTCGCCGCCCGCCTCCAGCTTGCGGCGCAGATAACCCACGTACACGGCGAGGGAGTTGGAGTCCGGGCCGAAGTCGCGGCCCCACACGGTCTCCTGGATCACCTCGCGCGGCAGGACCTGTCCGGCGTTGCGCAGGAGCAGTTCGAGGAGCGCGGCCTCGGTGCGGCTGAACTCGACGGGGCGTCCGGCGCGGTGCCCGGTGCGGGTCGCCGGGTCGAGGACGAGATCGCCGTACGTGAGGCCGGCGGCGCCGCCCGGGGCGGTGGGCTCGGGGGCGGTGCGGCGCAGCAGGGCGCGGACGCGGGCCACGAGTTCGTCGAGCGCGAAGGGCTTCACCAGGTAGTCGTCGGCGCCCGCGTCCAGGCCGTCGACGCGTTCGCTGACGGAGTCGAGGGCGGTGAGGACGAGGACGGGGGTGCGGTCGCCCGCGGCGCGCAGCTGGCGGCAGACGGCCAGGCCGTCCAGGACGGGCATCAGCACGTCCAGGACGAGCAGGTCGGGCTCCCAGCGGGCCACCGCGGTCAGGGCGCGCTGGCCGTCGCTCGCGCCCTTCACGGCGTGGCCCTCGATCGTCAGGGCGTCCTCCACCGCCGCCCGGACCTCGGGGTCGTCGTCGACGACCAGGATCTTCGCGGCCGTCATCCGCGCCACCCCCGCCGGTGCACCCAGCTCATGAACCTCGTGAACCTCATGAACCAAAGGTGCCAAATGCGGCTCTTAAAACCCTCTTAGGGCGGGGCGTGAAGCTCCGGTGCCATGCGAACGCCAACACCTTCACGTCTGTCCGTCGTCATCGGCGCGGGTGGCACCGGTGGGCACATCTACCCGGGCCTCGCCCTCGCCGACGCGCTGCGCCGCGCCGTGCCCGGCGCCGTCGTCTCCTTCGTCGGGACCCAGCGCGGCCTGGAGACCCGGCTCATCCCGGACGCCGGGTACCGGCTGCACACCGTCGACATGATCCCCTTCGATCCCTCGCTCGGCGCCAAGCGCTTCCTGCTCCCGGCCGCCCTCCTGAAGTCCGGCGCGCAGGTCCGCTCCATCCTGCGCGAGCAGCGCGCGCAGGCCGCCGTCGGCATGGGCGGCTACCCGAGCGCCCCCGTCATCGTCGGCGCCCGGATGGCGGGCCTGCCGAGCATGATCCACGAGTCGAACGCGGTCCCGGGGCGGGCCAACCGGTTCACCGCCCGGCTCACCCCGAACATCGCCGTCGCCTTCGACCGCAGCCGCGCACACCTGCCGGGCGGCGACGGCGCCGTCACCACCGGCATGCCCATCGCCGACGCCCTGGCCCGCCTCGACCGCCCCGCGCTGCGCGCCGCCGCCCGCCGCGAGCTCGGCGTCCCCGAGGGGGCCCGGCTGATCCTCGTCAACGGCGGCAGCCTCGGCGCCGCCCGGCTCAACGAGGCCGCCGTCGGCCTCGCCGAGCGCTGGCAGGCGCGCACCGACGTCCGGTTCCTCATCAAGACCGGACCCGCCGCCCTCGACCCGATACGGCAGCAACTGGCGTACGGGGGCGGGGACGCCGTCGCCCACGCCGTCCCGTACCTCGACCGCATGGACCTCGCCTACGCGGCCGCCGACCTCGTGGTGTGCCGCGCGGGCTCCGCCACCGTCGCCGAGCTGGCCGCGACCGGCGTGCCCGCCCTCCTCGTGCCCTATCCGCACGCCCCCGGCGACCACCAGACCCACAACGCCCGGGTCCTCACCGACGCGGGCGCGGGCCTGCTGCTGCCCGACGCCGAGACGACCGCCGAGCGACTGGAGTCCCTGCTCGGCCCGCTGCTCGCCGACCCGGCGCGGCTGAAGGCCATGGACGGCGCCGCCGACCCCGGCCCGCACGCCCGCGCCGCCGACCTGCTCGCCGAGCGGGTCCTGCGACTCACCCACCACAGCGACCACTTGAACACCCTGGAGTACGCATGAACACCGCCGCCCAGCCCTTCACCTGGCACGACCGCACCGTCCTCGTCACCGGAGCGGAGGGCTTCATCGGCTCCACGCTCGTCGACCTCCTCCTGGAGCGCGGCGCCAAGGTCCGCGCCTTCGCGCACTACAAGCCGTACGCGGAGAAGGGTCACCTGGCGCACCTCTTCGACGACCCGCGGGTCGAGATGATCGCGGGCGACGTGCGGGACGCGGGCCGGGTGATGGACGCCGTCGCCGGGTGCGACACGGTCTTCCACCTCGCCGCGCTCATCGGCATCCCGTACTCGTACGACTCCCCGGGCGCCTATGTGCAGACGAACGTCGTCGGCACCGAGAACGTCGCCGAGGCGTGCCGCCGCCACTCGGTGCGGCGCATGGTCCACACGTCCACGAGCGAGGTGTACGGCACGGCGCTCACCGCCCCGATCAGCGAGAGCCACCCGCTGCAGCCGCAGTCCCCGTACTCCGCGTCGAAGATCGGCGCCGACATGATGGCGCTCTCGCACTGGCACGCCTTCGAGCTGCCCGTCACGGTCGTGCGGCCCTTCAACACGTACGGGCCGCGGCAGTCGGCGCGCGCGGTGATCCCCACGATCCTGGCCCAACTGCACGCCGGGGCGCGGGAGATCAAGCTGGGCTCGCTCTCGCCGACCCGCGACTTCACCTATGTCACGGACACGGCGCGCGGCTTCCTCGCGATGGCCGAGGCCGAGCGGACCCTGGGCCAGGTGGTCAACCTCGGTGTGGGGCAGGAGATCTCGATCGGCGACCTGGCGCGCGAGCTGATCGCCGCGAGCGGGCGGGACGCGGAGGTCGTGGTGGACCCGGCGCGGCTGCGCCCTTCGGGCAGTGAGGTGGAGAGGCTGCTCTCCGACAACTCGCTGGCGCGGGAGCTTTCGGGCTGGGCGCCCGAGGTCTCCCTGCGGGAGGGGCTGAAGCTGACCTCCGAGTGGGTCGCGGAGAACCTCCACCTGTTCGCGGCCGACCGCTACCAGGTCTGAGCCTCTCCTGCCCACGCACCCTGCAGCCCGCCCAACAGCAGTGCCGTGAACCGGTGGGCCCACTCCACGTCCACCGGTTCCGCGCTGACCAGCGCCCGGTGCACCACCGCGCCCGCCGTCACGTCGAAGATGAGGTCCGCGGTGCGGCCCGCCGTCTCGGGGTCGGACTCCACGGGGAGTTCGCCGCGGGCCTGGGCACGCTCGCGGCCCTCCAGGACCAGCCGCTTCTGCCGCTCCACGATGGACGTGCGGATCCGCTCGCGCAGCGGGCCGTCCGTCGTGGACTCGGCGACCACCGCCATCAGGGCCGTCTTGGTCTCGGGGCGCCCGAGCAGCGCCGCGAACTGGAGCACCACGCCCTCGATGTCGGCCGCGAGGCTGCCCCGGTCGGGGAGCTCCAGCTCGTCGAAGAGCTCCGCGACCGCGTCCACCACGAGCTCGCTCTTGCCCGCCCAGCGCCGGTACAGCGTGGTCTTGGCGACCTTGGCGCGGGTGGCCACGTCCCCGAGCGTCAGCTTCGTCCAGCCCAGTTCGACCAGGGCCTGACGGGTCGCCTCCAGGATGGCCGTGTCCGTCGCGGCGTTGCGGGGACGGCCGCCACCGCGAGGGGCAGCAGCGGGCGGAGGGGGAGTGCGGCTTTGCATGGCCGCGACCATACCGGCCAGTACGGAGGAATCGGAGAAGAGGAGTCGGGCCGGATGAGTGAGGCAGATCACCGGGGGCGCCGTACCGGGGCGCCCTTGATCCAGTTACGCTACGACCCGTAGCGAAAACACCTCGCGACAACCACACAGCCACATACTTCGGCGCCAGGTGGGGACCCGGCGCCAACCATCGGCCTCCTTGGGGCTTACCGTCATGGGACCGGCACCGCTTGGGGGAGGATGTACTCATGCAGCCACGGAACATGTCCATGAGCGGAGTCGTCGACCTCGCCGCGGTGAAGGCGGCCCAGGAGGCCAAGGCGAAGGCGGAGCAGGCGCGCGCCGAAACGGCCCGGCAGGGCGGGGGCGGCGCCGTCACGCCCGCGAGTCTCGTCATCGACGTCGACGAGGCGGGTTTCGAGCGCGATGTCCTGCAGCTGTCCACCCAGGTGCCCGTCGTCATCGACTTCTGGGCCGAGTGGTGCGAGCCCTGCAAGCAGCTGAGCCCCGTCCTGGAGCGGCTCGCGCACGAGTACAACGGCCGCTTCGTGCTCGCCAAGGTCGACGTCGACGCCAACCAGATGCTGATGCAGCAGTTCGGGATCCAGGGCATCCCGGCGGTCTTCGCGGTGGTGGCCGGGCAGGCGCTGCCGCTCTTCCAGGGCGCGGCCCCGCTCGAGCAGATCCAGCAGACCCTGGACCAGCTGATCCAGGTCGGTGAGCAGCGCTTCGGCCTCACCGGGCTGACGGTCGACGGGGACGCCCAGGATGCGGAGCAGCAGCCCGCCGAGGAGCCCGCGGGCCCCTATGACGCGCTGCTCGAGGCCGCCGTGCAGGCCCTGGACGCGGGCGACCTGCCGGGTGCCGTGCAGGCGTACAAGAATGTGCTGGCCGACGACCCCGGCAACACCGAGGCCGAACTGGGCCTGGCCCAGGCCGAGTTGCTCCAGCGTGTGCAGGGCCTTGACCCGCAGCAGGTGCGCAAGGACGCCGCCGAGAAGCCCGCCGACGTGGCGGCGCAGATCACCGCGGCCGACCTGGACCTGGTGGGCGGCCATGTCGAGGACGCCTTCGGGCGGCTCGTCGAGACGGTGCAGCGGACGGCGGGCGACGACCGCAACGCCGCGCGGGTGCGCCTGCTCGAGCTCTTCGAAGTGGTCGGCCCGGACGACCCGCGGGTGATCACCGCGCGGCAGCGGCTCGCGCGGGCGCTCTTCTAGGGCCCGCGCCGGGGCCGGCGTCAGGACCGGGACCGGCGGCGGCAGTACGTCTGTTCTGCGCCGTTCTCTAGTGTCTTTTCGGACCTGTTCGCTGACCAGTCACTAAACGCGGGTGCCTGTGATGCCCACGTGAAAAGTCTGTCGACAAGCAGCCACAGTGGCCGCGCTTTACCAAATCTTGGTAAACGCGGCCGCTGTTACTTGGAGTAAGAGGACGGCAGTGATCTGTCCGCTTCTCAACCTTATTTTCCCCCTTCGTGACGCCCCTTGCTGCCACCGTCTGTTGCGGGCCGATGCCGGGCGGTCGCGCTTCGGTTATCCAGCCGTTACTAGCGAGTAACGAACCCCCTTGTGCGGGCGCCGAGAATGCACCACGATCGCTGACGCTCGGTCCAATTGACCCGCAGTCCGACAGCCGGTCGGGGCGCGGGGATTCTGGGTCCCCACCGAGTGGGCCGGCGACAGTGGCGCCGGCCGTGGACAGGGGGGTCTCTGCCGACCGGCAGGGCCTGTCCGGCAGGTTGTGCGTGATACGCGTCAGGCGCGACCAGTGGTTGTCGCTCGGGGGTGATCGCCGGTGCTAAGGGCGCAGTTGCGCGCCTCCGACGCGGGCGCTCTCCTTCCCGAGGACGTAGCACTTCTCCCATCCCTGCCCGGCTGAGCCGCCCGAACGGGAGCAGCCAGGGCCGGAGATGTACGTCCGAGAAGGAGGAAAGTCATGGAGTCCGTGACTCGTGGCGGAACCAGATGGAAGCGGTTCGCCGTAGTCATGGTGCCGAGCGTCGCGGCGACTGCCGCGATAGGCGTGGCCCTGTCACAGGGTGCGCTCGCGGCATCGTTCAGTGTGTCCGGTCAGCAGTTCAAGGTGACGGCTGACACCCTCGACGGCCAGGGATTCGTCCAGTACGGCGCCCTCGACAGCGGGAAGTCGGGCAACCACCCGGTGTCCGTCGTCGGCATCGACGAGGCGAAGATCACCAACCTGTGCCAGTCCGTGGTCGTCCCGGTGCCGGTCTTCGGCGACGTGTCGATGGTGCTCAGGGCCGGCGGCAAGGGCAACGACCGCGTCGAGGCCAAGAAGCTCTACATCGACGCCGACGACATGAAGGTCAAGAAGCCGACCTTCAACAACGTCGACATCGGCGTCTCGGTCGACCAGACGACCAAGGGCCCGGGCCCGTCCAAGGGCGACAAGTACGCCCCGGACTCGTTCGCCCAGCAGGCCGAGTCGGTGCACTTCGAGGGTGTCAAGCAGCGCGCGTGGGCGACCACCGCCGGCACCTTCAAGCTCTCTGGCCTGGGCATGTCGGTCAAGAAGGGCAAGCACGAGTGCTACTGAGGCAGTTGATGTCTCAGGCGTACTCGATGCGCTGAACGGCCGGGCGCGGGGGCCGCGACGGAACCTTGCGGAGCCGTCCCCGTGCCCGAATCCGACACACAGCGACACACAGAACCAAACGCCATTCCCCGAGGAGCTGTACGACATGAGCGCCGAAGCGCAAGCGGGCCTTGGCATCAAGCTCGGCCGGATGCGCCGATCGTTCCGAGGGTGGCGCGGTCAGCGCCCGTTCTGGGGTGGTCTGCTGACCCTGCTCGGCGGCATCCCGATCATGTACTTCCCGTACGCGAACCTGACGCTCGGCACGATGACGATCCGGATGGCGACCACCGCCGGTGCCGGTTCGCTGATCATCGGCGTGCTCCTGGTCGTGCTCGGCCTGACCATGTGGTTCCAGCCGCACTCCCGGGTGTTCGCGGGTGTGGCGGCGATCCTGCTCGCCCTGGTCTCCCTCGTGGTCTCCAACTTCGGCGGCTTCGTCATGGGCTTCCTCCTCGCGCTGATCGGCGGCGCCCTCGGCGTCTCCTGGGCGCCCGCGAGGGCCGCAGGCGAACCGGCGAAGGGACGGGCCGGCGGGGACGCCGACGGCTCGGACGACTCGGCCGCGGAACCCGCGGCCGCGGGGGCCGTGAACGGGGCGGGCGGTGCGACCGACGATCTGTCAGGAACGAGCCCGACGAACGGGACGAACGGGAGGCACCGTGCCGGCTGACGAGGTGCACCACGAGGACTCCGTGGAGGAGTCCCGTGCGAGAACCGGGCCGCGGCACGCGGCTCCCAAGAAGCCGCTGATCACCCGGCTGCACATTCCCGCGGGCAAGGCGATGGCCATCGCCGCCATGCCCACCGCGGTCCTCATGGGAATGGGCCTGACGCCGACGCTCGCCTCGGCGAAGCCCGGTGTGCCGAAGAACCCCTTCCAGGACGGCCCCTGCGTCACGGCTCCCGACAAGGACGCCGAGAAGGACGCCGAGGCCGACAAGAAGAAGGACGAGGCCGCCAAGGACGCCAAGGACAAGGCGGCCGCCGAGGAGGCCAAGAAGAAGGCCGACGACGCCAAGGACAAGGCCGAGCCCACCCCCGAGCCCTCCGCGGGCGACAAGGCGGGCACCGACTCCAAGGACAAGGCCGAGCCGACCCCGACGCCGTCCGCCGGCGACAAGGACGACGACGCGAAGGAGCCGGAGCCGACTCCCACGCCCACCGAGACCAAGAACCCCTTGGACCCGCTGGGTGTCGGCGACGCCATCAAGGACTTCTTCACCCCGGACGACAAGAAGTCCGAGAGCCCCGAGCCGACTCCCTCGGCCTCGGAGGAGTCCAAGAAGCCCGAGGACACGGCGAAGGACACGGCCGAGAAGGTCACCAAGCCCGTCGAAGACACCGTCGACAAGGTCAAGGACGGCGTCAAGGACACCACGGACAAGGCCGAGGACACCGCGGACAAGGCCGAGGACGAGGTCGACAAGGCGGCGGACAAGGCCAAGGACAAGGCCGACGACGCGACCCCGGGCGCCGAGGCCAAGGACCCGATGGCGCCGGACGAGAACGGCAAGAAGCCGTTCCCGTGCGTCGTCGAGAAGAAGGCCGACGGCAAGGACGAGAAGACGCCCGCCCCGATACCGGACGCGTCCTGGAAGCTGGAGGCCAGCTCCCTGCTCCTCAAGGGCGCCGACTACCAGGGCGTCGTGAATCTGACGACGGCCGGGGGCAAGCAGAAGCAGGCCCTCAAGTACGTCATCAGCAACGGCGTCGACATCGGCGATCTGCACCAGACCACCGAGGGCCCGAACGGCAGGAAGTTCCACCTCTACGGGGCCAAGGGCTCCACGTCCACGATGCGCGGAGCGCCGACGACGATGCTCACGGAGTCGATCTCGGGCAAGCTCTTCGGGCTCATCCCGATCACCTTCGACCCCGAGCACCCGCCGCCCATCAACATCCCGCTGATCTACTTCACCGATGTGACGGTCAAGCAGGCGGCGCAGTTCGACGGCAACCTGACGGTGCCCGGCCTGCACCAGTCGGTCACCGACACCGGTCCCGAGTAGCACCAGCAAGCCCGTACGTCCGGCATCCGTCCGGAACCGGTCCGGGAGCCGCACAGCACTGAGGGCGCCCCCCCTTCTCCAGGGGGCGCCCTCAGTGTCGTACGCGAGGCGCGAGGTGTACGAGGCTTACGCGGCCGGGATCAGTCGCGCTCGCCGCCGCCCAGGTGGTGCACCCGGACCATGTTGGTGGTGCCGGGAACGCCGGGGGGCGAGCCGGCGGTGATGACCATGGTGTCGCCCTCGTGGTAGCGCTGGAGCTTGAGCAGCTCCGCGTCCACCAGCTCGACCATCGCGTCGGTGTTGTCGACGTGCGGGACCACGAAGGACTCGACGCCCCAGCTCAGGGCGAGCTGGTTGCGGGTGCCCGCGTCGGTGGTGAAGGCCAGGATCGGCTGGGTCGCGCGGTAGCGGGACAGCCGGCGGGCCGTGTCACCGGACTTGGTGAAGGCGACCAGGGCCTGACCGTCCAGGAAGTCGGCGATCTCGCAGGCGGCGCGGGCCACCGAACCACCCTGCGTGCGCGGCTTCTTGCCGGGCACCAGCGGCTGCAGCCCCTTGGAGAGCAGCTCCTCCTCGGCCGCCTTGACGATCTTCGACATCGTCTTGACGGTCTCGATCGGGTAGGCGCCCACGGAGGACTCGGCCGACAGCATGACCGCGTCCGCGCCGTCCAGGATCGCGTTGGCGACGTCGGACGCCTCGGCGCGCGTGGGGCGGGAGTTGGTGATCATCGACTCCATCATCTGGGTCGCGACGATCACCGGCTTGGCGTTGCGGCGGCACATCTCCACGAGGCGCTTCTGCACCATCGGGACCTTCTCGAGCGGGTACTCGACGGCCAGGTCGCCACGGGCCACCATGATCGCGTCGAACGCCGCGACGACATCCGCCATGTTGGCGACGGCCTGCGGCTTCTCCACCTTGGCGATGACGGGGACCCGGCGGCCCTCCTCGTCCATCACCTTGTGGACGTCCTTGACGTCGTTGGCGTCGCGCACGAAGGACAGGGCGACCATGTCGCAGCCCATCTTCAGGGCGAAGCGGAGGTCCTCGATGTCCTTCTCGGAGAGCGCGGGCACGTTCACGGCCGCGCCGGGCAGGTTGATGCCCTTGTGGTCCGAGATGACGCCGCCCTCGATGACGATCGTCCTGACCCGGGGGCCGTCGACCTCGGTGACCTTCAGCTCGACGTTGCCGTCGTTGATGAGGACCGGGTCGCCCTTCTGGACGTCGCCGGGCAGGCCCTTGTAGGTGGTGCCGCAGATCGACTTGTCGCCGGGCACGTCCTCGGTGGTGATGGTGAACTCGTCACCGCGCACCAGCTCGACGGGGCCCTCGGCGAAGGTCTCGAGGCGGATCTTGGGGCCCTGGAGGTCGGCGAGCACGCCCACGGCGCGGCCCGTCTTCTCGGCAGCCGCGCGGACGCGGTCGTAGCGCCCCTGGTGCTCGGCGTGAGTGCCGTGGCTGAAGTTGAAGCGGGCCACGTTCATGCCGGCCTCGATCAGCGAGACGAGCTGCTCTTCGGAGTCGACGGCGGGGCCCAGCGTGCAGACGATTTTGGAACGGCGCATGGAGGCGATCCTATCGGTTTGTTTCGCTACGGAATATTCCGTCTGGTGGAATCTACAAATGGGCGGACAGGCGCTCAGGCGTGGGGAGTTCGGACCAGGGCGTAGGTCTGGGTGGCGATCTCCAGCTCCTCGTCGGTGGGCACCACGGCCACGGCGACCCGCGCGTACTCCGGCGAGACGAGGCGGGGTTCGTCGGAACGTACGGAATTGAGCTCACCGTCGACCGCGAGGCCCAGCTCCTCCAGGCCCGCGACGGCGGCCTCGCGCACCGGCGCCGCGTTCTCGCCCACACCCGCCGTGAAGGCGATGGCGTCCACCCGGCCGAGCACCGCGGAGTAGGCCCCGATGTACTTCTTCAGACGGTGGATGTAGACGTCGAAGGCGAGCTGCGCCTCCTGGTCGCCCTCGTCCACGCGGCGGCGGATCTCCCGCATGTCGTTGTCGCCGCAGAGGCCGATCAGGCCGCTCTTCTTGTTGAGCAGGTTGTCGATCTCGTCGGCCGACATGCCGCCGACGCGCATCAGATGGAAGATCACCGCCGGGTCCAGGTCGCCCGAGCGGGTGCCCATGACGAGGCCCTCAAGCGGCGTGAGCCCCATCGAGGTGTCCACGCACACGCCGCCGCGCACCGCCGACGCCGAGGCGCCGTTGCCCAGGTGCAGCACGATGACGTTGACCTCGGACGGGTCCTTGCCGAGCAGCTCGGCGGTCTTGCGGGACACGTACGCGTGCGAGGTGCCGTGGAAGCCGTAGCGGCGGATGCGGTGCTCGTCGGCCGTCTTCACGTCGATCGCGTAGCGGGCCGCGGACTCCGGCATCGTCGTGTGGAACGCGGTGTCGAAGACGGCCACCTGCGGCAGGTCCGGGCGCAGGGCCTGGGCCGTGCGGATGCCGGTCAGGTTGGCCGGGTTGTGCAGCGGGGCGACCGGGATGAGGCGCTCGATCTCCGCGAGCACCTCGTCGTCGATGACGGTCGGCTGGGTGAAGGTCTGGCCGCCGTGCACCACCCGGTGGCCGATCGCGGCCAGCTCGGGGGAGTCCAGGCCGAGCTTGTCCTTGCTGAGCTCGGCGGCGACGGCCTTCAGGGCGGCGTCGTGGTCGGCGATCGGCCCGAACTCCTCACGCAGCTCGCCGCCCCCCGTGAGGGGCTCGTGCTTGAGGCGGGAGTTCTCCTCACCGATGCGCTCGACCAGGCCCACGGCGAGACGAGCGCCGTCGCTCATGTCGAGCAGCTGGTACTTCAGCGACGAGGAGCCGGAGTTGAGAACGAGGACACGGGTCGAGGTCACTGCTGGGCAGCCTTTTCGGTGGGGGTCTGGGACTGGATGGCCGTGATGGCCACCGTATTGACGATGTCCTGGACGAGGGCGCCGCGGGACAGGTCGTTGACCGGCTTGCGCAGGCCCTGCAGCACCGGGCCGACGGCGATCGCGCCGGCCGAGCGCTGCACGGCCTTGTACGTGTTGTTGCCGGTGTTGAGGTCCGGGAAGATCAGCACGCTGGCCTGGCCCGCGACCTCCGAGTCCGGCAGCTTGGTGGCCGCGACGGACGGCTCCACGGCGGCGTCGTACTGGATCGGGCCCTCGATCTTCAGGTCCGGGCGGGAGGCGCGCACCTTCTCGGTGGCCTCGCGCACCTTGTCGACGTCGGCGCCGGAGCCGGAGGTGCCGGTGGAGTACGAGAGCATGGCGATCCGCGGCTCCACGCCGAACTGCCCGGCCGTCGCGGCCGACTGGACGGCGATGTCCGCGAGCTGCTCCGCGTTCGGGTCCGGGTTGACCGCGCAGTCGCCGTAGACGAGGACCTTGTCGGCCAGGCACATGAAGAAGACGGACGACACGATCGAGGCGTCCGGCTTGGTCTTGATGATCTCGAAGGCGGGCCGGATGGTCGCGGCCGTCGAGTGGACGGAGCCCGAGACCATGCCGTCGGCCAGGCCCTCCTGGACCATCAGGGTGCCGAAGTAGTTCACGTCCGCGACCACGTCGTACGCGAGCTCCACGGTCACGCCCTTGTGGGCGCGCAGTTCCGCGTACTTGGTGGCGAAACGGTCCCGCAGGGGGGAGGTCTGCGGGTCGATCAGCTGGCTCTCGGCCAGGTCGATGCCGAGGTCCGCGGCCTTCTTGCGGATGGTCTCCTCGGGGCCGAGCAGCGTCAGGTCGCAGACGCCGCGGCGCAGCAGCACATCGGCGGCGCGCAGCACGCGCTCCTCGGTGCCCTCCGGCAGGACGACGCGGCGCCGGTCGGCGCGGGCCTGCTCCAGGAGCTTGTGCTCGAACATCATCGGCGTGAGGCGGTCGGTGCTGGGCGCCGAGACGCGGCCCATGAGGCCGGCGGTGTCCACGTACCGCTCGAAGAGCCCGAGCGCGGTCTCCGCCTTGCGCGGCGTCGCGGCGTTCAACTTCCCTTCCAGGGCGAAGAGTTCGCCCGCGGTGGGGAAGGAGCCGCCGGTCACCGCGACGACCGGGGTGCCGGGCGCGAGGCGGTCGGCGAGCGTGAGGATCTCCCCGCCGGGCCGCTCGTTCAGAGTGAGCAGGACGCCCGCGATGGGCGGGGTGCCGGCGCTGTGCGCGGCGAGCGAGCCCACGACGAGGTCGGCGCGGTCGCCGGGGGTGACCACGAGACATCCCGGCGTCAGGGCATTGAGGAAATTGGGCAGCATGGCGCCGCCGAAGACGAAGTCCAGGGCGTCGCGGGCGAGCCCCGCCTCGTCGCCGAGCAGGACCTCGCCGCCGAGGGCGTGGGTGATCTGGGCGACCGTCGGGGCGGCGAGCGCGGGCTCGTCCGGCAGTACGTAGCAGGGCACGGGGAGCCGTGCGTCGAGCCGCTCGTGGATCTCGTCCCGGTCCTCGGCCGCCACCCGGTTGGTGACCATCGCGAGGACGTCGCAGCCCAGGCTCTCGTACGCCCGGTAGGCGTTGCGGGTCTCGGCGCGCACCGACTCGGCGGGCTGGTCCTTGCCGCCCACGACCGGGAGCACGGCGGCACCGAACTCATTGGCGAGCCGGGCGTTGAGCGCGAGCTCGTCGGGGAGCTGGGTGTCGGCGAAGTCGGTGCCGAGGACGAGGACGACCTCGTACTCCCTGGCCACCTGGTGGAACTTGTCCACGAGCCGCGAGACCAGCTCGTCGGTCCCCTGCTCGGCCTGGAGGGCGGACGCCTCGTGGTAGTCCATCCCATAGACCGAGGCCGCGTCCTGGGCGAGCCGGTAGCGGGCGCGCAGCAGGTCGAAGAGGCGGTCGGGGCCGTCGTGGACCAGCGGTCGGAAGACGCCGACCCGGTCGACCTGACGGGTCAGGAGCTCCATGACTCCCAGCTCGATGACCTGGCGGCCGTCGCCCCGGTCGATCCCGGTCACGTACACGCTGCGCGTCACGCGTGCTCTCCCCTTTCACAGCCCGTCGGGCTGGCTCGTCTCTCTGCTCGTCACTCCGGCCCGGCGCTCCGGCCCGTCTCCCCGGCCCGGCCCTCCGTGGCGGAGTGCGGCGGAGTGACCAGGTCGGGACCTGTTCGGGACTACCCAAAACACCCGATTTCGTGAGCTGTGTCCTCTTGACAATACCTCTGGTGGTGGCTAGGTCGCCCGCCGGACGAAGGCCCGTCCTGCCGGGACGAGAAGGCCCGCCCCAGGGGGACCAAAGGCCCCTGCCCCAGGATCGGTGGGAGTAGCCGCGGGCGGCGCCCCCCTTCTCGCCGTGGAACAATCGGACCGGCTCACAAGTACCAATAGCGAGCAGGAGACACAGCGCGATGCGTATCGGAATTCTCACCGCAGGCGGCGACTGCCCCGGCCTCAACGCAGTGATCCGGTCGGTCGTGCACCGAGCCGTCACGCACTACGGGGACGAGGTCATCGGCTTCGAGGACGGCTACGCGGGCCTGCTCGACGGCCGCTACCGCCACCTCGACCTGAACGCCGTCAGCGGCATCCTCGCCCGTGGCGGAACGATTCTCGGCTCCTCCCGCCTGGAGCGCGCCCGCTTCCGGGCGGCCTGCGACAACGCCAAGGACCTGGTCGAGAAGAGCGGCTTCGACGCGCTCATCCCGATCGGCGGCGAGGGCACGCTCACCGCGGCGAAGATGCTCTCGGAGGCCGGGATCCCGGTCGTCGGCGTCCCCAAGACGATCGACAACGACATCTCGGCGACGGACCGCACGTTCGGCTTCGACACGGCGGTGGGCGTGGCGACTGAAGCCATGGACCGCCTGAAGACCACGGCCGAGTCGCACCAGCGCGTGATGGTCGTCGAGGTCATGGGCCGGCACGCGGGCTGGATCGCCCTGGAGTCGGGCATGGCGGGCGGCGCCCACGGCATCTGCCTGCCGGAGCGTCCCTTCGACCCGGCCGACCTGGTCAAGATGGTCGAGGAGCGCTTCGCCCGCGGCAAGAAGTTCGCGGTGATCTGCGTGGCCGAGGGCGCCCACCCGCAGGACGGCACCATGGACTACGGCAAGGGCGCCATCGACCAGTTCGGCCACGAGCGCTTCCAGGGCATCGGCACGGCCCTCGCATACGAACTGGAGTCCCGCCTCGGCAAGGAGGCCAAGCCGGTCATCCTCGGCCACGTCCAGCGCGGCGGCACCCCCACGGCGTACGACCGCGTCCTCGCCAACCGCTTCGGCTGGCACGCGGTGGAGGCGGCGCACCGGGGCGACTTCGGGCAGATGACGGCGCTGCGGGGGACGGACATCGTGATGGCGCCGCTGGCCAGTGCGGTGACGGAGCTGAAGACGGTGCCGAAGAATCGGATGGATGAGGCGGAGTCGGTTTTCTAGAGCGCCGAGTTTGTTGCTTGTGGCTGTGAGCCCTTGGTCCCGGTGCGCCGGGACCAAGGGCTTCACTTTTCCCGGGACGTGTCCCTGTTCTTGTGCTCCCGGGTCACCTATGCGGCCAGGAGCTCCTCCAGGGCGTGCGCGTACTCCCGGAAGAGCCGGCGGGCGTCGGGCACGGCCGGGGAATCGGGGAGCAGGAGCGGGGCTAGGTGGGCTACGCGCCAGGTGCGGAAGGCGGTGCGGGGCGCGGTGGCGGGGGCGTCGTCCGTCGTCTCGGAGACGAGGCGGGTCCCGATGCCCAGGGCCTCGGCGATCAGCCGGGTGCCGCGTGTGACGTCGGGGCCGCGGGCGATCGAGGCGGTGACCAGGGCGTGGAGGAAGTCGGCCAGCTGGAGGTCGGCGCCCAGGCGGGTCATGCGGCGTACGGTGGCGGGGGCGTCGAGCTGGGATGGCCCGAGCCGGGACGAGATGTCCTGGTACCCGGAGGACCACATGAGGAGATACGGCGCTTCTACGGGGTGCTCGCGCAGGTAGCCCAGATCGTTGAGGATCTGCAGGGCCGGGGCGGTGAAGTCCCCGCTCTCCTGGATGAGTTCGAGGAGCCGGTCCAGCTCGCTCTGCCGCGCCGAGACGAAGGCGCTGACGGAGGCGTCGGCCAGGGACCAGGTGCCGGTCGCGGCGACGGCGCCGATCTGGATGAGGCCGCCGAGCGGCGCGAAGATCGAGCGGGCGAGGGCTTCTTCTGGGATGTTCCACTCTGTTGTGCTCAACTGGCCCACCCTTCGAGGTAGTTGTCCTCTGCGCTGCGTGTTCCGCCGCACGGTGCTCGAAGGGTGGATGCCCGGAGCGTGACAGTCCTGTATACGCCGTTGAGGGCGGCGGTCATGCTGGCGGCATGCGTAAATCCAGGGCAGCTGTGGGCAGTTCGGTGTTCATGGCGCTTGCGCCGGGCGTGGTGGCCGGAGTTGTGCCCTGGTGGCTCACGCGGTGGGAGTCCGGGGGCTGGTGGCTGCCCGTCCGGGTGTTGGGGGGTGTCGTGCTGGCGGTGGGCGCGGTGGTGCTCGTGCATGCCTTCGTGCGGTTCGTGGTGGAGGGGTTGGGGACGCCCGCGCCGGTCGCGCCGACTGAGCACCTCGTAGTGGGAGGGCTGTACCGGCATGTGCGCAACCCGATGTACGTCGCGGTCACTGCGTCGATCGGTGGGCAGGCGCTGTTGCTTGGGCGGCCGGTGTTGCTTGGGTACGGGGCGTTTGCTGGGGTGGTGATGTGGGCGTTTGCCCGGTGGTATGAGGAGCCGAAGCTGGTGGGGACGTTCGGGGCGGAGTATGAGAGGTATCGCGATGCGGTGCCGGGGTGGTGGCCGAGGGTGCGGGCGTGGCGAGGAGATATGTCTGTGGGTACGACATAGCTGCTCGGCCTCTGAGGCTTGGGGCGCTGGCTCCACTCCGGCATGCTTACGGGCCAGTTCTGAACTCACGGCAGCTCTGGGGACGCGAGTTCACGCAGGCGCCTGACCTCCTGCACGAGTCTGGGTACTGCGTCCCTTGCCATGGCAATGAATGCCGCGTTCTCGTCCCATTGACCGTCCGCGCTGTCCACGTAGCGAGGGCTCTGCACCAACGTGGCAGCGATGATCTCACTGTGATCGAATGCGGGCCGACGTTCGTCCTGTCCGGTGTCTCCCACTGTGCTCACGGCGACCAGATTCATGACGTGGTCGTCGTCCAGGTTTCGCAGAAACCAGGGGCCTTGCGTGGCGGCTGAGCACATCTCCTCGATCTCATCAAGATCCAGCCCACCGATGGGATCTGCTTGAGACATGCCGTTGTCGTCGTGCATGGCTGATGCATTTCTCCTGCGTCGGAGGTCGAAGTGGCGTCGAGCTCTGTGAGAGCCCCCGAGATTCAGGAACCGCGTAGTGAGTCAGAAGACCTCCGACTCGGTGTCCTCGCTCTCGTCGCCGGAATCCGGAGTATCAGGCCAAACCGGTGTGTAATCTCCGACGCGCTTTTCGTGTGCACTGTCTTCGTTTTTGGGGATGTCTGGTTGGGAGTTGTCTGGTGTGGCACCGTCGTGCTCGCGGTCGCTCGTACGCGACACGAGTGCGGGAATCACTTCTGCGTCTTCCGGAATCTCTGTTCGTGACAAATGGATTCCGAACATGCAGGTGTTGCACCAGAAAGAAGCGTAACCGATTCGTCCCGGGAGCTTCTCGGTGAACACCAACTCCAGTGTTTTGCATCGGCAGTTCGGGCAGGAGATTTCGGCGATGCGCAGGGGGGCCCTGTAGGCGCGTTCATAGACTGAGATCCAGTCGTTCCACTCGTTAGCCATTGCCATTTCCTCCCGTGTCGGGCCTGTTCAGGGGGTGATTCGTCCACCACTGGTCCTCGTGGGCATACGCTGCATCTTCCCATCGTTCCAGCTCCGCGACGTTGGTGGGTACACTCCCTCCTTGTCGGATCTGGTCGACGTGAAAACGCTCGTGCGCCAGCGTACGGGCCAAGGTCTCCTCGTCGTAGAACGCGTCCCGGTACAAGCGGATCTCAGAAGCCGAAGGCGTCGACCCCTGTAGGCCGGAAACCCTACGGTTGATATTGACGCGAATACCGGCCAGGTCGACGTTGTAACGCCCCGAGATCGAGCGAACGCTGTCCATGGTCATCGGCATGGGCGGCCCATTTCTCGGCCTTCGCCGAGCCCGCTGCAATACATCGTCGGAGCCGCCTGCACCTTCACGCCGCAGACCTCGGGCCATCGATTTGAGGCCCCTCCTGGCCAAATCCTTGAGGCCGCCCTTGGCTAGACCCTTGAGGCCCTTGGCGAGTTTGCCGACGGAGGTGATGCCCTTGCCGCCGGGTATGCAGTCGAGGGCGGCGAATGCGACGTCCCAGAGGCTGGCTTGTCCGTTGGCGTATTTGTTGAGGGTGTCGGCGAGGACGACGAGGGCGGCGACGACGACGATCGCGGCGAGGATGGGTCCGCCGATGATCATGGCGACGATGCCGAGGACGGCGACGACGACCTTGCAGACGGCGACGATGGTGTCCCAGTTGTCGGAGACCCAGTCGCCGACCTCTTCCCACCACTTGCGGTTGTGGATTCCGGCGTCGGAGGCTTCTTCGATCTTCTTCTTGGCCGTGCCCGCGGCGTCCTCGCGCATCTTGCGGGCGTCTTCCGCCATCTTCTTGGCGGCGTCCAGGGCGCCCTGCGCGTTGGAGACGTCGGACTTCGCTGTTGTCTGGGCCTGTTCGGCGGCATGCGCGTTGCGGGTGGCGGCCTTGACCTTGTCCTCGTCCGGCTTGGGGACGTCCTTGCCCTTGTCGCCGTCCTTGTCCTTGTACTTGTCGGCTTCTTTCCCGGCGCGGTCCACCCAGGAGTCGGCCGAGGAGAGCTTGGACTTTGCGGAGGACAAGTCGCCCTGTGCTTCACGGCCCTTGGCGAGCGCCTTGTCGGCCAGCGCCTGGGCGCGCTCCAGCTTGGGCCAGTAGTCCGCGAGGGCGTCGCCCGCCATCTCGTAGCTCTTCTTGAGCTTCTTGAGTTTGCCCGGGGCGTCTTCGAACTCGGCCGTGAAGGACTCGGCCGTCTTCCCCGCCCAGCTCAGGATCGCGTCCTCGCCCGCCATGCCCTTGATGTCGCGGAGTACGTCGGAGACGTCGTCTGCGAAGTCGTGCAGATTCTTGGCGAGTTGTCGAACTCGCTGTGGGTCGCCTGGAGTTGGGTCCTTGTCCAGGTCGAGTATGTGCCAGTCTGCCGGACGGTACGACACGTTCAGATACCCCCGTGGTACGTGTGCGTGTGGGCAGCTATCGATTGACTGCTTGGACCTCCTGGACCACCACGTTCTGGTCCGCACCGAATTCGCCGTCGGGCAGCGGCTTCTCCTCGTTCACGCCTGTTCCGGTCCAGTGGATCTTCCACGTGACCGTCGCCTTGAGCGGGAAGGTGCCGTCTCCCGATGAGCGGAGGTAGCGGACGCCGCAGGGTGGGGTCTCGTGGGACTTGCCCTTTGTGTAGGGCTCGCCGATCTGGTCGGTCTTGGTGTTGAGGGGGCAGACGCCTGAGGTGGGGTAGATTGCCGCGTCCTTGGTGCCTGGGTCGATCTTTAGGGAGATCGGTTCAGCTGTTGTCGTTGCCTGGATGTTCAGGACGGGGACGGAGGCCGTCACCGAGACCGGTTTAAATTCCGCCTTGTTCAGCCAGGCCCAGGTGGGGAGGTTGACCTTCGTCGTGTTGCCCTTGGGAGCGAGGGTCACCTTGGTGCCGGGGACGCGGATCTCGGCGTAGGCGAGTTTGGCGAGGACCTCCGGAGTGACTGCCTCGGGGATGTCGGCGGGGGGTGGGTCACCTTTGTCGACCCAGAAGGTTTCCTTGTCACAGTCGAAGGCGCCCGGCTCGGCCTCCCTGCCGTCCGGGATGTAGGAGTCCCACCAGTAGCCCTTGCCTGTCTTGTCCTTGTTGAAGTCCTTGTAGGGCTTGCCGTTCACGTAGCGGTCGCGTTGCTGCGCGTCCCATTGGTAGCCAGTGGACTCGGCTTCCCAGATCGGTTCGCGCTCCTTCTGGAGCTGGGCCGGGGTGTACTTCGGGGCGTACCAGCAGGGGGGTGGGGTCCAGTTGCCGGTCGGGGTGACGGCGCCGACCTTTCCGCCGGAGCCGTTCTTGGGGCGGTCGTACACGACGGCGCCGGCTTCGGCGCTGAGCTTTCCGTCGTCGGTGGCGCTTCCCTTTTCGTGGTGCCCCGGTGGGTTCTGCGTTCCTCCGCCGGGGAGGGTGTCGTCGGCGAGTGCCTGTCCGGGCAGGAGGAGAAGCAGCCCGGCGGCCACCGGCATCGCTGTCCTGCGTATCAAGGCTGACATTGGGCACTCCCACTCTGCGAGACGATCTTCTGGATGACCCATACGCCCTGCTTGTTCTTCCGGAGCGAGGTGTTGTAGACGACGTAGCTCTTCTTCGTCACCGGCGTCTTGTTGACCTTGTTGGTCTTCACGTTCCTGGCGAAAGCTCGGCTCTGGTCCTCGCAGTAGCTGAAGGTCGCGGCCCCGTCCTTCCTGACCGTCACGTTGGGCTTGTAGAAGCGGTACGTGCCCGTGGTGCGGAACTTCTGGTCCACGTACTTCTGAATGAACTCCTGCGTTCCGGCGGCGGCCTCGCCCTCGTAGTAGAAGCGGTATGCCTTGTCGAGCGCGTTCTGGTTGGCGATGGCCAGGTCCACGGCCTGGATGGACTGCTGGCTGTCCGAGAGGACCGCGTCCTTGGCTGCGTCGCCGGTCTTGGGCCAGGCGAAGGCGTAGTGGAGATCCGACGGCAATTCGATCTTGGGCCGTCCCGCGACTTCCTTCGATGCGCTCGGTGAAGGAGTCTTCTTTTCCTTCCCCGCTCCAGCGATCTTGTCGTCGTCCTTCGGCTTGTCGTCGCTGCCGCAAGAAGTCAGCAGCAGGGCCGCGGACGCGATGAGTGCGGCCGTCGTGAGGCGGAGAGGGCGGTTCACTGTCGGCTCCTGGCGGTGGGGTTAGCGTGAGCGAAGCCACGCTATCCGTGAGGAGTTGACGGCACCAGGGAGAAATTTGTTGTGGAGCGGGTGATTGGGGCAAGCCGGTGGGGAGTTGATGGTTCCGTTAGCGAGGGGTCAGCGGGGGATCAGTGGCCAGAAATGGTCCAGGATCGTGTCCAGGAATTCCTGGCCTGCCTTGTCTGATGTGTCGCGTTCCGTGGAGGACTGCGTGCCCCAGCTCAGGGTGCTGGCCGTGCGTGACTGGTACGTCTCGTGGAGGCGGCGCAAGGCCCGTTCCAGGTTGCGTTTCGGGACCGGGAGGAGTTTCGCGAGCGGGCGTACGTAGCCCTGCCAGCGGGAGGTGACCGCCGAGCGGAGGAGCGCGGCCAGGTCCTCTTCGCGGCCCGTCACCGTCATGAAGTCCTTGAGGGAGAGCGACAGTGCCTCCGCCAGGGCTGTCGACTGGCGGTCGTTGCCCTGCCAGGTGTTCGTCTCCTCCATGCGCAGGTATGCGTGGAGTTCCACGCCCGTTGTGCGTGCTACGTCCTCTGGGGCCAGGCCCCGTGCCAGGCGGTGTTCGCGGAGTGTCGTCGCCGCGCCCATCAGTTCGCTGGGGGAGCACCAGAGTGTGGCTGCCAGGGCCGTGAGTTCCGCGGAGGTCGGGGCGGTCAGGCCGCGTTCCCAGGATGTGATCGTGTCGGCCGTGATGTGCGTGAGGCCGTAGCTGGCGCGCATGCCGTAGGCCACGTGGCCCGGTGCCATGCCCAGTGCTTCGCGCAGGCGGCGTGCCGCGGGGAAGTTGAAGGGGGGCGTGGGCTGGCTCGGTTGCACGGGCACACGCTAGAGCCGGGCCGGGGGGAGGACTACGGTGCGTTCCTACGAGGATGCGGATCGTAGGAAGCTACGGGGTTGGGGCTTCTGTCTGTTGCCTAGCCCTTGACTGCTCCTCCGAGCGCGAAGCCGCCTCCCACCTTCCGTGCCACCAGGACGTACAGCAGGATCACCGGCGTCGAGTACAGGATCGAGAACGCCGCCAGTTCGCCGTAGACGACCGTGCCGCGGTTTCCGAAGAACTCGTTGATGCTCACCGATGCCGGCATTTGTTCGGGGGTCAGGAGCAGCATGAACGGGACGAAGAAGTTGCCCCACATCATGACGAAGGAGAAGACCGTCACCACCGCCACCCCTGGGCCCATCAGAGGGAGGACTATACGGATCAGGGATTGGAAGGGGGATGCGCCGTCCGTCCAGGCTGCTTCCTCCAGTTCCTTGGGGACTCCGTCCATGAAGTTCTTCATCAGCCATATCGCGAACGGGAGTTGGGACGCCGCGAAGAAGAAGATCGTGCCCTGCATGGTGTCGATCAGGTCTATCTGGACGAAGAGTGCGTAGACCGGGACCATGATCGCCGTGATCGGCAGGCACGTGCCGAAGAGGATCGTCAGCATGAACGGGCGGTTCAGGCGGGAGTGGAAGCGGGAGAGCGGGTAGGCCGCCAGAGCCGCGCAGATCACAGTCAGTAAGGTGCCGCCGCCGCACAGGAGCAGGCTGTTGAGGAGCGGGGTGAAGGTGATCTCGTCCGTCATCACCGCGTCGAAGTTGGCGAGGGTCAGGCCGGAGGGGGCCTTCACGCTGAGGTCTGCCTTGGGGTCCAGGGAGGAGAGGATCACCCAGGCCAGGGGGAGGGCGAAGGCCGCCGCTACGGCGAGTAGAGCCGTGTTCGCGGCTATTTTGCGGTTTCTGCGGTGGGATGCGAGCACCTCAGACCTCCGTGCGCAGCAGGCGCATGTAGATGAGGGAGAAGAGGGAGCCGACGACCAGGAGCAGCAGGGCCACTGCTGTGCCGTAGCCGATCATGCTCTTCACGAAAGCCTGCTCGTACATGAAGAGAGGGAGCGTCTGGCTGCGGTTGCCGGGGCCGCCGCGTGTCATCACCCAGATCAGGCCGAAGACGGAGAGGGTCTGGAGGGTGTTCAGCATGAGGTTCGTGCCTATGGAGCGGCGGATCATGGGGAGCGTGATGTGCCACATGCGGCGCCAGCCGCCTGCGCCGTCCACCTCTGCTGCTTCGGTGATTTCCTGGGGGATCTCATTGAGGGCTGCTGAGTAGACCAGCATCGAGAACGCCGTGCCGCGCCAGACGTTCGCGAAGGACACCGCCAGGATCGGGAGCGTGTACAGCCAGTTCTGGGACGGGAGATGGAGCCAGTCCAGGATGTTGTTCAGGGTGCCTTCGCGGCGGAAGAAGGCGTAGAGGAGGAAGCCGGCCACCACCTCCGGGAGTACCCAGGCCGTGATCACCACCGCGCCTGTGATCGTGCGGACTGTCTTCGACGCTCGCTGCATCAGGGACGCCAGGGCCAGGCCCAGGGTGTTCTGGCCGATGAGGGAGGAGAGGAACGTGAAGACGAGGGTGAGCCAGACCGCGTTCAGGAAGTCCTCGTCGGCGAACGCCGCGCGGAAGTTCTCGAAGCCGACGAAGGACGAGCTTGCCTGGCCCGTCAGTTGGAGGTCCGTGAAGGCTATGTACGCGCAGTAGCCGATCGGGCCCGCCAGGAACAGGAGGAGCAGGACGACTGCGGGGGAGACGGGGAGCGCGCGCAGGAGGGTGCGGGGCAGGGTGCTGCGGCGTCGTGTGGGGTGTTTGGAGGGTCGTCTGGGTGATGGCGGGCCCGGTGCCGTTTTGTGGACGCCGGGCCCGGCGGGGGGTGCGGTGGTCACTGGCCGGCTCGCTTCTCCCGTACGGGCAGATGAGGGGGCGTGGTTACTTTTTGATGACCGCGCCGTCCGTCGCCGACTTCACCTCGTCGTCGTAGCCGCTCGCCGCCTTGTCGACCGAGGCGTCCCCCGTCGTCACCGACTCCATCGCCTCCTGCATCGCCGTCGACACCTTCGGGTACGCCGGGTAGGCGGGGCGGTAGTGGGTCTGGCCCACCAGGTCGGTGAAGAACTTGATGCCGGGCTGCGCCTGCACGTACGCCGGGTCCTGCGCCACGTCCTTGCGGACCGCGATGCCCGAGTTGGCGATGTACCAGCGTTTGGCGTTCGCCGTGGTCTGCATGGTCTTGATGAACTCGAAGGCCAGGTCGGGGTTGCCCGCCTTGTCCGGGACCGCCCAGGTCCAGCCGCCCGACATGCTCACCTTGCCGGGTGCCTGCCCGTGCTGCGTGGGCATCGCCGCCAGGCCCAACTCCTTGGACCAGGTGGGCCATTCGTGGCCCGCGCCCTTCAGCCAGTCCTGGGGGAGCCAGGAGCCGTCGAGGTTGATGGCGAGCTTGCCCTCGGGGAGGAGTTCGCCGCGGACGCGCGTCGCCATGTTCGGGTCGAGGGCGTCGGAGACGTCGGGGCCCAGCTTCTCCTTGTAGACCGTCTCGACGAACTTGAGTGCGTCCTTGAAGCCTTGGCTCCCTGTGATCCACTTCTTTGACTGCGGGTCGTACAACGGGTCCTTGCCGGTGCCGTAGAGGAGCATCTCCAGGCCCTGCATCGCCGACGTCTCGCCGCCCGGCTTGCCCGTGTAGACGTTCAGCGGGATGACGCCGGGGACCTTCTTTTTGATCGTGCGGGCCGCCGACAGGACCTCGTCCCAGGTCTTCGGCTGCCAGTCGGTGGGGAGTCCCGCCTTTTTGAGGATGGACTTGTTGAACCAGAGGCCGCGGGTGTCCGTGCCGTCCGGTACGCCGTACGTCTTGCCGTCGGCGGCCTTCGCGGCGGTCTTCGCCGTGTCGATGAATTGGCCCCAGTCCTTCCACTTGGAAAGGTAGGGGTCCAGGGGCTTCAAGTATCCGCTGGTGATGTCGGAGTTGATGAGGAACGTGTCCTCGTACACCAGGTCAGGGGCGGTCTTGGGGGAGCGCAGCATCTGCTGGAGCTTGGTGTAGTAGTCGGCGTCCGGCGCCTTGATCGGGACCAGCTTGACCTTCTTGCCGGGGTGGTCCCTCTCGAACTGCTTCTTCATGGCGTCCAGATAGCCGTCCATGACCCGGATCTTGTTGTCCGTCGACTGCTTGAAGGACACCTTCACGGTGTCGGGGTCGCTGCCCGAACCGGAGCCGCACGCGGTGAGGGTGCTTGCGGCGAGCAGGGCGCCGAGGAGCAGCGGGACGGAGCGGGTGGAGCGGAGGGTGGAGCGAGTGGTGGGGCGGGTGGTGGGGCGCACGGGCACGACCTCCTCCTGGCCTACGCGGCTGGGGGGATGGATGCCGCGTGGGGCTGCGAGGTGAACGTAAGCGGGGGCTCGGAGCAAGGTCAATGGGCGTGCGTGGGTGCCGCGTTGATGCGTGACAACGTTGTTATTCGGGGGTGGAGGCTGGAGGGAACCTTGGCTGTGCCCTGTTAATTGGAGTGCTGGGGTGGGTAGTTGGGGGTACTTGGAGGAGTTTACGGGCGTGGGGTGCGTGTCCAGCGGTAGCTCAGCTCCGGGCGGCCCACCTGGCCGTAGCGGGGGGTGCGTTCGGCGCGGCCCGCGTCGACGAGGTGTTCCAGATAGCGGCGGGCCGTGATGCGGGAGATGCCCAGGGTTTCGGCGGTGGTTGTTGCTGTCAGGCCCTCGGGGTCGGCCTGGCGGAGCGCCTGGGTGACCCGTTCCAGGGTGGGGGCGCTCAGGCCCTTCGGGAGCTCGGCGGGGCCCGGTGCGCGCAGGGCCGAGAGGGCGCGGTCCACCTCGTCCTGGCCGCCCGCCTCGCCGGTGGCCGCGCGGAACTCCGCGTACCGGACGAGGCGGTCGCGCAGGGTCGCGAAGGTGAAGGGCTTGAGGACGTACTGGACGACGCCGAGCGAGACACCTTCTCGTACGACGGTCAGGTCGCGGGCCGACGTCACGGCGATGACGTCCGCGCGGTGGCCCGCGGCGCGGAGTGAGCGGGCGAGCTGGAGGCCGTGGCCGTCGGGGAGGTTGAGGTCCAGGAGGAGGAGGTCGACGGGTTCGCGGTCCAGTGTGCGTTGCGCTTCCGCGCCGGTGTGGGCGGGTTTCGCTATCGCTGTGAAGCCGGGGACTCTGTTGACGTAGAGGACGTGGGCGTCCGCCGCGACGGGGTCGTCTTCGACGACGAGTACGCGGATGTCGGGTGCCGTCTTGGTGGGGGCTGGACTCATGGGTGGGGCTCCCGGCCTTTTTCGGGGCTTGGCCTCTTGTACTGCGTTCCCTCGGGGGTGGGTGTTTCTTCGGCGCTCCGCGCCGGGGCCTTGGCGCTCCGCGCCGCCTCCCCGCCGCTCCGCGGCGCATCTCCCACCCGCCCACCCGGCACCCTGCGACCCCCCGCCGAACCAGCCCCCGGCAGTCTCACCGTGAATTCCGCGCCGCCCTCCGGAGCCCCGGACACCCTCAGCGTCCCCCCATGCCTCCCCACCGCCTGCCGCGTCAGCGCGAGCCCCAGCCCCCGTGTCCCCTTCGTCGTCTTCGTCGTCCAGCCGCGGCGGAACACCGCCTCCCGGTGAGCCGGATCCACGCCAGGGCCTGTGTCCGAGACGCGGAGAAGGAGGGCGCCCTCGTCGGCGCGGGCCGTGACCGTCACGTGGGCCCGCGGGGAGCCCTGTGCCGCCTCCACCGCGTTGTCGATGAGGTTGCCGAGGATCGTCACCAGGTCGCGGGAGGGGAGGGCGGACGGGAGGACCGCGTCGTCGATGCGGGTGTCGGGGGAGACCAGGAGCTCCACCCCGTTCTCGTTGGCCTGGGCCGCCTTGCCGAGGAGGAGTGCCGCGAGGATCGGTTCGTTGACCGCTGCCACCACGCGGTCGGTGAGGGCCTGGGCCAGTTCCAGCTCGGCCGTGGCGAAGTCCACCGCCTCGTCGGCGCGGTCGAGTTCGATGAGGGAGACCACCGTGTGGAGGCGGTTGGCGGCCTCGTGGGCCTGGGAGCGGAGGGCGCGCGTGAAGCCGCGCTCCGAGTCCAACTCGCCTGTCAGGGCTTGGAGTTCGGTGTGGTCGCGGAGGGTGACCACTGTGCCGCGGCGTTCGCCGCCGGAGACGGGGGAGGTGTTGACCACCACCACCCGGTCCGCGGTGAGGTGCACCTCGTCGACGCGGGGCTCGGCGGCGAGGAGCGCGCCGGTCAGGGGGGCGGGCAGGCCCAGTTCCGCCACGTTGCGGCCGACCACGTGGTCCGTCCCGCGCACCCCGAGGAGGTCGCGGGCGCCGTCGTTGATCAGGGCGATGCGGCGCTGTCCGTCGAGCATCAGCAGGCCCTCGCGCACGGCGTGCAGGGCGGCCTGGTGGTAGTCGTGCATGCGGCTGAGCTCGGCGGCGTTCATGCCGTGGGTGTGGCGGCGCAGGCGGGCGTTGATGACGTAGGTGCCGACGGCGCCGAGCAGGAGCGCCGCCGCGGCCACGCCGAGGAGCGTGAGGAGCTGGCCCCGGGCCCGCTCGCTGATGTTCTCGATGGTGATGCCCGCGCTGACCAGTCCGGTGATGCGGCCGCCGTCGTGGACGGGGGTGACCACGCGCACGGAGGCGCCGAGGGTGCCGGTGTAGGTCTCGGTGAAGGTCTCGCCGCGCAGGGCGGCCGCGCGGTGGCCGAGGAAGCGTTCGCCGATGTGGCGGGGGTCGGGGTGGGTCCAGCGGGTGCCGTCCGGGGCCATGATCGTGACGAAGTCGACGCCGGTGTGGGCCCGCACCTGCTTCGCGTACGGCTGGAGCTTCGCCGTGGGGTCGCTGCCGCGGATGGCCTCCCGTACCGAGGGGGTGTCGGCGACGGCCCGCGCCGTCGCGGTCGCCTGGCGGCGCGCGGACTCCTCCGCCTGGCGCCGGTCGCTGACGTAGGTGAACAGGGCGCACCCGGCGACGACGATCGTGACCAGCACGATCTGCATCGCGAAGAGCTGGCCCGCGAGGCTGCGGGGGCGGTGTGGACGGGTGAGCGGCACGCTGCCAGTCTGCCTTCACGTATAAGCGTGAACTAAATGAACGTAAGGGTGACCGTCCTCACAGGGCGGGAGATAGTCGCCGGGATCGCCAGGACGTGAGCCGCACGCACTGCGCGTACGCGAGCCGGCCACGGCCGGGGCACATGGCTCGGGCCGGGTACGGCCGGAGCACTGGGCATGACGACATCGAAGGCTGACGACGCAGTCGGCAAGGAGGCACCCGTGACCGAGGGACAGGGAACGGCACCCGCCGCCAGACGGGACCGCACGCACTATCTCTACATCGCCGTCATCGGTGCCGTGTTCCTCGGCATCGCGGTCGGCTTCATCTGGCCGGACTTCGCCAAGGAGCTGAAGCCCATCGGCACGGGCTTCGTCGCGCTCATCAAGATGATGATCTCGCCCATCATCTTCTGCACGATCGTGCTCGGCGTCGGCTCGGTGCGGAAGGCCGCGCAGGTCGGCAAGGTCGGCGGGCTCGCGCTCGGCTACTTCATCGCGATGTCGGCGGTGGCGCTCGCGATTGGCCTGATCGTGGGCAACATCCTGCACCCGGGCTCCGGCATGGACCTCACGAACTCGGTGAAGGAGGCCGGGCACACGGCCGCCGACGAGGCGAGCGAGGGGCCCGTCAAGTTCCTGCTCGGGATCATCCCGACCACCATGATCTCGGCGTTCACCCAGGAGAAGGTCCTGCAGACCCTCCTCGTCGCGCTGCTCGTCGGCTTCGCGCTGCAGGGGATGGGGGCGGCGGGCGAGCCGATCCTGCGCGGGGTCGGCCACATCCAGAAGCTGGTCTTCCGTGTCCTCGCGATGGTCATGTGGGCCGCACCGGTCGGCGCGTTCGGCGCGATGGCGGCCGTCGTCGGGGAGACCGGCGTGGACGCGTTGAAGGCGCTCGCCACGATCATGATCGGGTTCTACGTGACCTGTGTGCTCTTCGTGGTCGTGGTGCTCGGCACGCTGCTGCGCCTGGTCACCGGGGTCAATCTCTTCAAGCTGCTCAGGTATCTGGGCCGGGAGTTCCTGCTGATCCTCTCCACGTCCTCGTCCGAGTCGGCGCTGCCGCGGCTCATCGCGAAGATGGAGCACCTGGGGGTCAGCCGGCCGGTCGTCGGCATCACCGTCCCGACGGGGTACTCCTTCAACCTCGACGGCACGATGATCTATCTGACGATGGCCTCGCTGTTCATCGCCGATGCCATGGACCAGCCGCTGGGCATCGGTGAGCAGATCACCCTGCTCCTGTTCATGATGATCGCGTCCAAGGGCGCGGCGGGCGTGTCCGGTTCGGGCATCGCGGTGCTCGCGAGCGGGCTGCAGTCGCACAAGCCGGCGCTCGTCGACGGGGTCGGGCTCATCATCGGCGTCGACCGCTTCATGAGCGAGGCCCGCGCCCTCACCAACTTCGCGGGCAATGCGGTGGCCACGCTCCTGATCGGTACGTGGACGAAGGAGGTCGACCGGGAGCGGGTCGCCCAAGTCCTCGACGGGAAGCTGCCGTTCGACGAGAAGACGCTGCTGGACGACGGTCACGGGGACGTTCCGGAGCAGCGGAAGCCGGAGCCGGAGGCGGTCACCCAGCGTTGATCACTGAGAGGTGATCCGGGCCACCAGCCGGGTGGCCTCGGAGGCGGGCAGGCCCGCCGCGGTCAGGAACGTGACCGCGGCGGCCCTGCCCGCCTCTTCGCGTGCCAGGTCCCCCGCGTTGACCGCGTCCATCAGGCCCAGCATCACGTGGTCGCAGACGTGCGAGAGCGCCTCGGCCGGTACGGGGGACTGGAACGCGCCCTGCTCCTGGCCCCGCCGGATCACCGCGGCCCCGGCGGCGCGCACCGGGGCGAGCCGTGCGTGCAGCCCCTCCACCGTGACGCTGCGCCGGGCCAGGGAGAGCAGCAGCCGGTAGCGGTCGGCGACCTCCCAGACGGCGAGCACCGAGCGGGCCAGGGACTCGGCCGGGTCGTCGACGCCCTCGGCGCCCGCGTGGTGCGCGTCGAGCACGGCGGTCATGGCCTCGTCCACGAGCGCGCCGACCAGCGCCTCGCGGCTGGGGAAGTGGCCGTACACGGTGCGCCGTACGACGCCCGCGGCGCGCGCGATCTGGTCCATGGACGCGTCGGGGTCCTGGAGCAGTTCGGCGAGGGCTACCTCAAGGATGCGGCGGCGGTTGGCGTCGGCTCTGACGCTCGCCTTGCTCGGGTTCGTGGGCCCCTGGCTCGGGTTCATGGGCCCATTCTGCCCCGCGCCCCGCCACGAGTTGCACACTGCTGTGCAAGTTCGGGTAAGTTGCACAGCAGTGTGTAGTTGCACAGCCGTGTGCAGAATGTGAGGGGTGGCTGCCGATGCCTTTGCTGATCAACGAACCCGTCGAGCGGATGGAGAAGCCGTACGCCCGCCGCTGGTGGGCCCTCGGCGTGCTCTGTCTGAGCCTGCTGATCGCCGTGATGGCGAACACCGCGCTGACGGTGGCGGCCCCCGACATGACCATGGACCTCGGCCTGTCCAGCTCGGACCTGCAGTGGGTCATCGACGCGTACACCGTCCCGTATGCCGCGCTGATGCTGCTGCTCGGCGCGATCGGCGACAAGTACAGCCGCCGGGGCGCCCTGGTGCTCGGGCTCCTCGTGATGTGCGGGGGCGCGGCCGCGGGCTCGCTCGTGGACAGCGCCGCCGCGGTCATCGCGGTGCGCGCCGTGATGGGCGTGGGCGCGGCGCTCATCATGCCCGCGACGCTCTCGCTGCTCGCCTCGACGTTCCCGCGGGCGGAGCGGGCCAAGGCGATCACCATCTGGGCGGCGACGTCCGGCATCGCGATCGCGGCGGGCCCGCTGATCGCGGGCGCACTCCTTCGCGACAACGGCTGGCACTCCACGTTCCTGATCAACATCCCAGTGGCGGCGGTCGCGATCATCGGCGCGTTCGTCCTGGTCCCGCCGTCCAAGGCGGCACAGCACGGCCGCATCGACTACGTGGGCGGGCTGCTCTCGGTGGTCTGGGTGGGCTCGCTGATCTTCATGATCATCGACGGCCCGCACTTCGGCTGGGGCGCCCGCGCGATCGGCGCCGCCGTCGTGGCGGCCGTGGGTCTGGTGCTCTTCGTGATCTGGGAGCTGCGCCACCCGCGCCCCGTCCTGGACGTGCGGAAGTTCGCGGGCCGCGCCTTCGCGGGCTCGAACCTGGCCGTCGCGCTCTTCTTCCTCGCGGTCTTCGGCGCCTTCTACTACCTGACCCAGCACCTCCAGTTCGTCCTCGCCTACGACCCGTTGGAGACCGGCGTACGGATGCTGCCGCTGGCCGGCGCGGTCTTCGTCGGCTCGGCGGTCACCGGCATCCTGGCGCCGCGCATCGGCGGCAAGATCATGGTGGTGGCGGGGCTCGTCGGCGGCACGGTGGCCCTCGCGCTGCTCACACAGATCGACGGCGCCTCGACGTACGGGGACTTCGTGGCGCCCCTGATCATCCTCGGGCTCGCGCTGGGCTTCGCGGTGTCGCCGTGCACGGACGTCATCATGGGCGCCTTCCCCGAGTCGGAGCTCGGCGTGGGCGGCGCGGTCAACGACACCTCCCTGGAGCTCGGCGGTTCGCTGGGCATCGCGGTGCTCGGCTCGGTGCTCGCGAGCTCGTACTCCTCGCACCTGACGGACGCGGCACAGGGCACGAAGCTGCCGCCCGAGGCCCTGGAGACCGCCAAGGACTCGGTGGGCGCGGGCAACGGCGTGGCCCAGGCCATCGCCGAGCAGGCCCGCGGTCTCACGGAGAAGGCGGCCCACGCGAGCTCGCCCGAGCAGGCCGCCCAGCTGAAGGCGCAGGCCGAGCAACTCACCCACGGGGCCGTGCAGATGAAGGACGCGGTGGGCTCGGCGTTCTCGGACGCGGTGGCCCACACGAGCCTGGTGGGCGCCGTGCTCCTCGGTGTGGGCGCGGTCGTGGTGGCCCTGGTGCTGCCGGGGCGGCGGTCGGGGGCGGAGGGGGCGACGGGTTCCGCGGAGCCCGAGGCCGCCGAGGCCGCCGCTCCTGTCGCCGAGCGGGCGGACGCGGTCCGCTAGCCTCGTGGTCCTCGGCCCCGCCCGGTTCTGAGCTGGGCCGATGACCGACGGGGGAAGGGGAACTGCCATGGCGCGCAAGCCGGTCCGGGCGGCGATAGGCGAGGTGTGGATCACGTGCCAGGTCTGCGACGGTGATCTGTTCCGCGACCGGGAGGTCAAACTCAACAGCTCGGGCGCGGAGTTCATGAACCTCGCGTGGGCCAACGAGTCCGCGACCGGGCTGATCTGCTGGATCTGCGGCTATGTCCACCTGTTCGCGAACCGGGACATCAAGCTCTACAAGGCGGACAAGTGAGTCGGGGCGCCGCCGCCCGGTCGCCGTGCCTCGCCTGCGAACTGGCCGACGGGCGGGCCGAGTTGCCCGGCGGCACCGTCCTGCGGACCGCGCTCTGGACCGTCGAGCACTGCGTCGGCCCGCTCGGCGTCGGCACCCTCGTGGTCAAGCCGCTGCGGCATGTCACGGGGGTGCACGAGCTGACCGGCGCCGAGGCGGCGGAGCTCGGTCCCCTGCTCAGCCGGGTAAGCGGCGCCGTCCGCGAGGTGGTTGAGGACTGTGAGCAGGTGTACGTCTGCCTCTGGTCGCACGCGGGGCGGGTGCCGGGCCACCTCCACTTCGTCGTGCAGCCGGCCCGCACCGCCGACCTCGACCGGCACGACGCGTACGGGCCCGCCCTGCAGACGGCCCAGTTCGCGGCCGGTGAGGCACCGGAACCGGGCGCCGTCGCCGAGGTGTGCGAGCGGCTGCGCGGCCTGCCGGTCTGACCCGGCCGACCCGTGCGGCCGCGTTGACGGTGGCGCTGCTTCCGGGTCACGCTGAGGCGTGGATGACGCGGCGCAGCCCGCCGGACGGGCCGATCTCGAGCGTGTGGGAGACCTGTTCCAGGAGTTCCTGGAGGCCGTGGCGCGCCGGGGCCGGGGCGAGGACCAGGGGCGTGAACTCACTGCCCGGCTGCGCGAGCACCTCGGTTCGGAACCCGGCGGGACACCCGTCCTCAAGGCGACCTACCCGGCGTACGACCATCCCAATGTGCACCGCGCCCTGGAGCGCTGGTTCACCACGGACGGGCGGACCCATGAGCTCATCGGCCTGACGGGCGCCGCGCACCGCGGCATGTACACCCTCTCCGAGATGCTCGAATCGGCCGACCGCTACGACAAGTTCGTGGTCGGCGCCGTCGACTACGCCTATCTCCCGGTGTCGCCGGACGAGGAACTCGCCTGCGTCTCCTTCGGGTTCTACCTCGGCACGGACGGCGCCGACCGCTATGTGGTGCTGCTGCGCGGCCCGAACGACGAGTACGGCAGCGAGAAGGTGCAGGTCGAGGTGATCGCCCCGGCGCGGGACGCGGCCCGGCGGCTGCTCGGCGGCATCGACGCGCTGATCCGCGCGGACAACATCTACCGCGGCCAGGTCCTCTCCTTCGAGGGCTCCGACTTCGGCGACGGCCTCGGCCCGTTCCGCTTCCACCGCAGGCCCGGCCTCGACCGCGACCGGATCGTGCTGCCCCCGGGGCTGTTGGAGCGGGTGGAGCGGCAGGTCGTCGGCGTCGCCCGGCACCGCGACCGGCTGCGGTCCGCGGGCCAGCACCTGCGGCGCGGCCTCCTGCTGTACGGGCCGCCGGGCACCGGCAAGACGCACACGGTGCGCTATCTGCTCTCCCACCTCCCGGACTTCACCGTCGTGCTGCTCGCCGGCTCCGGCATCGACCGGATCGGCTCGGCCTGCGCCCTCGCCCGCATGCTCCAGCCCGCCCTCGTCGTCCTGGAGGACTGCGACCTGATCGCCGAGTCCCGCGACTACCCCGGCGAACACTCGCTGCTCTTCGAGGTGTTGAACGAGATGGACGGCCTCGGCGACGACGCCGACGTGACCTTCCTGCTCACCACGAACCGCGCCGACCTGCTCGAACCCGCCCTCGCCCAGCGCCCCGGCCGCGTCGACCTCGCCGTGGAGATCCCACTGCCCGACGCGGCGGGGCGGCGCGCGCTGTTCTCCCTGTACGGGGGCGGGCTCGGCCTCGCGCCGGAGGCGGCCGGGGAGATCGTGGCGCGGACGGAGGGCACCACGGCGTCCTTCATGAAGGAACTGGTGCGCCGGGCGGTCCTGATCGGCGCCGAGCGCGCCGCGGGCCCCACGTCCCCCGACGACCTGCGCACCGCCGCCGACGAGCTCCTCTCCGACCGCGACCTCCTCACCCGCCGCCTGCTGGGCGTGCCGGGCGAGGAGGACCCGGAGGAACCGGAGGGCCCAGAAGGCATGGAGGACATGGAGGACCTCGACGAATAGCGCTGGCCTTGACCCCGGCGTCAACGTCTACCGTCGTACGCATGCGAATCGGCGAGCTCGCGGCCCGCGCGGGGACCACCACGCGGACGCTGCGCTACTACGAGACCCGGGGCCTGCTGCCCGCACGGCGCGGCGGCAACGGCTACCGCACGTACGACGAGGACGATCTGCGGCTGCTGCGGCAGATCAAGACGCTGCAGGACTTCGGCTTCGACCTGGAGGAGACGCGGCCCTTCGTGGAGTGCCTGCGCTCCGGGCACCAGGAGGGCGACTCCTGCCCGGCCTCGCTCGCCGTCTACCGCAAGAAGCTGGCCGAACTCGACGCGCTGATAGGCGAGTTGAGCGCGGTACGGGAACAGGTCGGCGCGCAGCTCGTGCGCGCCGAGGCGGCGCTTCCGGGTGGTCCGGAGCCGCGCTGTGAACTGCACGGGAAGGGTGAGGGGCGATGAAGGCAGCCGGGGTGGCCGAGGTGAGTGACGCGGATTTCGCGGGGGAGGTGCTGGGGGAGCGGGGCAGGCCGGTCCTGGTGGAGTTCACGGCGGACTGGTGCGGGCCCTGCCGTCAGCTCGCGCCCGTACTGAGTGAGATCAACCGCGAGGAGGCGGACCGGATCAAGATCGTGCAGCTGGATGTGGACCGGAGCCCGGAGACGGCGATCGCGTACCGGGTGCTCTCCGCGCCGACCATGATCGTTTTCCGGGACGGTGAGCCGGTGAAGCAGATGGTGGGGGCGCGGCCGAAGCGGAAGCTCCTCGCGGACCTGGCCGACGTGCTCTGAGAACTGATGGGCAAAGAAAAAGCCCCGGACGAATTGACGTCCGGGGTCTTTCTCTGCGTATATTGGATTCTTTCGCGAAGCCCTGTCCAAATAGACATGCGGGCATCACGGGAAGCTTTATAAGAGCACTGTAACTGGCGAGGGGCTGAATTGTCAACCGAGGAATTGCGGGAAGAGCAGCAATTCGTCTCCGGGCTGTACGCGCGCCTGGACGCGCTGCGCGAGGAGGCCGAGACCGCCGTGCAGGCGTCGTTGTCGCAGGTCGGCAACGGTCTTCAGGCGCGCCTCGAGCGCGATGTGATGGTGGCGGAGCGGTCCGGACTGCTCGCCGCCCTCAATGCGGGCGAGAACGGACTGTGCTTCGGACGGCTCGAATTCCGGGACGGCCGTGATCACCACATCGGCAGGATCGGAATCCGCGCCTCCGACACCGAGCGCACCCCGCTCGTGATCGATTGGCGTGCCGAAGTCGCGCGGCCCTTCTATCTCGCCACCGGGCACACCCCCATGGGCCTGCGGCGGCGCCGCCACCTCACGACCGAGGGGCGCGAGGTCACCGCGCTGCACGACGAGATCCTGGACCTGAGCGACACCACCCGCACCGGGCACGAGGGCGCCAACGCCGACGAGGTGCTGCTCGCCGCCCTCGACTCGGCGCGCACCGGCCGCATGCACGACATCGTGCAGACCATCCAGGCCGAGCAGGACCGCATCATCCGCGCACCCCATCGTGGTGTGCTCGTCGTGGAGGGCGGGCCCGGGACCGGCAAGACCGTCGTCGCGCTGCACCGGGCCGCCTTCCTGCTCTACGCCCACCGTGAGCTGCTCGCCAAGCGCGCCGTCCTGATCGTCGGGCCCAACCCGGCCTTCCTCGGCTACATCAGCGAGGTGCTGCCCGCGCTCGGCGAGACCGGGGTGCTCCTGTCCACGGTCGGGGAGCTGTTCCCCGGCGTGACCGCCACCGGCACCGACAGCCCGGCCGCCGCCGAGGTCAAGGGCCGCGCCGAGATGGCGGACGTGCTCGCCGGCGCCCTGCGCGACCGGCAGCAACTGCCCGAGCCCGGCGCCCCGTTGCTCATCGAGCACGACGACGGCGAGCTGGTCCTGGACTGGACGATCGCCTACGAGGCGCGGGAGAAGGCGCGCGAGGCCGACGTGCCGCACAACCTCGCCCGGCCCACCTTCGCCTTCCACGTCATCGACGCGCTCACCCGGCAGGTGGCCGACCGCATCGGGGCCGACCCGTACGGCGGGCCCAACTTCCTCGGGCCCGACGACCTCGCGCAGATCGGCAAGGCGGTCGCGGCGAGCGCTGAAGTGCACGCGGCCATCCAGGAGTTGTGGCCGGTGCTCACGGCGCAGCAGTTCGTCACGGACTATCTGGAGGAGCCCACGGGGCTCGACGAGACCGATGCCTTCGTCATCCGGAGGCCGCACGGCAGCGCCTGGACGCCCGCCGACATCCCGCTGCTCGACGAGGCCGCCGAGCTGCTCGGCCACGACGACAGCGCCGAGCGGGCCGCCGCCGAGGCCGAGTGGCAGGAGCAGGTCGCCTACGCGCAGGGCGTGTTGGACGTGTCGCGGGCCTCGCGGACGTACGAGTTCGAGGACAAGGACGAGGAGGACGCCGAGGTCCTGCTCGCGCACAACATCATCGACGCCGAGCGGATGGCCGAGCGGCAGGAGGAGCTGGATCACCGCAGCGCCGCCGAGCGGGCGGCGGCCGACCGGACCTGGGCGTTCGGGCACATCATCGTCGACGAGGCGCAGGAGCTGTCCGCGATGGCGTGGCGGCTGCTGATGCGGCGCTGCCCCACCCGCTCCATGACGCTCGTCGGCGACCCGGCGCAGACCGCCGAGGCCGGCGGCTGCGGCTCGTGGGAGTCGATCCTCCAGCCGTACGTCTCTGACCGGTGGGAGTACACGCGGCTCGGGGTCAACTACCGCACGCCCGTGGAGATCATGGACGTCGCGGCCGAGGTGCCGAGGGCGACCGACCCCGGCTTCCGGCCGCCGAGTTCGGTGCGCTCCACCGGCGTACGGCCGTGGGCGCGGCAGGCCGACGACCTGGCGGCCGCCGTGGCCGACGCGGTCGCCGAGGGGCTGCCCGAGGAGGGGCGCCTCGCCGTGATCGCCCCGCGCGAGCTCCACGGTGAGCTCGCCGGAAAGCTCCCCGGGGTGACGGCCGGGGAGGCCCCGGACCTGACGCGGCCGGTCGTGCTGATCGACCCGCGTCAGGCGAAGGGCCTCGAGTTCGACGCGGTGCTCGTCGTGGAGCCCGCCCGGTACGGCGCCAGCGATCTGTACGTGGCCCTGACCCGGGCCACCCAGACGCTCGGCGTCCTGCACCGGGAGGGGCTGCCGGACGCGGTCGCGGCGGCACTCACACCGGCCGCAGCCACACCGTAGCCAGCGGGGGCAGGGTCAGCTGGAGGCTCGCGGGGCGGCCGTGCGCGCCCCGCGAGTCCGGCTTCAGGGGGCCGGGGTTGAGGATGTCGCCGCCGCCGTAGCGGGCCGCGTCCGTGTTCAGGACCTCCTGCCAGGCCGTGAACTCCTCGGGCACGCCGAGCCGGTACTCGTGCCGCACCACCGGTGAGAAGTGCGAGACCGCGAGCAGCGGCGTGCCCTCGGCGTCGTAGCGGAGGAAGGCGAAGACGTTGTCCTCGGACGCGTCGCCGTCCACCCAGGCGAAGCCGCCGGGGTCGGTGTCGCGCTGCCAGAGCGCGGGCTCCGTCCGGTAGACCATGTTCAGGTCGCGGACCAGGTCCCGCACGCCCCGGTGGTCCGGCTCCGCCCCGTACGCCGGGTCGAGCAGCCACCAGTCCGGTCCGTGCGCCTCCGACCACTCGGCGCCCTGCGCGAACTCCTGCCCCATGAAAAGGAGTTGCTTGCCCGGGTGGGCCCACATGAAGCCCAGATAGGCGCGGTGGTCGGCGCGCTGCTGCCACCAGTCGCCCGGCATCTTGGAGACCAGCGACCGCTTGCCGTGCACGACCTCGTCGTGGGAGATCGGCAGGACGTAGTTCTCGGAGTACGCGTACACCATCGAGAACGTCATCTCGTTGTGGTGGTACTTGCGGTGGACCGGCTCGTGGGTCATGTACTCCAGCGAGTCGTGCATCCAGCCCATGTTCCACTTCAGGCCGAAGCCGAGCCCGCCGAAGCCGCCGGGGCCGCTGTGGTGCGTCGCACGGGTCACGCCGTCCCAGGCGGTGGACTCCTCGGCGATGGTGACGACGCCGGGGGAGCGGCGGTAGACGGTGGCGTTCATCTCCTGGAGGAAGGCGACGGCGTCGAGGTTCTCGCGGCCGCCGTGCACGTTCGGGGTCCACTCGCCGTGCTCGCGCGAGTAGTCGAGGTAGAGCATCGAGGCGACGGCGTCCACCCGCAGGCCGTCGATGTGGAACTCCTCGCACCAGTAACTCGCGTTGGCGACCAGGAAGTTGCGGACCTCCGTGCGGCCGTAGTCGAACTCCAGGGTGCCCCAGTCGGGGTGCGCGGCCCGCGCCGGGTCCTCGTGCTCGTACAGGGGCCGCCCGTCGAACTCGGCGAGCGCCCAGTCGTCGCGCGGGAAGTGCGCGGGCACCCAGTCCATGAGGACGCCGATGCCCGCGCGGTGCAGACAGTCGACCAGGTACTTGAAGTCGTCGGGGGTGCCGAGCCGGGCCGTCGGCGCGTAGAAGCCGGTGACCTGGTAGCCCCAGGAGCCGCCGAAGGGGTGCTCGGCGACGGGCAGCAGCTCCACGTGCGTGAAGCCCAAGTCTGCTACGTACGGAGGGAGTTGGTGGGCAAGCTGGCGGTAAGTGAGGCCGGGGCGCCAGGACGCCAGATGGACCTCGTACACGGAGAACGGCGCCGCGTGCACGGGCCGGTCCGCGCGCCGCCGCAGCCACTCCTCGTCGTGCCACTCGTGGTGCGACTCGTGCACCACCGAGGAGTTGGCGGGCGGGGCCTCGGTCCGCTGTGCGAGGGGGTCGGCGCGCAGGGTCACGGAACCGTCGGGCCGGGTGACCGCGAACTTGTACAGCTCGCCCTCGCCGACGGACGGCACGAACAGCTCCCACACCCCGCTGGAGCCGAGCGAGCGCATCGCGAAGCCGGTGCCGTCCCAGAAGTTGAAGCCCCCGACGACCCGCACCCCCTGGGCGTTCGGGGCCCACACGGTGAAGCGGGTGCCGGTGGCGCCCTGGTGGACCATCGGGCGGGCCCCGAGCGCCTGCCACAGCTGCTCGTGCCGGCCCTCCCCGATCAGATGGAGGTCGAGCTCCCCGACGGCGGGCAGGAACCGGTACGCGTCGTGGACCTCCAACTCCGTGCCCTCGTACGTGAGATGGAGCCGGTAGTCGTCTGGGACCTCCCGCAGCGGGAGCACCGCCGAGAAGAACCCGTCGCCGTCATCGTGCAGCTCGGCCCGGAAGTCCTTGGCCACGACGGAGACCTTGAGGGCGTACGGGCGCAGCGCGCGGAAGGCGACGCCGTCGGGTGTGGGGTGGGCGCCGAGGACGGAGTGCGGGTCGTGGTGCGTGCCGCGCAGGAGGCGGACGCGGTCGGCGGCGGGGACGGGGGAGACGGGCGGGCTGGTGCCTTCGGGGCCGGTGCCTTCCGTGGTGGCACCTTCCGGGTTGGTGCCCTGTTGGGCGGGAACCGTGGGGGCCTCGGGGGACTTGGGTGCCGCTGTCTTCCGCGCGGCGGGCCTCGGCTTCCCCTGTGCCCCCTTCGTACCCTTGGTTGCTTTGGCACTCTTCGCGGCCGAACGCGGCTTCGGCTGGTCGGACTTGGGGGACACGGGGCAGCCTCCTCGGCGGGAGCAGGAGCAGGAGCGGGACGGTCAGGTGGTGGAGCCGTTGCTGGCGAGGCGGTCGATCGCGGCGAGCGGGACGGGGAGCCAGTCGGGGCGGTGGCGGGCCTCGTAGAGGACCTCGTAGACCGCCTTGTCCGTCTCGTACGCACGCAGGGTGACCGGGTCCGTGCGCGGGTCGCGGCCCGCGACCTCCGCGTACCCGGTGCAGTACGCCGACCGGGCGTGCTCGGCCCACTCGGGGGCCCAGGTCTCGGTGGAGCGGGCCGCGTAGTCGAAGGAGCGGAGCATGCCCGCGACGTCCCGGACGGCGGGCTGCGGGACCCGGCGTTCGGCGAGCGGGCGCACGGGCTCCCCCTCGAAGTCGATCAGGGTCCAGCCCCCGTCGGGGGAGCGCAGGCACTGGCCCAGGTGCAGATCGCCGTGGACCCGCTGGGCCCGCCGGGCGGCGCCCTCGTCGGCGAGCCCGGCGAGCGCTTCGTAGGCGGTGTTCAGGGCGGGGGCGTAGGGGCGCAGCGCCGGGACGGCGACGGCGGTGGCGTCCAGGCGCGCCGTCATGGAGTCGGCGAGGGCGCGCAGCTGGGCACGGCCGAGCGTCACCGTGGGCAGGGCCCGGGCGAGCGAGGTGTGCACCTGGGCGGTGACCCGGCCGAGCGCCCGCGCCTCGTCCTGGAAGTCCTGGCCCTTGGCGAGCTCGCGCAGGGCCAGGTCCCAGCCGTCGGCCGCGCCCTGCAGATAGGGCTGGAGGACGCCGAGGACGAGGGTGTTCTCCGGGGTGTCGGCGTCCGGCTCGGGGTGCGCGGAGAACCACGCGACCGGCGCGGGCACGTGGTCGCAGCCCTGCCGGGCGAGGGCGAGCGGCAGCTCCAGGTCCGGGTTGACGCCGGGCACGACGCGGCGGAAGAGCTTCAGGATGAACGTATCGCCGTAGACGAGCGAGGAGTTGGACTGTTCGGCGCCGAGGGGGCGCGGCACCAGGTCGCCCGGGATCTCTCGCTCCAGGTCCCTGCGGAACCGCAGCACGCCGAGCCGCCCCGGCGAGCGCAGCCGCTCGAAGAGCACCCGCGCGAGCGCCTGGTCGGGCAGCGCGTCGTACACCGTCCGCCCGGCCAGCGGCCCCTCGGTGACATGGCCGATGAGGGCGGGTGCCAGGTGTGGCGGCAGGGCGTCGCGCACCCCGAGCAGCAGCTGGTAGCAGTCCGACGACCGCTCGGACACGGCGTCGACGAGCAGGTGCACAAGCCCCAACTCGCGGCCGGGGGGCAGGAGTTCCGTCGCCGCCAGCACGTCGAACCCGTCCACGGGCCGCCCCTTGCCCGCGAACCACCGCTGCCGCGGCAGCCACGCGCGCAGCAGCGGATCGAGCGAGGCGAGCAGGGCGTTCGTGGTGGCACTTGAGCGGATGGCGGCTTCCGACATGGCGTCGTGTCCTTTCCGCGCCGCGGACAAGGGGGTGCCGGTCGTATCAAGGGGGTGCCGGTCGTATCAGGGGTTGTGGGGAGCGAGTGCCCAACTCTCAGGCTAGGACGCGTCCTTGCGCAGACGGAACCAGTAGAAGCCGTGTCCCGCCAGGGTCAGGAGGTACGGCAGTTCACCGATGGCCGGAAAGCGCACGCCACCGATGAGCTCCACCGGGTGGCGGCCGTTGAACGCCTGCAGGTCCAGCTCCGTGGGCTGCGCGAACCGGGAGAAGTTGTGCACGCACAGCGCGAGGTCGTCCTTGTACTCGCGGAGGAAGGCGAGGACCGCGGGGTTGGACGACGGCAGCTCCGTGTACGTGCCGAGCCCGAACGCCGGGTTCTGCTTGCGGATCTCGATCATCCGGCGCGTCCAGTGCAGGAGCGACGACGGGGACGACATGGACGCCTCGACGTTGGTGACCTGGTACCCGTAGACGGGGTCCATGATCGTCGGCAGGTAGAGGCGGCCCGGATCGCAGGACGAGAAGCCCGCGTTGCGGTCCGGGGTCCACTGCATGGGGGTGCGCACCGCGTCGCGGTCGCCGAGCCAGATGTTGTCGCCCATGCCGATCTCGTCGCCGTAGTAGAGGATCGGCGAGCCCGGCAGGGACAGCAGCAGGGCGGTGAACAGCTCGATCTGGTTGCGGTCGTTGTCGAGGAGCGGGGCGAGGCGGCGGCGGATGCCGATGTTGGCGCGCATGCGCGGGTCCTTGGCGTACTCCGCGTACATGTAGTCGCGCTCCTCGTCGGTGACCATCTCCAGGGTCAGCTCGTCGTGGTTGCGCAGGAAGATGCCCCACTGGCAGCCGGACGGGATGGCCGGGGTCTTGGCGAGGATCTCGGAGACGGGGTAGCGGGACTCGCGGCGCACCGCCATGAAGATGCGCGGCATCACCGGGAAGTGGAACGCCATGTGGCACTCGTCGCCGCCGTTCTCGAAGTCGCCGAAGTAGTCGACGACGTCCTCGGGCCACTGGTTGGCCTCGGCGAGCAGCACGGTGTCGGGGTAGTGCGCGTCGATCTCCGCGCGGACCCGCTTGAGCAGGTCGTGGGTGCGCGGGAGGTTCTCGCAGTTGGTGCCCTCCTCCGCGTACAGGTACGGCACGGCGTCCAGCCGGAACCCGTCGATGCCCAGGTCGAGCCAGAACCTGAGCGCCGAGACGATCTCCTCCTGGACGGCCGGGTTCTCGAAGTTGAGGTCCGGCTGGTGGGAGAAGAAGCGGTGCCAGTAGTACTGCTTGCGGACCGGGTCGAAGGTCCAGTTCGACGCCTCGGTGTCGACGAAGATGATGCGGGCGTCCTGGTACTGCTTGTCGTCGTCGGCCCAGACGTAGTAGTCGCCGTAGGGGCCCTGAGGGTCGGTGCGGGACGCCTGGAACCACGGGTGCTGGTCGCTGGTGTGGTTCATGACGAAGTCGATGATGACCCGCATGCCGCGCTGGTGGGCGCTGTCCACGAACTCCACGAAGTCCGCGAGGTCCCCGAACTCCGGGAGCACCGCGGTGTAGTCGGAGACGTCGTAGCCGCCGTCCCGCAGCGGCGACTGGAAGAACGGCGGCAGCCACAGGCAGTCGACGCCGAGCCACTGCAGATAGTCCAGCTTGGCGGTGATGCCCTTGAGGTCGCCGATGCCGTCGCCGTTGCTGTCCTGGAAGGAGCGGACGAGTACCTCGTAGAAGACGGCGCTCTTGAACCAGTCGGGGTGACGGTCCTTGGCCGGAGTGTCCTCGAATGTGTCCTGGACGGGCTCGTTGACGATCATGGTGTGGGTGACCCTCCGATCAGCGGGGAGGAGGACGGTCGCAGGACGAGTACGTGCGCGGGCGCCCGGCCCGGCTCGAGGCGCACATAGTTGGTCCTGCCCCAGTGGTAGGTCTCGCCGGTGAGCTCGTCGCGCACCGGCACGAACTCGTGCCAGTCCAGGCCGAGTTCCGGCATGTCCAACGAGACCGTGGCCTCCTGGGTGTGGTGAGGGTCGAGGTTGGCGACCACCAGAACCGTGTTCGAGCCGTGGGTGTCCGTGACGGTCTTCGAGTACGCGATCACCGCTTCCTGGTCAGTGGAGTGGAAGTGCAGGTCACGCAGTTGCCGCAGGGCGGGGTTGGCGCGCCTGATCCGGTTGAGGGTGGTGATGAGGGGCGCGATGCTCTGCCCCGTGCGCCCCGCGGACTCCCAGTCGCGCGGCCGCAGTTCGTACTTCTCCGAGTGCAGATACTCCTCGCTGCCCGGACGCAGAGCGGTGTTCTCGCACAGCTCATATCCGCTGTAGACGCCCCAGGTCGGCGAAAGGGTTGCGGCGAGCACGGCCCGCACTTCGAAGGCGGGGCGCCCGCCGTCCTGGAGGTAGGCGTGCAGGATGTCGGGGGTGTTCACAAAGAGGTTGGGCCGCAGATAGTGCGCCGACTCACCGGCCAACTCCCGCAGGTAGTCGGTGAGTTCGTCCTTGCCGTTGCGCCAGGTGAAGTAGGTGTACGACTGCTGGAAGCCGATCGCTGCGAGGGTGCGCAGCATCGCGGGGCGGGTGAACGCCTCGGCGAGGAAGACGACGTCCGGGTCGGTGCCGTTGATGTCCGCGAGCACCGCCTCCCAGAAGGCGACGGGCTTGGTGTGCGGGTTGTCGACGCGGAAGATCCGCACGCCGTGCCCCATCCAGAAGCGGATGAGCCGGATCACCTCGGCGGTGATCCCGGCCAGGTCCCGGTCGAAGGCGATGGGGTAGATGTCCTGGTACTTCTTCGGCGGATTCTCCGCGTACGCGATGGAGCCGTCCGCTCGATGCCGGAACCAGTCGGGATGTTTCTCCACCCATGGGTGGTCGGGGGAGCACTGGAGGGCGAAGTCCAGGGCGACTTCGAGCCCGTGCGACATGGCCTCCCGCACGAAGGCGTCGAAGTCGTCGAGGGTGCCGAGGTCCGGGTGGACGGCGTCGTGCCCGCCCTCCGGGGAGCCGATCGCCCAGGGCACGCCGACGTCGTGCGGCCCGGGGGAGAGGGAGTTGTTGCGCCCCTTGCGGTAGGTGGTGCCGATGGGGTGGACGGGCGGCAGATAGACCACGTCGAAGCCCATCGCGGCGATCGCGGGCAGGCGCCGGGCCGCCGTGCGGAAGGTGCCCGACACGGGTGGCGCGTCGGCGCGCACGACGGCGCCCTCGGAGCGCGGGAAGAACTCGTACCAGGAGCCGAAGAGGGCGCGCTCCCGCTCCACCCGCAGGGGGAACTCCTCGGTGGAGGTGAGGGGTTCGCGCAGCGGGTGGGCGGCGAGCGCGGCGTCCACGTCCGGGGTGAGCGCGGCGGCGAGCCGGGCGACGGGGGAGCGCCCCGAGTCGCGCAGGCCCTCGACGGCGGCGAGGACGGCGGCCCGCAGGCCACCGCCCTCCGCTGCCCCGCCCCCCGGTGCCCCGGCGCTCTCCGGTATCCCGGCGGCCGCCCGCTCGTACAGCCGGGCGCCCTCCTCCAGGACGAGCTCGGTGTCGAGGCCCGCCGGTATCTTGATGTGCGCCGTGTGCCGCCAGGTCGAGACGGGGTCGCCCCACGCCTCGACGGCGAACGTCCACTCGCCCACGCCCCCCGCCGCGGTCGGCGTGACGCGCGCCCCCCACCGGTCGGTGCCCGGCGCCAGCTCCCGCATCGGCGTCCAGGGCCCGGCCCGCCCCTCGGGATCCCGCAGCACGACGTTGGCGGCGACCGCGTCGTGCCCCTCGCGGAAGACGGTGGCGGAGACCTGGAACGTTTCTCCGAGCACGGCCTTGGCGGGGCGCCGGCCGCGGTGCACCACGGGTTCGACGTCGAGGACGGGCACAGTGAGTGAGGGGTCCCCGGTCCTGGAGGGGTCCCTGATTTCGGGTGAGGGCATGACCGCTCCTGTCCGCGTGCGCGAGGGTTGCTGGCGGATTGCTGGGTGTGGAGGGTTCTGCGTCGCTGTACGGGCTTCTGCAAGGGTCCACGTGCATACCGGCCGTACCGGATTCGGCGTACCGGGGGAGCCTTCCCACTCGGTCCGGGTGGGCAATCCGGCCCTTTGTTAACTACTCGCACGTAACGACCCACACAAGACCGGCCCCGCGACGAGATGCGGGGCCGGCCTGTCAACGTGCGGATTCTTTACGGTTGTTGGCCAGATGTCTCACGGTCCGTCTCACGGGCTGAGGCGAGGGCCGCCGCACGGTCCGTCTCACGGCTTGTGCACCTGAAGCAGCCGGTTCGGCGACCCGGCCCCCGGTCCCTTCACCTTTCCCTTGGCCGCCCGCCCGGTGAGCGCCTTCGCGACCTCGGCCGGCGAGGCCCAGGAGTGACCGGCGAGATACAGGGCGGCCGCGCCCGCGGCGTGCGGCGAGGCCATCGACGTACCGGAGAGGGTCGCCCTGGCGGTGTTGCCGCGGTTCGAGGCCGAGGTGATCGCGACGCCGGGGGCGAACAGGTCCAGGCGCGCGCCCCAGTTGGAGAAGGAGGCACGGGCGTCCTTCTTGTCCGTGGCGCCGACCGTGATGGCCTGGCGGACCCGGGCGGGCGAGTAGAGGCTCGCCGGGAGCCCGTCGTTGCCCGCCGCCACCGTGTAAGTGACCCCGGAGGCAATGGAGTTGCGGACCGCCGCGTCCAGCTGGGCGTTGGCGTAGCCGCCGAGGCTGAGGTTGGCGACGGCGGGCTTCTGCGCGTGCCGCGTCACCCAGTCGATGCCCGCGATGACCTGGGCCGTGGTGCCCGAGCCCTCGTTGTCGAGCACGCGCACGCCGACCACCTTCGCCTTCTTCGCGACGCCGAAGGTCCGGCCCGCGATGGTCCCGGCGACATGGGTGCCGTGGCCGTTGCCGTCCTGCGCAGTGCGGTCGTGGTCGACGAAGTCGTAGCCGCTGCGCGCGCGGCCGCCGAAGTCGCGGTGCGTGGTGCGGATGCCGGTGTCGATCACGTACGCGGTGACGCCCGCGCCCGCGTCGGCGGACTCCGGCCAGGTGTAGGAGCGGTCGAGCGGCAGGTTCTTCTGGTCGATCCGGTCGAGGCCCCAGGACGGCGGGTTCTTCTGCGTGTGCCGCAGGGAGACCCTGCTGTCCTGCACGACGGCGGCCACCCGCTTGTCACCGGCGAGCCGCTTCGCGGCGCCCGAACTGGCGGTGACGGCATAGCCGTTGAGAGCCGTGCCATAAGTCTGGCGAATTTTCGCCCCGTACTTCGCGGCGATCTCCTTGCCCGCACGCGAGAGGGCCCGCACACCCCCTTGGCCCCCTCTGCCCTCCTTGAGGGTGACGATGTAACTGTCGCTGACCGAACCGGGCTTCCCGGCGCCGAGGATCCGCCCCGCGGGGCCGTCGGCGGACGCGGTGTGTGCGGCGGGCGCGGCGTGCGCGGGCAGCGTGACGGCCGACACCACGGCCGCCGTGGTGGCGGCCGTGACGGCTCCCGCCCATCGCAGACGCTTGCTGCGTGACAGAGTCATAGGCTGGCTTCCCTCCCCAACTCGACGTGTGCCTCGCGGAGTTGGACCGGCGCTGCGCCGGGTCCCCCACAACTCCGCGAGCGTCAGTGGGCAGCCTCTCGTGCGGTGTGAAGCGCTACAAGACCGTACGAGGGGGCGGAATCGGCCATATCGCCCGTGAGGGGTGTGTGAGGGTTGCGGCGAAAACTGGCCGAATCACGCGCTCTTGCGGGTCTCGCCTTCCTGTCGTAGGGCCCGCAGGGAGGTCACGCCTTCTTGTCGTACGTGAGGAAGAGCGTGCCGCTGTCCAGGACCTTGCTGTCCGTGAGCTCGAACAGGGTGGGTTCGAAGGGGGTCTTGTGGGCGAAGAGCGGCGTGCCCGAACCCACGGTGAGCGGGGCGACCTTGAGGATCAGCCGGTCGATCTCCCCGTAGAGGGCGCTCGCGAGCTCCCCGCCGCCGATCAGCCAGATGTCCTTGCCCTCGCCGGGCTCCTGCTTGAGCTCGCGGACGCGGGCGGCCGGGTCGGTGCCGACGAGTTCGACGCCCGGAGCCGGGCTCTCGGTGAGGCTGCGGGAGAACACCAGGTGCCTCAAGTGCGGGTAGCAGTCGGGGAATCCGAGGTCCAGGCCGATCTGGTAGGTGCGGCGGCCCTCGACGACCGTGTCGAAGTGGGTGCCGGGTTCGGTGATGCCGAGGGCTTCCCTGACATGGGCGGGGAGCGTCTCGGGGTACCGGGTGACGAGCTGCTGGAGATAGTCCTCGCCGACCGGCCAGAAGCCGTCGGGGCCGGTGGGGTCGGAGCCGTCGGGACCGGCGATGTGACCGTCGAGGCTGGCGGCGATGAAGTAGACGAGCTTTCGCATGCGGGTCTCCTCTGAAGTGCCGTGCGGCCCTTCGGTTCGGGCGGTGGCTGATGTACTGTGTTTGCAGTGGTTAGAACGTAGTACTTCACTTGCAGTGGTGTCAACGCCCTTTCCTCGATTCCTGACCCCCTGATCCCCGGCTTCCGGGAGGCCCTCATGCGACAGAACTCCGCCCGCCGTACCGCGCTCCTGGACGCCTCCATCGAGGTTCTCGCGCGCGAGGGCTCGCGCGGTCTCACCCTGCGCGCGGTCGACGCGGAGGCGGGCGTGCCCAAGGGCACCACCACCAACTACTTCGCGAACCGGGGGGAGTTGCTGGCCCAGGTGATGGGCCGGGTCCAGGAGCGGCTGACCCCCGACCCGGACGCACTCTCCGAGACGATGCGCGAGAAGCCGTCGCACGAGCTGGTGGCCACACTGCTCGGGCAGCTGGTCGAGCGGATGAGGGCGGACCGCAGCAGTCACCTCGCGCTCCTGGAGATGCGCCTGGAGGCCACCCGCCGCCCCGAGCTGCACACCGAACTGACCCGCTTCTTCGCCGCCCAGCTGGAGGGCAACATCGGCTTCCACCTGGACGCGGGGCTGCCCGGCGACCGTACGGGGGTGGTGCTGCTGTACCTGGCGATGCTGGGGCTGATCGTGGACGACCTGACGGTGCCGGACCTGCTCGCGCCGTTCCCCTTCGAGGAGTTGATCGGGGAGCTGACGCGGCGGGTGCTGGGCTGAGGGGGGCGGGACCGTCGGCCGCCCGGCGGACCCCATTGAACTAGTACATAAATGGTTGACGCTAATGCAATGCGATGGCTAACGTCGGCCGCATGATCACCGTTTCCCCGGCCCGCCCCGAGGACCACGCCGCCTGGCGCGAACTGTTCGCCGGATACGCAGCGTTCTACGAGGTGGAGCTCGACGACGCCGCGTACGACCGGGCCTGGTCCTGGATCCATGACCCCGCGCGCTCGACGCACTGCCTGCTCGCGCGCACCGGCGACGGCACGCCGATCGGCCTCGCCCACTACCGGGCGGAGGACTCACCGCTGCGGGGCACCCGCGGCTTCCTCGACGACCTGTTCGTGGCCCCGGAGCACCGGGGCGGCGGCGCCGTCGACGCGCTCTTCGCCGAGCTGCGCCGCGTCACGGCGGCGGAGGGCTGGCCGTCGCTGTCCTGGCGGACCGCCGAGAACAACTACCGGGCGCGGGCGGTGTACGACCGCTACGCGGCCCCGTCGGGCTTCCTCACGTACGCGATGTAGGACGTGGCGGGGCGACCGCTGAGCTCGATCTCGCCGGCGGGTCCGGCGGGCGTGAACCCGGCGCGGGCGAGGACGGTCCGCGACGCCTCGTTGTCGAGGGTCGTCGCGGCGCGCAGCGAGGTCAGCCCGTACTCCGTGGCGGCGAGCGCGAGGACCTGCCGGACGGCGGCCGTGGCGAGCCCGCGGCCCGCGGCGCGCTCCGCGATCCGGTAGCCCAGCTCGGCGGAGCCGTCCGCCACGTCGACGATGTTCACGCGCCCGACGATCGCCCCGCCGTCGTCCACCAGCACGTGGAAGTGGCAGACCCCGGCGGCCTGTTCGGCGAGCAGCGCGTCGAGGCGCGCCGCGAACTGCGCCTCCTCGAAGAACGCGTCACCGCGGTCCGGCACGAGGGCGGCGAAGTAGGCCCGGTTCTCCCGCTCGAAGGCGAGGAGGGCGGGGGCGTGGGCGGGGTGGAGGCGCTGGAGGTCGGGCATGGCCGGAATCCTAAGCGGAGTGCTGCTCAACTTCCGTTCCGTTTACGGGCCGTTGGCGTGGGGCGGGGGAGTAGCCTTACGGCGCGTCGGGGCGCCGATGCCCAGGAGGACACGGGGACGGGGGAACGGGGCGGATGATCGGGCCACTGCGGGAGACGTCGCCGCGTCGCATCGGCCCCTACGAGACGCTGGCGCGACTGGGTGCCGGCGGGATGGGGGAGGTCTTCCTCGGGGTGCCGGCCGGTGACGGACCACCGGTCGGTGCCGGTGAGACCGGCGGCTATGCGCCGGAGGCGCTCGTCGCCGTCAAGGCCATCCGGCGGGACGTCGCGGACGAGGCCGCCTTCCGGGCCCGGTTCCGGCGCGAGATCGCCGTCGCGACCGCTGTCGACAGCCCCTACGTGGCCCGCCTCGTCGGCGGGGACGCGGACGCCGACGTCCCCTGGATGGCGACGGAGTACGTGGCGGGGCCGACCCTCTCCGAAGCGGTGCGGCGGCACGGTGCGCTCGACGGGCCGGCCGTGGCGGCGCTCGGCATCGGCATCGCCCGTGCCCTGGAGGCGGTGCACGCCGCGGGCGCCCTGCACCGCGACCTGAAGCCCGGCAACGTCCTCGTCGCGACGACCGGGCCCAAGCTCATCGACTTCGGCGTCGCCCGCACGCTCAACGCCACGACGCTGACGTCCACGGGCCTGCTCGTCGGCACGCCCGGGTTCATGTCGCCCGAGCACATCGCGGGCGGCCGTCATGTGGTGCCCGCGTCGGACGTGTTCTGCCTCGCGTCGGTGCTCGCGTACGCGGCCGCGGGCGAGGACCCGTTCGGGGACGGGCCGGTGGCCGCGGTCCTGTACCGGGTGTCGCAGGCCGAGGCCCGGCTGGACGGCGTGCCCGAGGAGTTGCGGGAGGTACTCGCCGACTGCCTGGTGCGGGAGGCAGGGGCGCGGCCGGGGACGGGAGAGCTGGCGGCGCGGCTCGCGGGGCTCTACGGGGGTCCGGCGGACCTGGTCGGGCCGGACTTGCCGGACGGCGTGACGGAGGCGATCGGGCAGGCGCGGCGGGACGTCGAGCAACTGTGCGCGGCGGGGCGGCCGTTGCTGCCGGTGCCGGAGCCGGAGCGGTCCGAGACGCCACTTGGACCGACGCCGACGGCTCCGGGTTCGGCTCCGGGTTCGGCTCCGGGTTCGGCTCCGGGTTCGGCGTCTGTGGGCCCGCCGGGGTCCGGGCAGACGCCTGGACAGGCGCCCGGGCGGACGCCGACGGCTCTTGGCGCGCCCGCGACCGCGCCAGGGTCCGCGCCCGCACCCGCGCTCGGGTCCGCACCCGCGCCCGACCCGCACAGCCTCCCCACCATGAGCGGTGCGGCTCCCGGCGCCACGGGTCCGGGGGACGGTCGCCCACGCCCACGCAGGCGCCGTGCGCTCGTCGCGGTCGTGGCGGTAGCCGTCATCGGCGGCGCGGTCGGCGCGCTGCTCGCCCTGCGGGGCTTCGGCGGTGGCGACGGCGGTACGGGCGGCGGCGGAGGGCAGGCCGCCGGGCCCGCACCCACCACCACCCTCACCCCCGCCCAGCTCGCCGCCCGGGCGGGCGTCGACGAGCAGGGCACGGACGACCACAGCGGCTATGTACCGCAGTTCGCCCAGCAGCGCCCCGAGGGATGGAAGCCGTGGCGCGCCAAGTTCACTCACGCGCCCCTGAGTTGTGCCACCGATGCCCGCGCCGTGGTCTGTCAGCTCACCAACGGCACCTACGAAGCGCTGGGTGCCGCCGACGGGCGCAGGCTGTGGGCCTCCGACGGCCGTTCCGCCGCGGACCGGGACCTCGGCGAGGCGTACATGAGCCCGTCCGGCAACTTCTTCATGCCCGGCGACGACCTGGACCCCGTGGTGCGCGGCGGGACGACCGTCATCGCGTACAAGGGCCGCCTCCAGGTCCGTGACTCCGTGACCGGACGCGTGCGCTGGTCCGCCGAGCCGCCCACCGGCACCCACTTCACCTCCGCCCGGATCACCGAGGACCGGATACTCGCCGCCACGGAGGGCGACGCGGAGGGGGTGGAGCCGTCGACAGGCGCCACACTCCTCGCGTACGACGTGCGGCGCGGCGGCGACCCGCAGTGGACGTACCCGCTCAGCACCGACGCCATCTCGGACTCCGAGAAGAACGACTACGGCGCCGAGTTCGACCGCGACGGCCGCATCTACGTTCTCGCCAAAAAGGGGCTCGTCGCCCTCGACGCCCGGACGGGCGAGCAGCGCGGGGCGGCCTTCGACGAACGCCGGACCGAGTGCCTCGACGTCATGGCCGACGCCGACCAGATCCTGTGCGTCCAGATCCTCAGCGACGGCAGCGACTTCGACGAGTCGAACGCCGCACCGCAGACCCGGGTCACCCGCCTCGACGCGCGCACCCTCAAGCCGGAGGGGCGCCGCCTCGAGTTCAAGACGCCACCGTCCAAGGGGGGTTTCGCCGCGGGCAACGTCATGGTCTCCGCGGTCGGCCCGGACGCCGTGCTCGCCGATGACACCGAAGCCGGGAAGATCCTGGTGGCCGAGCCGGAGCGGGCCCGCATCGGGCGGCGCGTGCAACCGCCGAAGCTCGGCTCCTCGCCCCTGATCACCGGCGACCGCGCGCTCTACGCCGACAACTCCACGCTCCGCTCCCTGCCGTTGAAGGGCGCGGGCGCCGTCCGGAGCACACCGGTCGCGGGGGCGCCGGGAGACCGCCCCGAGAAGCCCGCTTCGGACGGCAGTACGGTGATCGCCGACTCGCTGCGCCCGCCGAAGCTGCTGCTCCTCGGCGGGGTGGCCACGATCGTGTACGACCAGGGCACCGTGGTCTCGGTCCGGCAGCCGTCCTGAGTGTCCGAGGAGGACCCGTTGCTCGCCCCCTTGCCCGGCCCGCCCCGGCACATAGGCCCGTACCGGCTGCTCGCCCTCGTCGGGGCCGGAGGCATGGGCGAGGTCTATCTCGCGCGCGAGGAGGCGCCGGAGCCGGGGCTGGAGCCGGGGCCGAAGCCGGAGCCGGGGCTGGAGCCGGTGGCGTCGTCGCCGGCCCGCCCGCGCCTCGTCGCGGTCAAGACCGTGCGGGCGGACCTCGACATCGACCGGGAGTTCCGGATCCGCTTCCGCCGCGAGATCGCCGCGGCCCGCGCGGTCTCGGGCGCGGGCACGGCCGCGCTCCTCGACGGGGACGCGGACGCCGAAGTGCCGTGGCTGGCAACGGAGTACGTGGCCGGGCCCGCCCTCGCCGAGACCGTGGCCCGGTGCGGCCCGCTGCCCCCGGCCGCGGTGCGCGCCGTCGGCGCCCGGCTCGCCCGTGCCCTCGCCGCCGTGCATGCGGCCCGGGTGCTGCACCGCGACCTCAAGCCGGGCAACGTGCTGCTCACCTCCGACGGCCCCCGCCTCATCGACTTCGGCATCGCGCAGGCATTCGAGGCGACGGCGCTCACGGCGGCGGGCATGCTCGTGGGCACGCCCGGCTTCATGGCGCCCGAGCAGATCGAGGGCAGCCACGCGGTCGTGCCCGCCTCCGACGTCTTCACGCTAGGAGCCGTCCTCGCGTACGCGGCCACCGGGCGCGGCCCGTTCGACGACGAGGAGCTCGCCGCGGTGATCTTCCGGATCACCCAGGGGGACGCGGATCTCTCGGGCGTGCCCGAGGAGTCGGGGCTGCGGGAGACCGTCGCCGCGTGTCTCGCGCCCGACCCGGGGGAGCGGCCGACGGCGGCCGAGCTGGCCTCCCGCCTCGGCATGGCGGACGGATCCGCGCCCGCCGTACCGTGGCCCGCCGAGGTGCTGTCCCTCTTCGCGGAGCACCGGGAGGCCGTGGCGCGCTGCGAACGGGAGGCGGCGGAGGCGTCGTTCGCGCAGGCCCCCACGGCCACGTCGCTGGGAGCCGCGCGGCCGACGCCGGCCCCGGCCCCGACCCCGCCATCGACCTCGACCTCGCCCCCGACACCGACAGTGGACGCGATAGCCCCTGCCCCTTCACCGCGCCGTCGTTGGCCGTGGATCGCCGCTGCGGTGGTGGCCGCCGCGGCCGTGACCGTGGCGGCGGTGCTGCTCCCGGGAGACTCCGGTGGCAGTGGCGGCGGGGGAGGGGACGAAGCCGGAGGCGGGGGCGGAGGCAAGAAGGACGCCCCCGCCCGTATCGTCACCGCCTACGGAAACCCGGGCCACTCCGGCGAGTTCGGCTCCGCGGCCGCCCGCGCCGACTCCCGTCCCCAGGGCTGGAAGCCCTGGTCCGTCCGGCTCCCCAAGGGCCTGGACTCCATGGGCGGCGGCTGCGTCCTGGTGGCCGACACCCTGGTGTGCCGTGACGGCAAGGGCGCGGCGGCCGCCCTCGACGCGGCGACCGGACGCCACAAGTGGACCACCCCCGGATTCAAGGCTGCCGCGAACAGCCTCGACGGAGTGCAGACCAACGGGCCCGAATCCGACGGCCGCAGTGTCTTCGTCCCCAGCCAACTGGGCATCACCAAGGTCGACTTGGCCTCCGGGCGGGAACGCTGGCGCAAGCGCCTCCCCGCCGACGCGGGCCTCCTGACCCTCACCGTGGCGCAGGGGGTCGTCTACAGCGCGGAGTACCAGTACGAGACCGCGAAGCACCCCTACCGGACCATCATCCGCGCCCGCCGCGCCTCGGACGGCGACCAGCTGTGGGAGTCCGAGCCGCTGCCCAAGACGCAGGGCGCGCTCCTCCTCGCCGGGGGAGCTGCCGGACAGGCCGCCGGGGAAGCGGCCGGAGAAACCACCCGAGAAACCACCCGAGAATCCGCCGGGGGAGATGCGGGAGGAGCCACCGAGGCCCGGGTCGTGACCTCGCTGGAGAGCGGCGGCGTGGCGACGCTCTCGGCCAGGACCGGCCGCACGGTCCGCACCGCCACGTCCGTCAGCTGCGACGACGTGCTGGCCCACGGCGCGGATCTGCTCTGCTGGGGCGGCGGCAGAAAGGGCGTACGCGTCCTGGACGCCGCGACGCTCGCCCCGCGCCGCACCCTGGCCCCGGGCACGGAGCCGGACGGCCCGGCACCGGTCGTCGGCGAGCGGGGCGTCCTCGTGCTCGCGACCCGCAACCCGGACGGGACCAGCCCCGTCGACCACCGGCTCACCGGCTACGACTACCGCAGCGGCAGGAAGCTGTGGCGCTTCGGGTCCCCGCAGGAACTCGGCCCGGTGGCGCTCGCGGGCCGTCGGGTGATCGCCATCGGCGCGTACGACATGTGGGGCCTGGACACGTCGGGCGACCCCGACAGGACCCGGACGAAGTCGGTCCCGGAGACCGACGCCGACAAGCCGGTCGAGGCCGTTCACGGGAGCCTCGCGGCGCCGCTGTTCTTGGGCGGCGCCGTGTTCGGCGAGACGGACACGGGGAAGATCGTCTCCGGGTACGCGCCCTGACGGCCGGTCGCACCCGCGTACTGCACCTCAACAGGCCGTCAGTGCCCTGTAGTTGACCGTACGGTCCGACCGCTACCGTCGTGGTTCGTGGCGTACACCGCCCGTCCGCATGGCCGTCCGCCCGCCTCGCTCCATGACGCGACCCATGAAGGTGGCAACCGTGAAAGCGATCCGTCGGTTCACCGTACGACCCGTCCTTCCCCAACCCCTCGGCGAGCTGGCCGAGTTGGCGCGCAACCTGCGCTGGTCCTGGCATCCCGCGACCCGTGACCTCTTCGAATCCGTGGACCCGGCGTTGTGGGCGGCCTCGGGCGGCGACCCCGTGCGGCTGCTGGGCGGGGTGGCGCCGGAGCGGCTCGCCGAACTCGCCGGGGACGAGGCATTCTTGGGGCGCCTGGCGGAGGTCGGCGAGGACCTGCGTTCCTACGTGAGCGGGGCCCGCTGGTACCAGGAGCAGACCGATGCGGGGGCGGCCGGACGCGAACTCCCGCGCGCCATCGCCTACTTCTCGCCCGAGTTCGGTGTCACGGCCGCTCTCCCGCAGTACTCGGGCGGCCTCGGCATCTTGGCGGGGGACCACCTGAAGGCGGCGAGCGACCTCGGCGTTCCGCTGATCGGCGTGGGACTCCTCTACCGCCACGGCTACTTCCGCCAGTCGCTCTCGCGCGACGGCTGGCAGCAGGAGCACTATCCCGTGCTCGACCCGAACGAGCTGCCCCTGTCCTTGCTGCGGGAGACGGACGGCACCCCGGCCCAGGTCGGCCTGGCCCTGCCCGGCGGGCGGCTGCTGCGGGCGCGGGTCTGGCAGGCGCAGGTGGGCAGGGTCCCCCTGCTCATGCTCGACTCGGACATCGAGGACAACGACGTCGGCGAGCGCGACGTGACCGACCGGCTGTACGGGGGCGGCAGCGAACACCGCCTGCTCCAGGAGATGCTGCTGGGCATCGGCGGGGTGCGCGCGGTCCGCACGTACTGCCGTCTGACGGGCCACCCCGAGCCGGAGGTGTTCCACACCAACGAGGGCCATGCGGGCTTCCTGGGTCTGGAGCGCATCCACGAACTGACCGCGCAGAGGCGGGACTTCGACGGGTCCCTGGAGGCGGTGCGCGCCGGCACGGTCTTCACGACCCACACCCCCGTCCCCGCCGGGATCGACCGCTTCGACCGCGAGCTGGTCGCCCACCACTTCGGCCCCGACGCCGAGCTGCCCCTCATCGACGTGGCCCGGATCCTCCGCCTCGGCATGGAGACGTACCCGGGCGGCGACCCCAACGTCTTCAACATGGCGGTGATGGGCCTGCGCCTGGGGAGGCAGGCGAATGGCGTCTCGACTCTGCACGGCAAGGTGAGCCGGGACATGTTCGCGGGACTGTGGCCGGGCTTCGACGCGGACGAGGCGCCCATCACGTCCATCACGAACGGCGTGCACGCCCCGACGTGGGTGGCGCCGGAGGTCTTCCGCCTCGGCGCGCGCGTCATCGGCGAGCGGCGCACCGAGACGGCGCTGACGGTGGGCGGCGGCGACGGCCGCTGGGACGCGGTCGCCGACATCGACGACGCGGACATCTGGGAGCTGCGGCGGGCGCTGCGCGGGCAGTTGGTGGCGGAGGCCCGGCGGCGACTGCGGGAGTCGTGGCGGGGGCGGGGCGCGGCGACGGCGGAGCTGGGCTGGGTGGAGGAGGCCCTGGACCCCGATGTGCTGACCGTGGGTTTCGCGAGGCGAGTCCCTTCGTACAAGCGCCTGACGCTGATGCTGCGCGACCCGGACCGCCTGATGGAGCTGCTGCTGCACCCGGAGCGCCCGATCCAGATCGTGGTGGCGGGCAAGGCGCACCCGGCCGACGACGGCGGCAAACGCCTCATCCAGGACCTGGTCCGCTTCACGGACGACCCGCGCGTACGCCACCGCATCGTGTTCCTGCCGGACTACGGAATGGCGATGGCCCAAGCCCTGTACCCGGGCTGCGACGTCTGGCTGAACAACCCCCTGCGCCCCTTGGAGGCATGCGGAACGTCCGGCATGAAGGCGGCGCTCAACGGCTGCCTCAACTTGTCGGTCCTGGACGGCTGGTGGGACGAGTGGTTCGAGCCGGACTTCGGCTGGGCGATCCCGACGGCGGACGGGGCGGCGACGGATGACGTGCGGCGGGACGACTTGGAGGCGGGCGCGCTGTACGACCTGCTGGAGCAGCGGATCGCTCCCCGCTTCTACGAGCGGGGGGCGGAGGGCCTCCCGGACCGCTGGATCGAGATGGTGCGACGGACACTGACGCGCCTCGGTCCGAAGGTGCTTGCGGGACGGATGGTGCGGGAGTACGTGGAGCAGCTGTACGTCCCGGCGGCGCGGGCGCATCGGACGCTGGACGCCGTGTCGGCGGGGGAGCTGGCGGCGTGGAAGGCGCGGGTGCGGGAGGGGTGGCCGCGGGTGGGGGTGGACCATGTGGAGGGCACGGCGGTCGGTGCGACGGCCGAACTCGGCGCGGCCCTCACGCTGCGCGTCCGCGTCCGGCTCGGCGCTCTCACGCCCGATGACGTGGAGGTCCAGGTGATCGCGGGCCGGGTCGACGCGGAGGACCACATCACGGATGCGGTGGCGGTCCCCCTGAAACCCACCGCGGGCCCCGACGAGGAGGGCCGCCTGCGGTACGAGGGCCCCCTGGCCCTGGACCACACGGGCCCCTTCGGCTACACGGTCCGCATCCTCCCGTCGCACCGGCTGCTGTCGGGCGGGGCCGAGCTGGGGCTGGTGGCGGTGGCTTCGGATGAGGGGATGGGGGAGGGGGGTGGGGTGTTGATGCGGTGAGTTCGTGGAGCCGCTGAGGGCGTTGCGAGGGCGTGTACGACGATGGAGCCGTGCATACGGAACGGGAACACGTCCGCGGGTGGCTGTCGGGTCGCGAGCACTGGATCCTCGAACGGGAGACTTCCGAGGCGTTCAACGACTTCTTGTGCCGATTTCCCTGGACGACGAGTCGTGTGCGGTGGAGCGAGGTCCCGCACACGACGAGGGAGCTACCGGAGGCGGAGACACCGGATCTCCCGGAGGGAGACGACGACTGGTCCCGGTTCCTCACGGACTTCCGTACACTCCCGGCCGGGCGCCACGACTTCGTGTTCCTCATGTACGCGTGGCGAGAGCCCGGCATCGTCTGCGCGACGGCGGACGCGCTCCAGGACCTCGACCACCTGTACTCCTCGGCTCCGGGCCCCCGGTACTTCTGCGGCGCGGACGTGAGCGAGGGAGTGGTGATCCCGGTGTTCGGGGACTTCGCGGAGTACGACGACGGTGGGGGAACGGTCACCGCGTTCACGGGGGAGACGAGATGAGGCTCACGGTCCGAGCCGTCGGCATGGCAGAGGACGAAGACGACGAGGTGCTGGAGGCCGGGTTCTCCGAGAACGAGGACGGCTCGGGGATCGCCGTGTTCTTCCAGCGGGACTTGTTCGCAGAGGACCCCTGGGAGGCCCCGGCGGAGGAGACACCTGAGACGTCTCAGGCACCTGAGGCGGACCTCTTCAACAACAGCTACTGCGTGACGACGGGCGCGGGCGCGACCGCATACGGGGGAGTCCTGTCGATCGACCTCTCCCAGAGCCCGGCGCAGTTCCGCCTCTCCCCGAGGGCGGCGAGCACGCTGGGCCTGTCCGAGACGCTGGAGATCACCTTCGACGTACCGGAGGAGGACTGGGAGAGGTTCAGGCGAGGGCTGAGGCGGGTGGTGACGTGGGGAGTTCCGAGCCAGGTGCCTGAGGTGCGGGGACTCTAGGCGGAAGCCGAGGTGCGTCAGGGGGGAGGCGGGACGAAAGGCTCAACTGACGGCGATCACCACGAGCATCACCGCCCAGCACACGGCGATCAGCGCGGGCAGCAGCACCATGATGAGCCCCGTGGGGGACTGCTTGAGCCACCCGTTGCCCTCGACCTCCGCCTCACGGGCGACGATGCGCTGCCCACCGTGCCAGGCGAGATACTCCTCCAGCTCCGAGGCTGCCTGCTTGCGGGCGTTGAGGTAGCGGCGTCCGAACCGCAGCATCTGGGAGAAGGCGGCCGCGGACGCCATGCCGATGACACAGATGACGAGGGCGAGGTTACGTGCGACACCGTCCATGGACGTCGATGCCGATGCCGATGCCGCCGACGACGTCGACGTCTGGTCGCCATTCCCGAGCACGAATCCGAGCGACGCGGCCAGACCCACCGTGATGTAGAAGAAGTTGTTGAGCTTGTGCCAGTTGGTGGCGTCCTCATGCTTGTAGAGGTCTATGGCGACCGCGTACTGAGCCTGGAGCAGCGCCTCGCGCGGCCGCCGCCACACCCACACCATCCGCTGCTTCCCGTCCGGCGGCGTCAGCCGGGTCAACTCGTCGAAGCCCAGCTTGCGATGGAACTTCGTAGACGCTTCATTGAACGGCTCGCACACGACGGCCGCGATCACCGGACTCTCCGACCACTGCTCAAGGACGTGGTAGTAGAGGCGGGAGGCGACCCCGCCACGGGCCGCCGCACGCGAGACGCAGATCTGCTTGATGACGAGGAAGTCGCCCAACGTCGTCTTGATGCGGTGGTTGAGCCACTCCTCGGGCTCGATGCGCTCATCGCTGTAAGCCATCAAGTAGCCGAGGACCTCCGACCCCTTCACCGCCACCCAGAAGTGCTCCGCCGTGGTGAGCCGCGCACGGTAGTCGTCGACGGTGTAGTCGGACACGAGGAAGCCGTCGCGGCCCGCGTTCTCCGGGTCACTGGAGTCGAGCCGCCGCTCTTCGGCGAGGGCGACGACGGCCGGTAGGTGCGACTCGTTGGCACGGACGATCTCGATGGTCTCGGTGTGGGGACCGGAGTGCGGACCGGAGTGCGGATCAGCGTGCTCGGGCGTGGACATGTGTGAACCCCCGTGGTCGGCATGAACTGGGCCAACATAGCGGGAGACAGGGAGAGTTGGGATGCCTGGCCGTCTGTGCGACGGTCGCGTTGACGCCCGCTCCCGCCAGGAATTCGCCACCGTGAAACCATGGCCCCTCACGTACAGTCCACCGCGCCAGATGCCCTCGCCCCACAGGAGTCCGTCGAGGCGGCCAAGAACCCTGCGGGAAGGGACGAAGCGATGACGTTGCACTCTGATGTGACCGAGTTGCTGGCGGAGGCCGGCATCCTCGACGTGGACATCGACGAAACCGTCGCGGACGACCACGCCCGGACGTCCGCGTACCTACGCGTCGTCTCGGTGACCGCCGCCTCGAAAAGCCGTGACCGGGACCGCGCGATCGTGGCCACGATCCTGCGCGACCCCGACGAGATGGGGGCCAAGACGGTGGTGGTCGCCCTCGTGGACGAGATCGCGATGAAGGCGACCGGCCCTGCCGAGTTCCGGCAGTGGTCGGCCGGACTACTGCCGGAGATCGACCACCTCAAGGCGGAGGGCAACCGCACATTCATCCACTGCCGCATCCACGACTGGCTGCTCTACCTGTCCGTCAAGGACGGTCACGTGCCCACCCCCGCAGAATTGGCGGAGGCCACGAACTGGATGCAGCGCTTCCTCGCCGAGGTGTCGACGTCGCCGGCGGTACTCGCCCTGCTCGCCGAGTCGGCCAACACCAGGAAGACGCGGAACATCGCGAGGAACCGAGCCGGAAGCCGCGAGCTGAGGACGGAATGAGTCGGTAGTGGTCATGGGCAGGCTGGCGGTCTGGTCATATCAGGCGGCGAGGCCGCACCACTGCTTGGGTCTCGCCCCCTCGGCCCTGCCCCCGCAGGCGGGGCAGGGCCGAGGGGGATATCTCCCGTTGCGGCGGGGTTACCTCGTCACGTCTGCAATGTGCACGCCTCGCTGAGGTGACCGGCTTCCCACCTATGTGAGGGCGGCAGCCGTGGCGGGTGTCCCGAACTGAGGCGACGGGGTTTGGCTGGAATGGGTGGGATTGCACCGAAAACACCGCTGGCGAATTGGGCAACCCCACAGGTAACGTCGGCGCGTTGGAGACACCCCTCGCCCCACCGGGAGCCGACTGTGAACCGCCGCACCACGCCCATTGCTACCGCGATCGTCGCGGCCACGACACTGCTCCTGACCGCCTGCGGCGGCGGCTCAGATTCGGATGATGACATCAAGGGCGCCGACAAGGACAAAAGCTCCAGCCCGACGAGCTCCGTCCCGTCACCCACCGCATCGACCAAGGTCCGTGACTTCGGTCTCCCGGATGACATCAAGGTGGACATCGCGGCGGCCAAGACCGGAGACAAGGGCAAGGACGAGATCCTGGCCGGTCAGGCAGAGGTTCTGATGGCACGTCAGCGGCTGTTCGTGGACCTCGACCCACATTCCAAGTACCTCAATGTCTACTTCACCGGTCAAGCGAAGAAGTTCTACGCGCAGCAGGTAAAGGACTCGAAGAAGCGCGGCAAGACCATCGCGGGAACCTATCGCTACTACGACCGGAAGGTCACCCAGCACACGTCGGATCTCGCCTACGTCTCGTACTGCGAAGACCAGACGAAAGCCTTCCCCAAGGACATCAAGACCAAGAAGGTCGAGTCCACCACTCCCTCCTCCAAGGACTACACGTTGTACAACGTGGTCATGAGGAAGTCCCCCGGCGGAGTGTGGCAACTCCAGTCCCTCGGCGGCCAGTCCAGCGCGAGGGAATGCCAGTAGTGATGACATCTCGCCGATCCCTCACCATTGCGTGCATGGCTGCCTTGGCATGCGTGCTCTCCACGCCGGTGGCGTTCGCCGGGGACGGGAATCCGCAACTGCCTGAGGAAGGCACAGAACAAGGCGGCGAATCGGGCGGCGGAGCTGTCGCTGCCCAAGTCAAGTACGCGACGAACCTGAAGGAAGAGAAGGGGACGAGCTACATCGAGCCGACCGACTCCTCCTGGGAGCCTCCGGTCTGCTGGACCCAGCCGAAATTCACCCCCAAGCAGTACAAGGAAGAGACGAAGAAGACTGCTCCCATTGACCCGGGAACCGGAAAGACGCTGCCCGGCTGGGACAAGGGTAAGGACTTCCACGAGGGAGACGAGGGCGCCTGGTGGTACCGAACCTATGCCGTGGAGCAGCTGAGGTCGGGAAAGCTGCAGCCGGGTGACCTTGACCACTGCACTACGATCCCGGGAATCCAGTGGGTGAAGAAGGGCAACCCCCAACCGGCAGACGCCATTTCCCCGAAGGCGCTGGCGGGCCTTGCGTACGCCGAGACGAAGCTCCCCGCACCCCCCGTGACGCTACGCCCGGCCGCTGACAGGCAATTCGTGAAGTTGGGAACGCGCGTGAAGTTCGATGCGCCACTCCAGCGGATCTGGGTCACGGCCAGCTTCAACCACTTCGGCGTCAACCTCGCTGCCACGACCGTCGCGACCCCGGTTGCCCTTCGGGTGGACGCGGGCACGGATGACGCGGACCCCAGGACGTGCATCTACGACCTGAACAAGTCCAAGTCCGGCTACCAGGTCGACACTTCGAAGTCCGACTGCAACATCGCGTATCAGGAGTCTTCGGCCGACGGCACGTATCCGCTGCAGGCCCAGATCACGTGGAAGGTCACGTGGACCGACTCCGCCGACCCTGACGGCGCACCGCAGCAGCCGGCACTGCCGGATGGACTGTCCACCTTCGTGCAGGACGTAACAGTGAAGGAAGCCCAGGCCGTCAACCGGTGAACGGACGCTGCCAGATGAGCTCCTGGTGCGTCTCGGAACGTATGTAAACGACTTAACGGGGGAATGTTTCGGTGTCGCACCGTCCGGCTGACTGGCACATACTCGACCTGGACAAGGATCCGACTCCGGGCGATCCCCAGCGAGTTCGCAAGCTGGCCAAGAATCTCCACGATTTCGCGGATGACGTGTCGGATGTGCTCCGTGACATCAAGGGGATGGCGGGCGATGACGCGATCCTGACCTGGGCGGGGAAGACGGCGGACTCCTTCACCGCCGAGTTCGAGGATGCTCCGGGCAAGCTGAAGAAGCTCAAGAAGAGCTACGAGATGGCCGGTGACGCGCTCGCGGACTACTGGCCGAAGCTGGAGCGCGCCCAGGCCCTGGCGGACAAGGCGCTCGCCAAGGGGCGCGAGGCCCAAGGGGACTTGAGCAGCGCCAAGTCGAAGCTGTCCTCGGCGGACTCGTGGGTGGACCGGGCGGGCAAGGAAGCCGACAAGTACAAGGACAAGGACGGCGGGGGCTCCGGCGGCAAGGATGTCCCCAAGCCGGACGAGGACAAGGTCAAGGCCGCCACCCGCAACGCGCATGCCGCCGAAAAGGCCCAGTCCGACGCCAAGACCGACGTCTCCAACGCTCAAAGCGCCCTGGACGCCGCGAAGAAGATGGCGGAAGACGCCCGCAAGATGCGCGAGGACGCCGCGGGCACGGCGAAGAAGAAGATCGACGAAGCCTCCGACGCGGGCATCCACAACCGCAAGTGGTGGGAGGAGGTCGGCGACTGGGTCTCCGACAACTGGGACACCATCGTCGCCGTCTGCAAGGTCGTCGTCGCCGTCCTCGGCATCGTCGCCATGATCATTGGTGGGCCGATCCTCGGCGCGATCGTGCTGGTCGCCGCCCTCGTCGTCCTGGCCGACACCCTCAACAAATACGCCAACGGACAAGCATCGCTCTGGGACGTGGGCTTCGCCGCCCTGGACTGCATACCCGGCATGAAGGGGCTGACGTCCCTCCGCGGTCTGGCCAAGGGGATCAAGGGGTTCAGCAAGGTCGGCCTCAAGGGCATGGCCATGGGTGTCAAGGGCATGGGCAAGCGCATGCAGGGCCTGGGCCGGAAGATGCAGGACCTCTTCACCTGTGGCGACCCCATCGACATGGCCACCGGCCAGATGGTCATGTCCATCGCTGACCTCTCCCTGCCGGGCGTACTGCCTCTCGTCCTGGAGCGCAGCCACCGCACGGGCGTCCGGGCGGGGCGCCGCTTCGGCTCGGACTGGGTGTCTACGCTCGACCAGCGGCTGCTGATCGGTGACGACGGACTCCGTTTCGTCGCCGCCGACGGGACCGTGCTGTACTACGCGGTCCCCGAGGCCGGCGAACCACAGGGCCCGATCGTCGGCCCCAACTGGCCGCTGCACTGGGATGGTTCACCTAGCGGTGAGATGGAGATCCAGCAGCCTGAGGACGGCACCACGCTTCGCTTCGCGCCCGTCCCCGGAGCGCGTACCGCCGAACTGTCCCTGGTCGAGGTGGCCGACCGTAACGGCAACACCATCGGCATCCGGTACGCGAGCGACGGCTCTCCCATGGAGCTGGTCCACCACGGCGGCTACCGCATCGGTGTCACCACCGACGGCGAGCAGGTCACCGCCCTCACTCTGCTGAGCGCGCCTGAACAGCCCCTTCTGGTCACTTACGAGTACGACGAGCAGGGGCGTCTCACCGGGGTCGTCGACTCGTCCGGCGTTCCCCAGAGCTACAGGTACGACGACCGTCAGCGGATCACCGGCTGGCAGAGCCGCCACGGCGACTGGTACCAGTACGCCTACGACGACGTCGACCGCTGCGTGCGCACCGGCGGCACCGGCTCCATGGACGGAGTGCTGGCCTACACGTACGCGTACGACGAGGACGCGGGCACCACGGTCGCCACCGACTCGCTCGGCCACGCCCTCACTTACCGCTTCGATGAGGCGTACCGGCCGCTGAGCGAGACTGACCCACTCGGTCACACCTTCACGCGCGAGTGGGACGACCGCGGTCGGCTCACCGCCCTGATCGACCCGCTCGGACGGACCACGCACTTCCGACACGACGGCGCGGGCAACGTCATCGAGGTCGTTCGGCCCGACGAGGGAGTCATCACTCGTGAGTACAACGACCAGTACCAGGTCACCAAGGTCACGCAGCCGGACGGCAGTTCCTGGGAGTCGACCTATGACGAGCGGGGCAACCGTATCGCCGTCGTCGACCCGCTGGGCGCGCGGACTTCTTTCACCGTCGACCAGCACGGTGCCCTCACCTCGATCACGGACGCGCTCGGGCAGGTGCAGCAGAGGATCTCCAACGACGCTGCCGGACTCGTCGTAGCCACCCAGGGCCCGCTGGGGGACGGCACGTCGCTCGTACGTGACGCCTTCGGTCGGATCACCCAACTCGCCGATCCCTTCGGACAGATCACGCGAGTGGGCTGGACCGTGGAGGGGCAGCTTGCCTGGCGCGAGTTGCCCAACGGCACCAGCGAGCACTGGTCCTACGATGCCGAGGGCAACCCGCTGGAGTATCGCTCATCGGATGGACGTCGCACCTCCTACGAGAACACTCATTTCGATCTCTGCGCGGTGCGCACGAGCGAGGACGGCACGCACGAGGAATTCACCTACGACACCGAATTGCGGCTGCGTCACGTCACCAACGCGGCCGGACAGCAGTGGAGTTACGAGTACGACTCTGTCGGTCGCATCCTCGCCGAAACCGACTTCAACGGGCGCACACTGACCTACCGCTACGACGCGGCAGGACAGCTCGTCGAACGAGTCAATGGCGCCGGACAGGTCACTGCCTTCCGCTATGACGCACTCGGCAACATCGTCACGATGGACGCCGACGGGGTCGTCACCCACTACGCCCACGATGTACTGGGCCGGCTCGTTGGGGCACGCAACGCAGAGGTCGAGCTCGGCATCGAACACGATGCGGCAGGCCGCGTCCTTGCCGAGCGCTGGAACGGCCACGAGGTCCGCTCTGCCTACGACCCCACCGGCCGCCGCACCACACGCCGCACCCCGAGCGGCGCGGTCACCGACTGGACCTACGACGTGGCAGACCGCTCCCTCACCCAGCACGTGGGGGAACACGACGTCGCCTTCCGCTATGACATCGCGGGCCGCGAGATAGAACGCCTTCTTGGGGATGCGGCACGCCTGACACATACATGGGACGGCGAACGTCTGCGCGCCACCCAGCGGCTCTCCGCGGCTGACGGCGCGCCGCTGCGTGAGCGCGCCTATCAGCACCGCACCGACGGTGCGCTCACCTCGATCACGGAGTCCGGACACGGGGAGCGGTCCTTCGCCCTCGACCAGGCCGGGCGAATCACGGCCACACACAGCGGTGCTGGGGATGAGACCTACGAGTACGACGTGCTCGGTAACCTCACCCGCTACGAGACGTCGATGCCGGTACGCGAGGCGGACGAGACGACAGGGTTGGGCGCCGCTGCTGAACTCTCGTACACCGGTACGCTCATCGACCGCGCAGGTCGCACCTTCTACCGTCATGACGGCCAGGGCCGCGTCGTGCGCCGAGTCACCAAGCTGCTGTCCGGTGGCCGCCAAGAGTGGCGCTACATCTGGAACGCCGAGGATCAGCTCACCGACGTCCGGACGCCGAACGGACAGCACTGGCACTACGTGTACGACCCGCTCGGCCGACGTGTGGCCAAACAACTGCTAGACGAGGACGACGCGAGGGTCCTTGAGCAGGTGTCCTTCTTCTGGGACGGCGACCGGCTTGCCGAGCAGACTGACGGGTCCACCAGCACCACGTGGGACTGGGATGACAACGGGGACTTTCCCGTCAGTCAGCGAGTGCGCAGGCTCACCTCCGCGGCGGGCGCTTCGCAGGAAGAGATCGACGAACGCTTCTACGCGATTGTCACTGACCTCATCGGTACCCCGACAGAACTGTTGGACACACAGGGGGGCATCGTCTGGTCACGGAACTCCACCCTCTGGGGCGTGCCAACCCGCGGACCAGGGTCCAGAGTTGGATCAGTCGACTGCCTGCTGCGCTTTCCCGGCCAGTACTACGACGCTGAAACTGGTCTCCACTACAACCACCATCGCTACTACGAACCAGGCACGGCCCGCTACCTGAGCCCGGACCCGCTGGGGCGGACACCTTCGTCCAACCACTACGCGTATGTGAAGAACCCGCTGCAGTGGAAGGACCCACTGGGGCTCAAGGCGCCATGCATGGTGGATCTCTACCACGGCACCTTCGGCAAGGCTGCGGACAGCATCGTGGGCGATGGGATCAATCTTGCAGCCAGTAATCGCGCCATGGACTTCGGTAAGGGTGGGTTCTATGTGACCAACGACCCCAAGCAGGCCCTCGAATGGGCCAACAGGCTGGCCAAGCAGAAGAATGACGTCCCCGCGATTCTGCACTTCAGGGTTCCGAAGAGTGAACTGGACAGCTTGAACGGCAAGATTTTCAATGGCCCGAGTGACGAACTTGCCTCTTTCATCAAGCATCATCGAAACGAAGGTGCCATGCACGGCTACGATCTGGTCGAGGGTCCGATGCTGAGGAACGTGAGAGGGTTCGCGTTCGGTAACAAGCCGCCCGTATTCTCGGGACACCAGGTAGCCATCTACTCGGACCGCGCGGCGGATTTGTTCAACCGCTCGTTCCATCGAAGGCATGGGCCAAGCTCCTGAGGCCAGGGGCCACTTCCATCCACCGCATCACAGATTCTGGACACTGATGACCGAAGAATTTCTTGCACAGCTCGATGAGGAAATGCTGGACTATTTTCGGGATATGGTGAATGTGCTCGTGGAGCGCTTCGGTGTGTCGCGGGCGGAAGCCGTCGCGCGGATCAACGCAATGTATGGCGCTGATGAGGAGATCCAGGAGGGAGACCTCATGGGCCATGAGATGCCGGAATTCTGGGCGTACGGGCTCTACTTCGAGCCTAGCGACGACGCCCGACCGATGCCGTCGGGGAGGAAGGGCGAGGATCTCGCAGGCTGGCAACCACGCCCGGCGCCTCCCAAGAGCTCCCCGGTCTGGACCCTGCCGAACGACGACCACTGAACCTCGACGATCCGGCGGGCCTCGCCCCACACCAAAGCGGCACCCAGAGGGAGGAAGGAACCTCCGGGTGCCGCCCGTTGAGGTGGAGCGCGAGCAACTAGCCCGTCAGGAAAGCCAGTTGCAAGAACTTACTTGACCGCGACGCCCGTCCACGCCGCCTCGACCGCCTTGACCTCCGCCGAGTCCGCGCCGTACAGGTCCGTCGCCGCCTTCACGGTGCCCTCACGCGCGTCCTTGTACTGCGTGGTCGTCGTGAAGTACGTCGTCAGGGCCTTGAACCAGATCTTCTCGGCCTTGTCGCGGCCGATGCCCTCGACCTTGGAGCCGTCGGCCGTGGGGGAGTCGTACTTGACGCCGTTGATCTCCTTGGCGCCGCTGCCCTCCGAGAGGAGGTAGAAGAAGTGGTTGGCGATGCCGGAGGAGTAGTGGACGTCCACGTTGCCGGCGTCCGAGCTCCAGTTGTCCAGGGACTGGCCGTCCTTCGAGGGCTTGTCCATGTAGCGGAGCGGGCTGCCGTCGCCGTTGATGTCGATCTCTTCGCCGATGAGGTAGTCGCCGATGTCCTCGGCGTTCTTGGCGTTGAACTCGACCGACGTGCCGAAGATGTCGGACGTGGCCTCGTTCAGGCCGCCGGACTCGCCGCTGTACTCCATGTTGCCGGTGGCCGAGGTGACGCCGTGCGACATCTCGTGGCCCGCGACGTCGATCGAGGTGAGCGGCTTCTTGTTGCCCTCGCCGTCGCCGTACGTCATGCAGAAGCAGCTGTCGTCCCAGAAGGCGTTGACGTAGTTCTGGCCGTAGTGGACGCGCGAGGTCGCGCCCTTGCCGTCGCCCTTGATGCCGGAGCGGCCGTGCACGTTCTTGTAGTAGTCCCACGTGACCTGCGCGCCGTAGGCGGCGTCGACGCCGGCGGTCTGCGGGTCGTCCGGCTTGCCGTTGCCCCACGTGTCGTCGTCGTCGGTGAAGATCTTGCCTTCGCCCTCGCCGTTCTCCAGGTTGTACGTGGAGTGGCCGCCGCGCTCGTCGTCGGTGAGGTCGAAGCCGCTGGAGCCCTTCTTCGAGCCGACCTCGACCTTGCCGCTGTACTGGCTGTTACCGGTGCCGGTCTCGATGCCCTCGTACTGGAAGAGCTTCTTGCCGGTCGTGGCGTCCGAGATGACGTGGAGCTTGGAGGGCGTGCCGTCCTTCTGGACGCCCGTGACGATCGTCTCCCAGGCCAGGGTCGGCTTGTTGTTCGCCGCCCAGACCACCTTGCGGGGCTGCTGCGCGTCGGTCTTCTTCGTCTTGACCGCCGCCGCGCGCGACTCGGCGGACTTCGCGGCCGCCTTCGGGGTGACCTTCGCGGACGTCGAGGCGACCTTGATGGTGGCCTTGGCCGCCTTGGTGACGCCCTTGACGGAGCCGCTCTTCGACTTGTGCACGATGAGGTCGCCGCCGAGGACCGGCAGGCCCTCGTAGGTGCGCTCGTAGCGGGTGTGGGTCGCCCCGTCGCGGTCCTTCACGACGTCCTTGACGACCAGCTTCTCCTTGCTGCCCAGGCCGATCTTCGTGGCGGTGGCGGCGGCCTGGGAGTGAGCGTCCTGGAGCAGGTTCGCGCGCGCCGACGCCGACAGCGTCGTGGGCTGGGCGCCGAGGGCGGACGCCGAGGTGGGCTGTGCGGAGGCGCCGGTGGTCAGACCGGCGGTCAGCAGCGCTCCGGCCGCAACAGCGGTGGCTATCACGAGAGTTGAGCGCTTCTTGCTGAACTTGTGGGGGGTCACGCAGGCTCCTTCTGTGGGGGGCCCGGGTGGCATGGGGGACTACCCGGGCATGAAAGATGCTGTGCGGGTGAACGGACGTACATGTGTACTTCTGTGCTGTGCGAGGGAAGAGTGTCATTCGAGTCAGGCACATGTCAGGACCCTGGCTCATGTTGGCTGGAAATCGTCCGCTGGCCGATGGTCCACGTACGCAATGCGAACAGGTCGTGAAAAAACGCGCCGCCCCGGGGAGTTGACCACCCGGGACGGCGCGCGTTCTGTCAGGGACTCAGATCAGGGGACGATCAGGGGAAGGTTACTTTCCAGCCATTGATGTAGCCGGTGTCCTGAGCCGCCTGGTCCTGGACCTTCAACTTCCAGGTGCCGTTGGCCGTTTCGGTCGAGGCGTCGACCGTGTAGGTCTCGTTGATGTTGTCCGCCGAGTCGCCGGAGCTGAAGCTCTTCAGGCGGTACGACTTGCCGGACGGGCCCACCAGGTCGACGACCAGGTCGCCGCGCCAGGTGTGCACGATGTCGACCGCGACCTTGAGGTTGTTCGGCGCGTTGCCGGTGCGGCCCGTCACGTTGATCGAGGACGTGACCGCGGCGCCGTTGTCGGGAATCGCCACGTCCGCGGTGTTCTCGAACGAGGTGCCGCCCTCGCCGCCGCCCGGCCGGGTGCCGACGTTGACGCCCGCCCACGCGTGGGCCACGGCCTTGTACTCGGCGCTCGTGGTGCCGTACAGCTCACCGGCCGCCGCGAGCGTTCCGGTGCGCGCCGCCGCGTAGTTGGTGGTCGAGGTGAACTTCGTGGTGAGCGCCTTGAACCAGATCTTCTCCGCCTTGTCGCGGCCGATGCCGGTCACCGGCAGGCCGTCGGAGGTCGGCGAGTCGTAGTGGACGCCGTTGATGTCCTTGGGTCCGCTGCCCTCGCTCAGGAGGTAGAAGAAGTGGTTCGCGGGGCCCGACGAGTAGTGCACGTCGATGCCGCCGATGCCCGAGTACCAGGCGTCCTTGGACGAGCCGTCCTTGCTCGGCTTGTCCATGTAGCGCAGCGGGGTGCCGTTGCCGCGGATGTCGATCTTCTCGCCGATGAGGTAATCGCCCTTGTCCGAGGCGTTGTTGGCGTAGAACTCGACGGTGGTGCCGAAGATGTCGGACGTCGCCTCGTTCAGACCGCCCGGCTCACCGCTGTACTGCATGTTGCCGGTGGCCGCGGTGACGCCGTGCGTCATCTCGTGGCCCGCGACGTCGATCGCGGTCAGCGGCTTCGCGTTGCCCGAGCCGTCGCCGTACGTCATGCAGAAGCAGCTGTCGGACCAGAAGGCGTTGACGTAGTTGTTGCCGTAGTGGACCCGGGAGTACGCGCCGACGCCGTCGCCGCGGATGCCGCTGCGCCCGTGCACGTTCTTGTAGTAGTCCCAGGTCTCCGCCGCGCCGTAGTGGGCGTCGGCGCCGGCCGTCGCCGCGTCGGAGTTGGTGCCGTTGCCGAACACGTTGGTCGAGTTCGAGAACAGGGTGCCGGTCCCCGAGGTGCCGTGGTTGAGGTTGTACGTCTTGTGGTTGCCGCGGCCCGTGTCGGTCAGGCTGTAGGTGGACCCGGACTGGGCGGTGCCGAGCTGGACCTGGCCGCTGTACATCGTGTTGCCCGTGCCGGCGTTGTCGATGGCCTGCCACTGGCGGAGCTTCTTGCCCGTCGCGGCGTCCGTCACCACGTGCAGCTCGTTGGGGGTGCCGTCGTCCTGGAGCCCGCCGACCACCGTCTCGTACGCGAGCGTGGGCTTGTTGTCGACGAGCCACACGACCTTGCGCGGCGCCCGGTCGGCCACGGTCTTCTTCGACCCCTCGGCCTTGGCGGCGCCGAGCGCCTGCTTCTCGGCGGTGGCGGCCCTGACCTCCGCGCTGGTGTCGATGCCCTTCAGCTGCGCCTTCGCCGCCCGCGTCACGCCCTCGGTCTTCCCGGACTTGGCGGTGTCCACCACCAGGTCGCCGCCGAGGACGGGCATGCCGTCATAGGTGCGCTCGTAGCGGGTGTGGAGGGTGCCGTCGCGGTCCTTGAGGACGTCCTTGACGGTCAGCTTCTCCTTGGCGCCGAGGCCCAGCTGCCTGGCGACCGCGGCCTTGGCCGCGGGGGCGTCGGCGTCACGCAGCAGCTCGGCGCGCTGGGCCGGGGTGAGCTTCACGGGGAGTGCGCCGGGGTTGACCTTGGAGCCCTTGGTGGTCTGGGCGGTGGCGGCCTTCCCGGCGTCCGCCGAGGCGGCTCCGGTCTGGACGGCCATGCCGAGCAGGGCGGCGGTGGCGGTGAGGGCGCCGAGAGCGGTGGCGCGGCCGAGGGGCGTGCGTCTGTGGGAGGTGTTTTTCAACACGGGCTCCTTCTGCGCGGCCGCGGGGTTGCGCGGCCAGGGCGACCGGGCGGCGGGTGACCGTCCGGGCATTGCAAGGCAGTACGCAGAACAGGGCGGTACGCAGTGCTGACGCCGGACACGGGATCACACGAGGTTGAAAGCCGTGCGACCGGCGAGGGGAAGAGTGGCACTGGCGCACGCGCGCTGTCAGGGGAGCGTGAAGAGTTGGCTGGAAATAGTTCGATGGCCGGGAAGTTGCGTTCGGTATGCGGAGCACGGTCCGGGTCCTCGGGCGCACCGTAGCGACCGGGCCCCGACCCGGACCCGGCCCTCCAGCTCCCGCGAAGGCTCCCGCCATGGCTCCCGCGAGGGCTCCCCGAAGGATCTCCGAAGGCTCCTCGAAGGTTCTCCTACGAGCGCGGCTCCACCCACAACGCCTCGCCCACCACGCACAGTTCGCCCGCCGCCGTGGCGATCGCGACCCCCGTCGTGTGCTTGCGGCCGCTGTGGGCGACGGGCCAGGCGAAGGTGATGTGGCCCTCGCCCGTGGTGACGGGCCGCAGCGCCGTCGCGGTGAGCGCCGCCGTCACCGCGCCCTTGCCGAGGCGTCCGGCGAGCACGCCCGCCCAGGCGCTCGGGCAGTCGAGCGCCGCCCAGAGCACCTCGGTCGTCAACTCCCCGTTCCCGTCCGCGAACACGGGGTGCGGCGTCCACGCCGTCGCGACCAGCCCGCGGCCCGGCACGAGCGAGCAGTGCTGGCGCAGGCCCCGGTCCGGAGTTCGGTCGAGGCCGCAGCCGAAGCAGTCCAGCTGCTCGTCGACGAGCCCCGTCGGCGGGTGGGCGCGGTACTCCTCCGCCGCGGCCACCGCCTCCGCCCACGACGGCACGTCCGGAACCGGCCCCGACAGATCGGCGGCGGGCGTCGCGGTGGCGAGGGTGGCGCCCTCCTTGTCGAGCAACCGGGCGCCCCCGCCCGGCACTTCGGCCAGCTCGACGGGGATGCCGACGGGGGTGACGGCGCGGAAGTCCACCCGTACCGTCCGCGCCGCGGAACGCCCCGCGAGCAGCCCCGCGACATAGCCGCCGAAGGCGACCCCCGGGTATCCCTGGTACGCCTCCGGGACGACTGTCTCGGTCATGGTCTCCTCAATCGCCGCTACGGATAAGGATGTTGACTGTAGTGATCAGTTGACTGTAGTGATCAGTGGCTCAGCCCACCACGCTCTCCCGCCACGCCCGGTGCAGCCGGGCGAACCGGCCGGTCCCCGCGATGAGTTGCTCCGGCGGCCCGTCCTCCACGACGCGGCCGTGCTCCATCACCAGGACCCGGTCGGCGATCTCCACGGTGGAGAGCCGGTGGGCGATGACGACAGCCGTACGTCCCTTCAGGACCGTGTGCATCGCGCGCTGCACCGCACGCTCGCCGGGGATGTCCAGCGAACTGGTCGCCTCGTCGAGGATGAGCACCGCCGGGTCGGCGAGCAGTGCGCGTGCGAACGCCACCAGCTGCCGCTGCCCGGCCGAGACGCGCCCGCCCCGCTTGCGTACGTCGGTGTCGTACCCGTCCGGCAGCGCGGCGATGAAGTCGTGGGCGCCGATGGCCTTCGCGGCCCGCTCGATCTCCTCGCGGGAGGCGTCCGGGCGGCCGATCGCGATGTTCTCCGCGACCGTGCCGGAGAACAGGAACGCCTCCTGGGTCACCATGACGACGCCGCGCCGCAGCTCGGCGGTGGCGAGCTCGCGCAGGTCGACGCCGTCCAGGCGCACGACGCCCCCGGAGGGGTCGTAGAAGCGGGCGAGGAGCTTGGCGAGGGTGGACTTGCCGGCGCCGGTGGAGCCCACGACGGCGACGGTCTGCCCGGCCGGGATCGTCAGGTCGAAGCGCGGCAGGATCTCGCCGCCGGTGCGGTAGCCGAACCGGACGCCCTCGAAGGCGACTTCGCGGCCGGGGTGCTCCGGGGCGCGCGCGGGCAGCGGGCGCCGGGCGTCCTCCGGGGGCTCGGGGACCGACGGTGCCTGGGCGAGCAGCCCGGCGATCTTCTCCAGTGAAGCGGCCGCCGACTGATAGGAGTTGAGGAACATCCCGAGCCGGTCGATCGGGTCGTACAGACGCCGCAGATACAGCACGGCGGCGGCGAGCACGCCGAGCGCGAGGGTGCCCTCCGCGACGCGGTAGGCGCCCCACAGCACGATGCCCGCGACGGCGGTGTTGGCGACGAGCCGCGAGCCGACCACGTACTGGGCCATCTCCAGCATCGCGCTGCCGTTGGTGCGCTCGTGGCGGTGGTTGAGCTCCGCGAACCGGGCGTCGTTGGCGCGCTCGCGCCGGAAGGCCCGTACCGGACGGATGCCGTTCATCGTCTCCGCGAACTTCACGATGACCGCGGCGATCGCGGTGGACCGGGTGCGGAAGAGGGCGCCCGCGCGCCGCTGGTAGCGGCGGATCAGCAGATACAGCGGCAGGAAGGAGAGGACGGCGACCGCACCGAGCCCGAGGTCCAGCCAGAGCAGCAGCACGGAGATGTAGACGAACGACAGGATGACCGTGACGAGTTCCTGCAGCCCTTCGCTGAGCAGCTCGCGCAGCGACTCCACGTCCGTGGTGGACCGGGAGATGAGCCGCCCCGAGGTGTAGCGCTCGTGGAAGTCGACGCTGAGGGCCTGCGCGTGCCGGAAGATCCGCCCGCGCAGATCGAGCAGCACGTCCTGGTTCACGCGCGCGGACGCCGCGATGAAGGCGTACTGCAGCGCGCCGGAGAGCCCCGCGCACAGCAGGTACCCGAGCGCCACGGCGATCAGCGGGCCGTAGTCGTCGGCCCGCACGGCGGGCACGCCCCGGTCGATGGCGTACGCGACGAGCATCGGCCCGGCCTGCACGGCGGCCTGCTGCAGCAGCAACAGGACGGTGGTCACCACGACCCGCCCGCGCAGCGGCGCGAGCAGCGACCGCAGCAGGGCGCGGGTGGCGCCGGGCGGGGCGGGGAGGGCGTCGCGGTCGAAGGGGTCGCCGTCGCCGGGGCCGCCGGGTCCGCCGGGGCCGCCGGGGGCGGCCGGTGATGAACCACCCTTTGGCGAAGGGGACTTGGGCGGTACGGGGGGCTGGGTGCCCTCCGGTTCATCGTTGAGGTCGCCCGTGTCCCCTCTGCTCCCCGTGTCCCCCCTGCTCCCCGTGTCCCCTCTGTTCCCTGCGTCTCCTGCGGTCAGCGAAGACGGTGTCGATGCGGTCATCGGGTGCTGCCCTCCCCTTCGTACGACGGCTCCTCCGCTGCCCCCTGCGCCGGGGAGTCCGCCCCCGACATCAGCCACGCGTACTCCGCGTTCTCCCGCAGCAGTTGCTGGTGCGTGCCCACGGCGGTGACGCGGCCTCCGGACAGCAGGGCCACCCGGTCCGCGAGCAGGACCGTGGACGGGCGGTGCGCCACGACCAGGGCCGTCGTGTCCGCGAGGACCCGTCTGAGCGCCTCCTCCACGAGCGCCTCCGTGTGTACGTCGAGCGCGGACAGCGGGTCGTCCAGAACCAGGAAGCGGGGGCGCCCCACGACCGCGCGGGCCAGGGCGAGGCGCTGGCGCTGGCCGCCGGAGAGGCTCAGGCCCTGCTCGCCCACCTGGGTCCCGGTGCCCTGCGGCAGGGCGTGCGCGAAGTCGGCCTGCGCCACCGCGAGCGCCCGCCCCAACTCCTCGTCGCCCGCGCTCTCGTCGGCACCCATCAGCACGTTCTCGCCGACCGTCGCGGAGAACAGCGTGGGCTCCTCGAAGGCCACCGCCACCAGGGTGCGCAGGTGTTCCCGGTCCATCGCGGCGATGTCCGCGCCGTCCAGGGTGATCCGGCCGCCGCTCACCTCGTGCAGCCGCGGCACGAGCGCCGTGAGCGTCGTCTTGCCGCTGCCCGTCGCCCCGACCAGGGCCATGGTCTCGCCGGGGCGTATGTGCAGGTCCACCCCGGAGAGGACAGGCGGCTCGTCGGCGGGCGCGTCCGGGTAGCGGAACTCGACGCCGTCGAAGCGCAGCCCGCCACCACCGGCCGCACTCGACTCCGGAGCCGACCCCGACCCCGGCTCCGACCCGGGCTCCGACTCCGATCCCGACCCCGTCTCCAACTCCCGCTCCGCGTCCAGCACTTCGAAGTACCGCTGCGTCGCCGTCGCCGCCTCCTGGCTCATCGCGAGCAGGAACCCGATCGACTCCACCGGCCAGCGCAGCGCGAGCGCCGTCGAGAGGAAGGCGACCAGGGTGCCCGCCGACAGGTCCCCGTCCGACACCCGGAGCGTGCCGAGCACCAGGGCCGCGCCGATCGCGATCTCCGGCAGCGTCACGATGACCGCCCAGATCCCCGCGAGCAGCCGCGCCTTGCCCAGCTCCGTGCCGCGCAGCGTGTGCGAGAGCTCCCGGAAGGCGTGCGCCTGGCTGCGGTGGCGGCCGAAGCCCTTGATGATGCGGATGCCGAGCACGCTCTCCTCGACGACCGTCGTCAGATCGCCGACCTGGTCCTGCGCCCGCCGCGCCACCGTCGCGTACTTCCCCTCCGTGTACGCGAGGAAGAGCACCATCGGCACCACGGGCGCGAGCAGCACCAGCCCGAGCGTGAAGTCCTGGGCCAGCAGGATGACCATGCCGACCACGATCGTCACCCCGTTGACCAGCAGGAACGTCATGGGGAAGGCCAGGAACATGCGCAGCAGCATCAGGTCCGTGGTGCCCCGGGACAGCAGCTGGCCCGACGCCCAGCGGTCGTGGAAGGCGACCGGGAGGCGCTGCAGATGCTCGTACAGGTCCGCCCGCATCCGCGCCTCCACGTGCGCGAGCGGCCGCGCGACCAGCCACCGCCGCAGCCCGAAGAGCAGCGCCTCCGCGATCCCGAGGACGAGCAGGAGCAGCGCCCCGAGCCACACCCCGCGCGGATCCCGGTCGGTCACCGGGCCGTCCACCATCCACTTCAGCACGAGCGGGAAGACCAGGCCCGTGCAGGAGGCGGCGACCGCGACACATGCCGCCGTGAACACGCGAGTTCGCACCGGGCGGACATAGGGCCACAGGCGCAGCAGAGTGCGGACGGCGGACCTGTCCTCGGCGGGTTCCCCGGCGGATTCCTTGGTAGGTGCATCAGTTGTCGGCATCACGAGTGAGCGTACGGATCGCCACTGACAGTGCCCACCGAGTTTCGCCCCGCGCGCACTCGTCTCCTGGTCCTAGGACCAGGGGCCCGAGCCGCGAGGTCGTCACCCCCATCAACCGATCGGATGATGCGTTCCCGAGCGTGATGGGCGATGCCAGAACCACCTCCCACCAGCGATTCTCTGAGCATGCCTCTCATCGAAGTGAACGACCTGAAGAAGGTCTACGGCGGCCGGAACGTCGTCGACGGCGTCACCTTCGCCGTCGAGGAGGGCGAGATCTTCGGGATCCTCGGCCCCAACGGGGCGGGCAAGACCACCACCGTCGAGTGCCTGGAGGGCCTGCGCGTTCCCGACGGGGGCGGCGTCCGCGTCGCCGGGCTCGACCCGGTGGCCGACCACGACCGCGTCACCCGCATCCTCGGCGCCCAGCTCCAGGAGAGCGAGCTGCAGCCGAAGCTCACCGTGCGCGAGGCGCTCGAGCTGTACGCCGCGTTCTACCCGGACCCGGTCGACGGGCGCTCCCTCGCCGAGCGGCTCGGCCTGACCGAGAAGCTCGACACCCGCTTCGCGAAGCTCAGCGGCGGCCAGAAGCAGCGCCTGTTCATCGCGCTCGCCCTCATCGGCAACCCGAGGGTCGTCGTCCTGGACGAGCTGACCACCGGGCTCGACCCGCGCGCGCGGCGCGACACGTGGCGGCTCATCGAGGACGTGCGCGCGGGCGGCGTCACCGTCGTCCTCGTCACCCACTTCATGGAGGAGGCACAGCGCCTGTGCGACCGCGTCGCGGTCATCGACCGGGGCCGCGTCGCCGCCCTCGACACCCCCGCGGGCCTGATCAGCCGGGCCGCGAGCTCCACCGTCATGTCCTTCACGCCGTCGGCGCCGCTGGACGGCCGTGAGCTCGCCGGACTCCCCGCGCTCGCCTCCGTCGACCACCGCGACGGCCGCTACACCCTGGGCGGCACCGACGAGACCGTCAACGCCGTCATCAGCCTGCTGGCGCGCCGGCACATCACCGCCCACCAACTCCGCGTGTCCGACGCCACGTTGGACGACGCGTTCCTGGACCTGACGGGAGCCACCCCCTCATGAGCACCGTGAGCCGCCTCGCCACGACCCCCGTACCTCCCGCGCACCCGGAGTCCACCGCCCGCGCGCGGGGCGCCGTCCGCGCCGTCCTCAGGACGGAGATCCGCCTGTTCAGGAGGGAGCCCGCCGCCCTCTTCTGGATCCTCGTCTTCCCGACGCTGCTGCTCGTCGTCCTCGGCTCGATCCCGTCGTTCCGCGAGGTCGACAAGACGCTCGGCTCCGGCGGCGGCATCCGCCTCGTCGACGCGTACGTGCCCGTCGCCGTGCTGCTCCCCATGATCATGGCCGCGCTCCAGGCCATGCCGCCGGTCGTCACCGGCTACCGGGAGCGCGGCATCCTGCGCCGCATGTCGGCCACGCCGATGCGGCCCAGCTGGCTGCTCGGCGCGCAGATGGGCATCCACGGCGCCGCCGCGCTCGGCTCGGCGCTGCTGTCGGTCACGGTCGCGCGGGCCGCCTTCGACGTGCCGTTGCCGGAGCAGCCCGCCGGCTACCTCCTCGCCCTGGTCCTCGCGATCCTCGTCGCGCTCGGGCTCGGCGCGGTCGTCTCGTCCCGGGCCCGCACCTCGAAGATCGCCAACGCGATCGGCACGGTCGTCTTCTTCCCGATGATGTTCTGCGCGGGCGTCTGGCTGCCCGTCCAGGCCATGCCCGACGGCCTCGCCCGCGTCGTCGAGTACACCCCCTTCGGCGCCGCCGCCCAGGCCCTCAACCAGGCGGCCACGGGGGACTGGCCGAGCTGGTCCCACCTGGCCGTCATGGTGGTGTGGACGGCCCTGCTCACCGGCGCCGCCGCGCGCTGGTTCCGCTGGGAGTGAGCCGGTGGGCGACGGGGGCGACAGGTTCGAGGGTGTCGACGGGGAAGCGATGCAGACTGGGTGCATGAGCACGGGACCGGGCCGCGACGCCGCGACCACCGTCGAGGAGCGCTGGGGCGCCTTCAACCGGTACGGGCCCTACGCCCTCCTCGGCTTCGGCTTCGCCATCTCGGCGGCCACGACGAACGTCATCGGCATGGGCCGGGCCGACTGGGCCGTGGCGGGGAGTCTGACCGCCGCCGCGGCGGCCCTCCAGGTCTGGTGGAACCGGGCGGCCCGCACCCGCCCCGGCCCCTCCGTCGCCGGGACCGTCTACTACGGGGTCCGCTGGGCGATCGGCTTCGTCCTGTCCTGGCTGAACCCGTTCTTCGTGTTCTACGCCGCGAGCGGCTACTTCGGCGCCGCCCAGCTGCTCCCGAGGCGCCTGCTGCGGCCGGGGCTCTTCGCCACGGCCGTGGTCCTGGCCGGTTCCCAGGCCGGCGGCCTGCCGCCCGACGGCCCGCTCGCCTGGGTGCTCTTCGGGGCGCTGCTCGCGGTCAACATGGCCCTGATCACCGTCATGGGGCACCTCGCCGCCAAGGAGGACGAGCGGGCCGCGGCCCAGGCCGACACCATCCAGGAGCTGGAGCGCACCAACGCCGCGCTCCAGCAGGCCCTGGACGAGAACGCGGCCCTGCACGCCCAACTCCTCGTCCAGGCACGGGAGGCGGGCGTCGCCGACGAGCGCCGCCGCCTGGCCGCCGAGATCCACGACACCATCGCCCAAGGGCTCACGGGCATCATCGCCCAGCTCCAGGTCGTCGCGAACGCCCCGGACCGGGCGGTCGCCCACGAGCACCTCGACCGCGCCGCCGACCTGGCCCGGCACAGCCTCGGCGAGGCCCGCCGCTCCGTGCAGAACCTCGCGCCGGTCGCCCTGGAGCACGACACGCTGCCGGAGGCGCTGAAGAAGACGGTGACGGAGTGGTCCGAACGCACGGGAGTCCGCGCCCAGTTCACGACGACGGGCACGACAACCCCCCTCCACGAGGAACTGGAGTCCACCCTCCTCCGCATCGCCCAGGAGGCCCTCTCGAACGCCTCCCGGCACGCGGCGCCCACGCGCGTGGGCGTGACGCTCTCCTACATGGACGGCGAGGTCACGCTGGACGTCCGCGACGACGGCACCGGCTTCGACCCGCTCGGCCTGCCGGCCCGATCCGGCACGGGCGGCTTCGGCCTCGACGGCATGCGGGCCCGCGCGGAGCGCGTCGCGGGCTCCCTCACGGTGGAGTCCGAGCCGGGACACGGCACGGCGGTGTCGGCTCGCGTACCGTTGGTGCGCGATGAACGCTGAGAACACTTCGGGCGCGGCCTCGAACCCCGAGGTCATCACCCTCCTGATCGTCGACGACCACCCCGTCGTACGGGACGGGCTGCGCGGCATGTTCGAGTCGTCCCCGGACTTCTCCGTACTCGGCGAGGCGTCCGACGGCGTGGCCGCGCTCGGCCAGGTGGCGGCCCTGGACCCGGACGTCGTCCTGATGGACCTCCGCATGCCCGGCGGCAACGGCGTCGACGCGATCGCCGAACTCACCCGCCGCGGCGCCCGCGCCCGTGTCCTCGTCCTCACCACGTACGACACGGACTCCGACACGCTGCCCGCGATCGAGGCGGGCGCGACGGGCTACCTCCTCAAGGACGCGCCGCGCGAGGAGCTCTTCACGGCGGTACGGGCTGCCGCGCAGGGGCGGACGGTGCTCTCGCCCGCGGTGGCGTCCCGCCTGGTCTCGGCGGTCCGCACCCCGGCTGCGGCGCCGGACGCGTCCCTGTCCGCCCGCGAGCGGGAGGTCCTCGTCCTGGTGGCGAAGGGCACGGCGAACCGTGAGATCGCGCGGGAGCTGTTCATCAGCGAGGCGACGGTGAAGACGCATCTGACGCACATCTACGGGAAGTTGGGCGTGAAGGACCGCGCGGCGGCGGTCGCTGTCGCGTACGACCGGGGCATCCTGGGCTAGTTCCTCTTCCCCAACCCCGCCCCTTCCCGAAACGGCGACTCCGTCGCCCTGGGGCACCCGATATCGCCTCAAGGGCTCGTCCTCAAACGCCGGAGGCACCCCCTCAACCCCCCACCACCCGCAACAGCACCACAGACCGCGCTCCCACCACCACCGACTCCCCACCCCGGCACACCACCCCCGGCACCTCCCCCTGCTCCTCGACCGCCGTATCCACCACCACCTCGTACGCCGCCCCCCACGGCTCCCCGGGAAGCACAAAGCTGACCCCCCGGTCGCCCGCGTGGAACACCGCCAGAAAGCTCTCGTCCCGCACCGCCGCCCCCCGCGCGTCCCGCCCGGGAATGTCGAGCCCCGACAGGTACATCCCGAGCGTCGCCGCGGGCGCGTACCAGTCCGCCTCCGTCATCTCCTCGCCCCGGTCCGTGAACCACGCCAGGTCCCGCAGCCCGTCCGCCGAATGCGCCCGCCCCGAGAAGAACGCCCGCCGCCGCAGCACCGGATGGGCGTGCCGCAGCGCGATCAGCCGCGCGGCCAGCTCGAACAGCCCCCGGCAGCCCGGGTCGTCCAGGTTCCCCCAGTCGACCCAACTCACCTCGTTGTCCTGGCAGTACGCGTTGTTGCTGCCCCCCTGCGTACGCCCCATCTCGTCGCCCGCGACCAGCATCGGCACCCCGGTGGACAGCAGCAGCGTCGTGAGGAGGTTCCGCAACTGCCGTCGGCGCAGGGCGCGTACGGCCTCGTCGTCCGTCTCGCCCTCCACCCCGCAGTTCCAGGACCGGTTGTCGTCGGACCCGTCCCGGTTCCCCTCCCCGTTCTTCTCGTTGTGCTTGCGCTCGTACGTGACCAGGTCCCGCAGTGTGAACCCGTCGTGGGCCGTCACGAAGTTGACGGAGGCGTACGGGCGCCGGCCGCCCCATGCGTACAGGTCGCTCGACCCGGAGAGCCGGTAGCCCAGGTCCCGGACGTCCGGCAGCGCGCCGCGCCAGAAGTCCCGCACCGCGCCCCGGTAGCGGTCGTTCCACTCCGTCCACAGCGGCGGGAAGGCGCCCACCTGGTAGCCGCCGGAGCCCACGTCCCACGGCTCCGCGATCAGCTTCACGCGCCGCAGCACCGGGTCCTGCGCGATCACCGCGAGGAACGGCGACAGCATGTCGACGTCGTGGAAGGACCGGGCCAGAGCGGCGGCCAGGTCGAAGCGGAAGCCGTCCACCCCCATCTCCGACACCCAGTACCGCAGCGAGTCCGTGATCAGCCGCAGCACGTGCGGCTGCACCACGCTCAGGGTGTTGCCGCAGCCCGTGTAGTCCGCGTACCGCCGCGCGTCGTCCTGCAGCCGGTAGTACGCGCGGTTGTCGATGCCGCGCAGCGACAGCATCGGGCCCAGCTCGCCCGCCTCCGCCGTGTGGTTGTAGACGACGTCCAGGATCACCTCGATCCCGGCCTCGTGCAGCGCCCGCACCATCCGCCGGAACTCGCCGACCTGCTGGCCGCGCGTCCCCGACGCCGCGTACGCCGCGTGCGGGGCGAAGTAGCCGATGGAGTTGTAGCCCCAGTAGTTGCGCAGGCCCCGCCTCAACAGGTGGTCCTCATGGGCGAATTGGTGCACGGGCAACAGCTCCACCGCCGTCACGCCCAGCTTCACCAGGTGCTCGATCGCCGCCGGGTGCGCAAGGCCCGCGTACGTGCCGCGCAGTTCCTCGGGGATCCCCGGGTGGAGTTTGGTGAAGCCCTTCACATGGAGCTCGTAGATGACCGAGTCCGCCCACGGGGTCTTCGGGCGGCGGTCGTCGGCCCACTCGTCGTCCGGCGCGTCGTCGTGCACCACGACGCCCTTCGGGACGTACGGGGCGGAGTCCCGGTCGTCGCGCACGGTGTCCGCGACATGCTGCTGGGGCCAGTCGCGGACGTGCCCGTACACCTCGGCGGGGAGAGTGCTGTAATCATTTCCTTTGGCGCCGTCCACCGCCCGTGCGTACGGGTCGAGGAGCAGCTTCGCCGGGTTCCAGCGGGCGCCCGTCCACGGGTCCCAGCGGCCGTGCACGCGGTAGCCGTAGCGCTGCCCGGGGTGCACGCCCGGCACGAAGCCGTGCCAGATCTCATGGGTCAGCTCGGTCAGCGGGCAGCGGGTCTCGGCCCCGTCGTCGTCGAAGAGGCACAGCTCCACGGAGTCCGCCCCGCCCGCCCACAGCGCGAAGTTGGTGCCCGCGACGCCGTCCGGGCCCACCCGGAAGCGCGCCCCGAGCGGCGTCGGCGCCCCGGGCCACACCGGCGGGGCGGGCCGCGGGCGCCCCTTCCTCCGTACGCCGTTCAGCGCCGCCCGCTCGCTCGCGCGCACCGCATGACCGCCGCGCCCCTCCTGTACTGCCTCCTGCTCGGGTGCGCTCGACACCGTTCAGCCTCCCGCGGCTCACCGGGACCGGCGGGGCACAAGGCGCACGGCGTCCCGGCCGCGGCCTCCCGGGCCGGTCCTCCCCACTGTTCTGCCCAGCGGGTGCGTCGCACTCACGTTTCCCCAGGAGGGGCACGGTCGTTGGCACCTACGTGACACAGGTAGCGAGGCGCGCACGGCGCGCAGGGGCCGCGCTGGCCGCCGTACTGACATGGGCAGGACTGCTGGCCGGGGCCGCGGGCTGTTCCGGCACCGGCCTTGACGGGATGTTCGGCAAGCCCCGGTCGCCCGAGGACGCGATCAAGGTGGCGCCGGACGACGGCGCCAAGGGCGTGAAGCCGAACGAGCGGATCGAGGTGTCCGTCCCGGACGGGCGCCTGGAGTCGGTGAAGGTCGTCCGGGCGCAGGACGCCCAGGAGTTCGACGTGCCGGGCCGCATCGACGAGGACGGCATGACGTGGCGGCCGCTGGACCCGGGTGCGCTGCCGCTCGCCGCGAAGTACAGCGTCGACGCGGTCGCCCTCGACGGGCACGGCCGCCGCTCGGCCCGGCACACGACGTTCACGACGTATGTGCCCGACGAGCGCTTCATCGGGTACGTGACGCCGGAGAACCGGGCGACCGTCGGCACCGGCATGATCGTGTCCCTGGAGTTCAACCGGGAGATCTCCGACCGGGCGGCCGTGCAGCGCGCCATCCGCGTCACGTCGAAGCCGGCCGTGGACATCGCCCCGCACTGGTTCGGCGACACCCGCCTGGACTTCCGCCCGGAGAAGTACTGGAAGCCCGGTACGAAGGTCACCGTCGACCTGGACCTGCGCGACGTGCAGGCGGCGCCCGGTGTCTACGGGCTGCAGGACAAGTCGTTCACGTTCACGGTCGGCCGCAGCCAGGTCAGCCTCGTCGACGCCGCCGCGCACACCATGGAGGTGCGCCGCGACGGGGAGGTCCTCTCCACCGTCCCGATCACCGCGGGCGCCCCCAAGACCACCACGTACAACGGGAGGATGGTGGTCGCGGAGATGTACGAGGTGACGCGCATGAACGGCGCGACGGTCGGCTTCACCGACGACGACGGCAAGGGCGAGTACGACATCAAGGACGTCCCGCACGCCATCCGCCTCACCACCTCCGGGACCTTCCTGCACGGCAACTACTGGTCGCCGAACGCCCCCGGCAACACGAATGTCAGCCATGGCTGCGTGGGCCTGCGCGATGTGAAGGGCGGCAGCTCAGCGACGCCCGCGGGCTGGTTCTTCGACCGCACCCTCATCGGGGACGTCGTCGAAGTCGTCAACAGCGATGACAAGAAAGTCGCTCCTGACAACGGGCTCAGCGGTTGGAACATGGAGTGGAAGGACTGGAAGAAGGCCGGGTGAGACGAGGGTGAAGGGGGTCGTGTGAAGGGACTGCCCGCACCACACACGAGGTTGGGACTGAACGGTGACATTGGCGGGGATCCATCGGTCAGAGGCGTGTGGTTACCTAGCGCAGTGCGCGATCTGAGCGCATACGCGCACGGGGGTGCGCGAGGGTGCGGGCCTGGTCCAGGCCGTGCGAGGGGAGAAGACATCTTGAACGGGCGACCGATATCGGGGGCGTCGGTTGACGCGTACGGCCGGGGGCGGAAGCACGGGAGGGGCGCGAGGGCCGCTCTCGCGCTCGCCTCGGGTGCGACGCTGCTGCTCGTCGCCGCGTGCGGCGGGGGAGGCGGCTCGGACTCGGGCGGCAAGGACAAGGGCGGGGCGGACAAGAACGCCCCGTCGCAGGCGGTCGTGACGATCGCCCCGAAGGACGGCGCGGACAAGGTCGCCACCAGCGGCGCCCTGAAGATATCCGCGGCCAAGGGCAAGCTGTCCGAGGTCACCGTGAAGGACCCGAAGGGCAAGGAGATACCCGGCAGGATCGCCGCGGACGGCGCCCGCTGGATCCCGGACGGGCACCTCGCGGCGTCGACGAAGTACGAGGTGCACGCGGTCGCGAAGGACTCCGACGGCCGCACGGCCGCCAAGGACTCGGACTTCACGACGCTGGTCCCGCAGAACACCTTCGTCGGCCAGTTCACTCCGGAGGACGGCTCCAAGGTCGGCGTGGGGATGCCCTTCTCGGTGCACTTCACGCGCGGCATCACCGACCCGAAGGCCGTGCAGAAGGCGATAAAGATCAAGACCGAGCCGTCGGTCCCGGTCGAGGGCCACTGGTTCGGCAACGACCGCCTGGACTTCCGCCCGGAGAAGTACTGGAAGTCCGGCACGAAGGTCACCGTCGACCTCAACCTCGACGGCGTCGAGGGCCGCCCCGGCGTCTACGGCAAGCAGGCCAAGACCCTGAAGTTCACGATCGGCCGCAGCCAGGTCTCCACCGTCGACGCCAAGACGCACCAGATGAAGGTCGTCCGCGACGGCAAGCTCATCAAGAAGATCCCGGTGACCACGGGCAAGCCCGGCTACGAGACGTGGAACGGCCAGATGGTCATCAGCGAGCGCCTCGAGGTGACCCGCATGAACGGTGACACGGTCGGCTACGGCGGCGAGTACGACATCAAGGACGTCCCGCACGCCCAGCGCCTGTCGAACTCCGGCACCTTCATCCACGGCAACTACTGGGGCGGCGGCACCTTCGGCAACGTCAACTCCAGCCACGGCTGCATCGGCCTGCGCGACGTGCGCGGCGGCTACGACAAGAAGGTCCCCGCCGCCTGGTTCTTCGACAACTCGATGACCGGTGACGTCGTGGTCGTGAAGAACACGCACGACAAGACCATCGCCCCGGAGAACGGCTACAACGGCTGGAACATGTCCTGGGAGAAGTGGAAGGCATAGCACCCCTGGAGCGCCCCCCGGAGCGCCCCCTGATGTGACCCGCGCCCTGGACCGCAGGGGGTGAACGCCCGTTAGCCTGCGGTCATGACAGCGACTCTTGAAGTAGCCGAGGGCGTCGGCACGATCCGCCTCGACCGTCCGCCGATGAACGCCCTGGACAGCGCCACCCAGGACCGCCTCAAGGAGCTCGCCGAGGAAGCGACGGCCCGCACCGACGTGCGGGCCGTCGTCCTGTACGGGGGCGAGAAGGTCTTCGCCGCCGGGGCGGACATCAAGGAAATGCAGAACATGGACCACACCGCGATGGTCCTGCGCTCCCGCGAACTGCAGGAGTGCTTCACGGCCGTGGCCCGCATCCCCAAGCCCGTCGTCGCCGCCGTCACCGGCTACGCGCTCGGCGGCGGCTGCGAGTTGGCGCTCTGCGCCGATTTCCGCATCGCCGGGGACAACGCCAAGCTGGGCCAGCCGGAGATACTGCTCGGCCTGATCCCGGGCGCGGGCGGCACCCAGCGCCTGGCCCGCCTCATCGGCCCGTCCAAGGCGAAGGACCTCATCTTCACCGGACGCATGGTCAAGGCCGAGGAGGCGCTCACGCTCGGCCTGGTGGACCGCGTCGTGCCCGCCGCCGAGGTGTACGAGCAGGCGCACACCTGGGCCGCCCGGCTCGCCCAGGGCCCGGCGCTCGCGCTGCGCGCCGCCAAGGAGTCGATCGACTCGGGTCTGGAGACCGACATCGACACCGGCCTGGCCGTCGAACGCACCTGGTTCGCGGGCCTGTTCGCGACCGAGGACCGGGAGCGCGGCATGCGCAGCTTCGTCGAGGAGGGTCCCGGTAAGGCCAAATTCGTCTGAATTCGCGGTAGTTGAGGGGCCGTCAGCCAGGCGTGTCCCCCGAAGGGGCGGATTAGGGCTGACTTAAGCGAACCTTAAGGCAACCTTGGCCGAGGCGCTCGGTGATCACTCGTAAGCGAGAAGTCATCGCAGGTCGGAGCGGGTGTGCCGGACCCTTAACTGCCAACGGCATATGCCTACTTGACCCCCCGGAATGAGGCGTTCCGGGGGGCTTATTCCGCCGGAACGGCCCCGGAGAGCGCTCTGGGCGGCCATGATGGTGGACATGGCGGGGCTGGAGGGTATCGAACCGCCGCGGCGGCACGTGAGTGCGACCGCGGCACGCTGGTCGCCGGCGGTTGAGGACGAACACGCGCTGAAGGCGCTGGAGTTGTTCGGCAATCCGACGGACGCGGAGGTTCCGCTGCCGTCGCGCCCGGAATCCGCCGCCATCGCGCGCCGCCTCGCCCAGGTCGTCGTCCTGCGCCACTGGGGCCTGACCCCGAAGCTCACCGAGGATGTCGTGCTCCTCGTCTCCGAACTCGTCGGCAACGCCGTGCGGCACACCGGTGCCCGCGTCTTCGGCCTGCGGATGCTGCGGCGGCGCGGCTGGCTGCGGGTCGAGGTGCGCGACCCCTCGCGCGGGCTGCCCTGCCTGATGCCCGTCCGCGACCTCGACGTCAGCGGCCGCGGCCTCTTCCTCGTCGACAAGCTCTCCGACCGCTGGGGCGTGGACCTGCTGCCGCGCGGCAAGACGACCTGGTTCGAGATGCGCGTCGTCGACCGCTGAGCCCGCCCGGACCCGCGGCGGTCCGGGTACACGAAAGCCCCCGGGAGCCTGGTGCGGCGCCGTGGGGGCTTTTCGCGGAGGGCCGGGACCGGAAGGGGTGTGGTCCACGGCCGCTGATGACGACCTGAGCCCGGGTCAATGGGGGTCGTGGCTCCGACTATGGCAGACGGGACCCAGGGATCCAAAAGTCCCAACCAGGACATACAGGGACTAACCATTGCACTTTAGGGGTGAATCCTTGGTGAGATGGGCCACCTGCCTGGTAAACGCTGGTTAAGAGCCCGCTGTGGCGGGCGATACCCAAGGGCTGCGACGCGCAACAGTCCCGAAAGGGGCAAATCACCAGTTTCCCGAAGCTTTGCCTATTAAATGGCCGGGTGACCGAGACAGACCGTCGTGGAGCCCTGCGCGCGGGCGCCGGGCTGATCGTCGCGGGCGCGCTCACCACGGGCTGCGCGACCGGCGACCCCGAGACCCCCGCGCCCGACCGCCCGGCACCCACGGGCGACCGCCTCGACCACCCCGCAGCCAAGGCCCGCCGCCCGGCCGCCGCCCCCGCCCCCCGCCGCTTCCCCGGCCTGCCCGCCCAGATCGCGCACGGCCCCGGCGCCCGCCCCCGGGTCGCTCTCACCTTCCACGGCCAGGGCGACCCGGCCATCGCGAAGGCCCTGCTCGGCCAGGCCGAGCAGGCGGGCGCCCACGTCACCGTCCTCGCCGTCGGCACCTGGCTCGACGAACACCCGGACCTGGCCCGGCGCATTCTCGACGGCGGCCACGACCTCGGCAACCACACCCACCACCACCGCGACATCAACGCGATGACCGAGGCCGAGGCGTACGCCGAGATCACCGGCTGCGCGGACCGGCTCCGCCGCCTCACCGGCTCCATCGGCACCTGGTTCCGGCCCTCCCGCACGCAGACCGCGACGCCCCTCGTGGAGCGCCTGGCCCGCCGCGCCGGCTACCCGCACGTCCTCTCGTACGACGTCGACTCCCTCGACTTCACCTCGCCGGGCGCCCCCGCGATCACCCGCAAGGTCGCCGCGGAGATCCGCCCGGGCTCCGTGGTGAGCCTCCACTTCGGGTACGCGGACACGGTGGCCGCGCTCCCCGCCGTCCTGGAAGAACTCGACCGCCGCGGCCTGCGCGCGGTGACGACCACGGAGCTGCTGACCTGATGAACCACAAGCCGAACCAGAAGCCGAACCAGAAGCCGAGCCAGAAACTGGCCCTCACCAAGCGCACCGGCGCGCTCCTCGCCGCCGGCGCCGTCCTCGCCGCGCTCGCCGGCTGCGGCACCGACGGCAAGCGCGCCAACGAGGCCCTCGGCACCCAGGGCGTGCGCAAGCCCCCCGCCAAGCCGAAGGTCGTGCCCGGGCTGCCCGGCATGCCGCCCGTCCTCGACCCGAAGGACGCCTACGCCGCTGACCGCCCGAACGCCCTCCAGCCGGAGGTCAAGAAGTTCCTGCCGCGCGTCTACGTGCCCAACACCAACTCCAACACCGTCTCCGTCATCGACCCCAAGACGTACGAGGTCGTCGAGACCATCCCGGTCGGCAACCAGCCCCAGCACGTCGTCCCCTCCTGGGACATGAAGACCCTCTGGGTCAACAACGACCTGGGCGACTCACTCACCGCCATCGACCCCGCCACCGGCAAGACCGGGCGCACCGTCGAGGTCTCCGACCCCTACAACCTCTACTTCACGCCGAACGGCAAGTACGCCGTCGTCATGGCCTCCATGGACCGCGAGCTGGTCTTCCGCGACCCCAGAACCATGAACCGGGTGAAGACCGTCCCGGTGACCTGCGCGGGCGTCAACCACGCCGACTTCTCCATGGACGGCCGGTACTTCATCGTCTCCTGTGAGTTCTCCGGCGAGCTCCTCAAGGTCGACACCGAGAAGATGGAGATCGTCGGCCAGCAGAAGCTGCCCTTCGAGGGCGCCATGCCGCAGGACGTGAAGATGTCCCCGGACGGCAAGACCTTCTACATCGCCGACATGATGGCGCACGGCATGTGGGTCCTGGACGGCAAGAGGTTCACCACCCCGAAGCTGCTGCCCACCGGCAAGGGCTGCCACGGCCTGTACGTCAGCCGCGACTCCAAGGAGATGTACATCTCCAACCGCGGCGAGGGCACCATCTCCGTCTTCGACTTCCCGAAGAACAAGCTCACCAAGAAGTGGAAGCTCCCCCAGGGCGGCAGCCCCGACATGGGCGGCGTCTCCGCCGACGGCAACACCCTGTGGCTGTCCGGGCGTTACGACTCCGAGGTGTACGCCATCGACACCCGCACCGGCGTCCAGCTCGCCCGCATCCCCGTGGGCGGCGGACCCCACGGCCTCGCCGTCTATCCGCAGCCCGGCCGCTACTCCTTGGGGCACACGGGGATCTTCAGATGACCTGCGGATACCCTGTGGCCCGTCAGTAGGGCAACAAGAAGGGGTGGACGCGGTGGCGGACATCGAGGAAGCGCGCAAGACGTTCGACCGGTTCGACCAGGACGGCGACGGCTTCATCACGGCGGCAGAGTGGAAGACCGCCATGGCGCAGATGGGGGACTTCCACGTCACCGAGGCCGTGGCGGAGGCCGTCATAGGCACCAAGGACCTCAACTCGGACAAGAAGCTCAGCTTTGATGAGTTCTGGGCGAGCTTGAACAAGTAGGGCGATACGGCCCTGCGGTGATGGGGCCCGGGGCGCATGCGAGCGCACCGGGCCCCACCGCCATGTCCGGCGTCAGCGCCGGGTGCGTACGCTCCAGCGCCCGTCCGTGCGCGCCAGCTCCACCGGGTGGTCGAAGCACTTGGTCACCAGGTCGCTGGTGAGCACCGACCCGACGGCACCCGAGGCGAGCGCCCGCCCGTCCCGCAGCAGCAGCGCGTGCGACGTACCGGACGGCAGCTCCTCCAGGTGATGGGTGACCAGGACCGTCGCGAGCTCCGGATGGCCCTTCCGCAGCGCGTCCAGACTGTCCAACAGCCCCTCGCGGCCCGCGAGATCGAGCCCCGTCGCGGGCTCGTCGAGCAGGACGAGCTGCGGCTGCGGCATCAGCGAGCGGGCGATCAGGGCCCGGCCGCGCTCACCCTGGGAGAGCGTCGGCCAGCGCGCGCCGGACCGGTGGGCGAGCCCGAGCAGCGCGATCAGCTCGTCCGCCCGCCGCTCCTGCTCCGGCGTCGGCCGCCAGCGGGGGAGGGGCTCCACGCTGTTGGTCAGGCCCGTCAGGACGACGTGGCGCACGGACAGCGGGGAGCGCAGCGGGTGGCGCGGGTTCACATGACCCACGTACGTCCGCAGCTCCCGCAGATCGACGCTCCCGAGGCGCCGCCCGAGCACCTCGACCGAGCCGTGCGTGGGATGCGCGACCGCGCCGAGGAGGCTCAACAGGGTTGACTTTCCCGCCCCGTTGGCGCCGAGCAGCGCCCAGTGCTCGCCCGGCCGCACGGTGAGCGAGACGTCGTCCAGGATGGGGCGGCCGTCGCGCACGACCGTCACATCCGTGGCCGCCAGCACCGGCGTCGCAGCCACCGCCGTGGCCGTCGGGGCCGTCGTCACCGTCCCGCCCCCGCCCGGTTCACGGCCGCCAGGACCGCGTGCACGGACGCCGTGAGCACGGAGGTGTCCCGGCCGGCACCCCAGTACGTCTCTCCCGCGTCCCCGCCGACGCGGCACTCCGCGTACGCGACGGCCTCACTGCCCGGACCCGCGGTGGTGGCGTGCTCGGAGTAGTCGAGGATGTCGACGGCGATGCCCGCGCCCGCGAGGGCGTCCACGAACGCCGACAGCGGACCGTTCCCCACCCCCTCGAAGTCCCCCGCCCTGTCGCCGATCTGGAGGGTGCAGACGAAGCGGTGCGCGCCGGTCGACGGATCGCGGTCGACGGTCCAGGAGGACAGCGCCACATGATCCCCGTCGGTCCCCGGCGCCAGATAGGTCACCCGGAACAGCTCGTACAGCTCCTTCGGTGTCGCCTCGCGCCCGCTGTCGTCCGTCGCCTCCTGCACCACCCGCGAGAAGTCCGGCCGCAGCCGCCGCGGCAGGTCCAGGCCGTGGTGCTCGCGCAGCAGATACGCCATGCCGCCCTTGCCCGACTGGGAGTTGACGCGGATCACCGCCTCGTAACTGCGCCCGATGTCCGCCGGGTCGATCGGCAGATACGGCACCTCCCACGGCGCCTCGCTCTCCGCTACCCCCAACTCGGCTGCCCTCGCGCTGTGTTGGATGAATCCCTTGCTGATCGCGTCCTGATGGGTGCCGGAGAACGCGGTGTGGGTGAGCTCGCCCGCGTACGGGTGGCGGGGGTGCACGGGGATGCGGTTGCAGTGCTCGACGACGTCCCGCACGGCGTCGATGTCGGAGAAGTCGACCATCGGGTCCACGCCCTGCGCGTACAGATTGAGCGCCAGCGTCACGAGGTCGACGTTCCCCGTCCGCTCGCCGTTGCCGAACAGGCATCCCTCCACGCGCTGCGCGCCCGCCAGGACGGCGAGTTCGGCGCAGGCCACGCCGGTGCCGCGGTCGTTGTGCGGGTGCACGGACAGAATGACGGAGTCGCGTCGGGCCAGATTCCGGTGCATGTACTCAATCTGATCCGCGTACACGTTCGGCGTGGCGATTTCGACAGTGGCCGGAAGGTTGTGTGTGACGGGCCGCTCCGGCCGGGCGTCCCACAACTCGCTGACCATGTCGCAGAGTTCGATGATGTAGTCGGGCTCGGTCAGGTTGAAGGTCTCGGGCGAGAACTGGAAGCGGATGTCCGCGTCCGGCCGCTCGGCCGCGCGCCGCGCCATGCGCTCCGCGGCCTCCCGCACGGTGGCGGCCACGGCCTCCCGGTCCTTCCCCAGCACGACGTCGCGCCACACGGGCGAGGTGGCGATGTACAGGTGCACCACGGCGCGCGGCAGCCCGTCGATGGACTCGAAGGTCCGGTCGATGAGGTCGGGCCTGGCCGGGGTGAAGACGACGGGCGTGACGTCGTCGGGCACGGCGCCGGAGGCGCAGAGCGAGACGACGTGACGGACGAAGTCGAAATCGGTCCGGGAGGCGGACGGATAGCCGATCTCGATCTCCTTGAACCCCCTGCGGACCAGCAGGTCGAAGAGGCGGTGCTTGCGCTCGGTGTCCATCGGCTCGACGAGCGCCTGATTGCCGTCGCGCAGGTCGACGGGGACCCAGAGGGGCGCCTCGGTGATGCGGCGGCCGGGCCAACTCCGTTCCTGCACAGGGACGTTGACCCGCTCCTCGTAAGGGCGGTAGCGGTGGAAGGGCATGGCGCTCGGGCGCTGCGGATTCCAGGGGTACATGGGTGGGGCCTCTGTTCGGTCGCTCGGTCGTGGTGGTGGCGTGACGACCGGCAGCACGGCACCCCGCGGCGGGGTGCCGGTCGCGTCAGGCCCCGCCGCGGCGGCCGAGAAGGAGACCACGGAAGATCATGCGGCTACACTAACCACAGCTCAGGTCCTCAGACAAGTACTCCTCAGACAAGTTGGAGCCCGAGGTGCCCCCACCCTCGCCCTCACCCTCATCCCCGTCTCCGTCTCCGTCCTCGCCTTCATCTGCGCCCTCGCTCGGCGCCCTCCGCCCCAGCCCGCTGGTCGAACAGGCGGCGGCACGCCTGCGCGCCCAGATCTCCGAGGGCCACTGGCCGGTCGGCAGCAAGCTGCCCGGCGAGACGACCCTCGCTAAGGAGCTCGGCGTGGGCCGCTCCACGGTCCGCGAGGCGCTGCGTGCGCTCGCGGGTGCGGGCCTGGTGCGGGCCCGGCAGGGCGCCGGGGTCTTCGTCACGGCGGCGGAGGCGAAGGAGGACTGGCCGACGCGCCTGCGCAGAGCGGCAGTTGGAGACGTCTACGAGGTCCGGATGCTGGTCGAGGTCCAGGCGGCCCGCCTCGCCGCGCACCGCCGCACGGACGAGGACATCAGCGCGATGCGAGCGGCCCTCGAGGGGCGCCGGGCGGCGTCCGCGGGCCCCGACCCGGCCTTCGTCGACGCCGACATCGCCCTGCACGCGGCGGTGGTGGCGGCCGCCCACAACCCCGTACTCGCCGACCTCTTCGCCGAGTTCGCCCCCGCGCTGCGGGAGGGGCTCATCGCCCTGCTGGACCTGACGGGCGTACGGGCGGACGAGTCCAACCACGGGGACGAGGCGCACGAGGCACTCGTACGGGCGGTGGCGGAGGGGGACGGGGACGAGGCGGAGCGGGCGGCGCGGACGGAACTGGAGGCGACGATGGGGAGGTTGGAAGGAATCAGCCCGTCCGGCGTTTGAGGACGAGGCCGTCCAGGCCGAAAAGGGGGTCTAGGGGCAAAGCCCCAGCACGGGCACCCCAGGGGCGACGCAGTCGCCGTATTCGGGAAGGGGCGGGATCGGGGAAAGGAACCACCCCCCTCACCCGGCGACCCGCACCTTCCGATACCGCCCCGGCGCCACCCCGAACTCCCGCTTGAACGCCTTGGCGAAGGCGAACTCCGAGGCGTACCCGGCCTGTTGGGCGACGATCCGCAACGGCGCGTCGCCCTCCCGCAGCACCCGCCCCGCCACTGTCATCCGCCACCACGTCACATACGCCAGCGGCGGCACCCCCACCGCCCCCGCGAACCGCCGCGCGAACGGCGCCCGCGAGAGCCCCGTCAGCGCCCCCAGCTCCGCCACGGTCCACGCCCGCCCGGGATCGTCGTGCACCGCATGCAGCGCCGCCGCCACCGACGGATCGGCGAGCGCGGCGGCCCACCCGGTCGGATGCCCGGACCCGTGCCGCTCCCGCAGCCACCAGGCCCGCAGGATGTACAGCAGCAGTGTGTCGAGGAGAGCCGACACGATCGTGTCGGACCCCGGCTGCGGATCCGCCAGCTCCGCCCCGAGCAGCTCGACCGCGCCGCGCAGCGAGGGATGCGAGCCGACCCGCGCGGGCAGATGCACCACCGCGGGCAGCTCCGAGAGCAGCGGGTGGGCACGGGCCCGGTCGAGCCGGTAGGCGCCGCAGAGCAGCACGGTGTCGGGCCGCCGTCCGTCGGAACGGGCCGCGGGCGAAGGGAAGTCGGGCCACGAGCCGTCCTCCTCCAGGTCGAACCGCTCCACCTCCACACCCGGCTCGCTCACCAGCGCATGCCCGTAGCCATGGGCGAGGAAGACGACGTCGCCGGGCCCGAGCGCGACGGGCTCACCGGCCTTCTGGCCCTCACCCCCCTCCGGGATGAGCCAGGCCGACCCCTGCAGCACCACATGGAACCCGGCCCCGCCATGCGTCCCGAAGTGCACGCCCCACGGGGCGAACTTCTCCCGGAGCCCCGAGTGCGGGCGGCCCATGCGCATGGCGGCGATCGCGTCACTGAGTACATCCATGTCCCGTACGGTAGCGACCTCTTGAATGTCAGAGACGTACGGACATGAAAGAGAGACCAGCAACCATGGTTCGTCTCTCCAGGCCCCGCCTACCGTGATCGTCATGACAACACCGACCCTGCTCTCCGTCCCCACCGTCGTCTTCGACACCCTCGGCGGCCCCGAGGTCCTCCAGACCAAGGAGCTGGACCTCGCGGCCCCGGCCCCCGGCCAACTCCTCATCCGCGTCGAGGCGTTGGGCCTCAACCGTGCCGAGGCCCTCTTCCGCGCGGGGACGTACTACTACCGGCCGACCCTGCCCGGCTCCCGGCTCGGCTACGAGGCGGCGGGCGTGGTGGAGGCGGTCGGCGAGGGCGTCACCGCGTTCGCGCCGGGCGACCCCGTGATGACGGGGCCCGGCATCGAGATGGGCGCGCAGGGCGTCTACGCCGAGCGGATCGTGCTGCCCGAGAGCGCCGTGGTGGCGCGGCCCGCCGGGATCGACGCGGTGACGGGGGCGGCCGCGTGGCTCACGTACACGACGGCGTACGGGGGGCTCCTGGAGACGGCGGGGCTGCGGCCCGGCGACCATGTGCTGATCACCGGTGCCTCCAGCGGCGTCGGCACCGCCGCGATCCAGGTGGCCCGGCGCATCGGCGCGATCCCGCTCGCCACGACCCGCACCGCGGCGAAGCGCGCCGAACTCCTCGCCCTGGGCGCGGAACACGTCATCGTCACGGACGAGCAGGATCTCGCGGCGGAGACCGAGCGGGCCACGGGCGGGCGGGGCGCGGAGGTCCTCTTCGACGCGATCGGCGGCCCGGACCTGCCGGAGCGGGCCGGGGGCCGGACCTGCCCGCGGGCATCCTCGACGGCGCGGCCGAGAACGTCGTCGTCATCGACACCGGCAACTACTACCCGCAGCAGCGGGACGGCAGGATCGCCGCGATCGAGGACGGCCTGACCGAGAGCCGCTGGACCGAGCGGCAGCTCGGCCACCCGGTCGTCAAGGCGTTCAACGGCACCTACGCCGAGGACATCCTCGACAAGCCGCTCCCCAAGGGGACCCCGGGCCGCGTAGCCCTGCCGGTCTCCGGCGACGACAAGGCCGCCAAGCAGGTCGTACGGGCGCTCATCGACGAACTCGGCTTCGACTCCGTCGACAACGGCGGCCTCGACGACTCCTGGCGCCAGCAGCCGGGCACGCCGGTGTACGGCAACAGGGGCGACGTCGAGACGATCATGAAGGCCCTCGCGGAGGCGTCCCCGGAGCGCACGGCGGAGTGGCGGGCCTGACGGTACGGGACCTCGCGGCCCCAACGGCGGGGAGGCGCTAGGGAGTTGCCCAGTCCCGCAGCGCGTCCTCGTCGTCGAAGGCCGCGACGTCCTTGTCCAGCGGCGTCGACGTGTACTGGTGGATCGTCCACTTCGCCTTGATGCGGGGCTTGCCCGCCGTCACGTAGTCGGCGATCCAGAGACCGTCGCCCGCATACGACGTTGTGTCGTGATTGAGCCAAAAGTCCCTATTGCAATAGAGCATGACCCTATGGTCCGGGCGAAGTCGCTTCACCTCTCGGATGAAGCGGTCCTTCTCGGCGTTGCTCGCGCGGGTGTGGTCCCCGGTCGTCTCCCAGTCCACCGCCAGCAGATCCCCCTCCTTCTCCGGCGCCTTCTTCACGAAGTACTCCGCCTGCGCCGCGATGTTGCCCGGCCACAGGAAGTGGTAGAAGCCGACGACGCAGCCGCCGTCGCGGGCGAGTTTCGTCTGGGCGGTCAGACGTGGATTCACGTAACTGCGGCCCTCCGTCGCCTTGATGAAGACGAAGGAGAGACCGTCGGTGTTGAAGGAGGACTGATAGGAACTGACGTCGATGCCACGGATCATGGGCGTCTCCCGGGGCTGGGAGGAGGCCGGGCGGTGAACCTCCTGGGTTGCCTAGTGGTTCCCGGAGCCGCGCCCCTCCACCCTCGAACGCCCCGATCCGCTTGCCAAGAAGCTGCGCGCTACTCGCTGCGCAGCGAGAACGTGTGGCCCGCCGGGTCCGAGTACAGCCTGCAGTCGTGCGTGCCGTCGTTGTCCTTGGTGTCCAGGGGGCGGCCGCCGAGGTCCATGACGCGGCGCTCGATGGCGTCCATGTCCGCGCGGGGGACGAGGAGTTGGAGGTGGGCCTGCTGGGAGTCGTCGGGGCGGGGCCAGGTCGCGGGTGCGGCGCCGTTGTCGCGGCGGAACGCCATGCGGGCGCCGCCGCTGCCGGTGATGTCGATGCGGGCCAGGTCGCGTTCCCGGGGTATCTCGGCGCCCAGCAACTCCCCGTAGAACTCGGCGAGTTGTTCCGGCTCGGCGCAGTCGAGCACGAGGACGGCGGCTGCTACGTGCCGGGCCGAGGATTCCATGGGCTGCCTCCGGAGGGCGGGGAGCGTCAGGGGCGTCCACCGTGGTGGTGGACGCCCCTGACGAGTGCCCTGTTCAGAGGCGGGCAATCCGTTGCGGACGGCTCAGTCCGCTCAGTCGGCTCAGTATTCGGTGGGTCAGCATTCGATGATGTTGACGGCGAGGCCGCCGCGGGCGGTCTCCTTGTATTTGACGCTCATGTCGGCGCCGGTGTCCTTCATGGTCTTGATGA